>JBGQLV010000030.1:0-29511 GCA_041500225.1 Thermodesulfovibrionia bacterium | reverse complement strand
TTAAAGCCTGACTATCCACAGGCGCTATCTAATTTAGGCATTATTTATGGAAAGACGGGAAGGTTTGAGGAAGCTACAGAGCTTTTCAAGAAGGCATTGAACATAGCTCCCGATGATACCATAACCTTGTTTAATCTGGGTCTTGCCTATGAAGAATTAGCAAAGGGCTATGAGTTGCAAGCTATGAGCCATGAGCAATTAGCAAAAAGCACAGAGCAAAGCGCTAAGAGCAGGGAGTTGACAGCTAAGGCAATTGAGACTTATCAGAAGGTTCTAAAGCTTGAACCTGACAATACTCAGGCTAAAGAAAGATTATCATTAATTATGCGGAGATCCTTTCGTTGAACTAATTCACCTTCTTTTCTTCATCTCCTTAAAATTAAACTCTTTTAATCCCTTTAAGCTATAGGCCTTCTCTAAATTATAATGGAAGTTCGGATTAGCAGGTTCTATCTCAATAGCCAATTTGAATTGTTCTATAGCCTTGGCTACCCAGCCTTTATAAATATAACATACACCGCATTCGTTCCGGATATTGGCATCATTAGGTTTCAATCCGAATATCGTCTCGCACATCGCTATTGCCTTGTCAATCAAACCCCTTTCTCTTAAAGCCCTGATAAGATTATTATATGTAGTGATATATTTCGGATCATACGGTCTCAGTGCAACTGCCATTTCATAGTATGTGATGGCCTCATCTATCAAGCCCTTCTCCTTGTAAATAACTCCAATATTGTTATAAGCCTCGACATAATCCGGCCTTAATTGAAGCGCCTTTTTATACTCAGCAAGAGCCCCATCGAGAAAACCCCTTCTCTGCAGAGAAAACCCGATTTCTAAATATGCCATTGAGCAGTGGGGCTCCAGATTAAGGACCTTCTTACATTCAAATCCAGCCAGTTCATAAAGCCCTCTTTTATTGCCGAATATACAGAGTTCAAGATGGCTTCTTGCTTTCTCAGGAGACTTATTAACTACATCTGACCAGAGAGATATATCGTCCTTCCATATAAGATTCCTCTTGTATGTGAGTACTGAGTATATTAGGATCAATATAATAAATACTGTTAGTTGAAAGAGTCTTAAGAGTTGATTCATAAAAGGATTTTAGAAATATTTATCGAGGCTGTCAACTATCCTGATTTACAAAAACTGAGGCGACAGGCCCTTCAGCCTGTCGCCTCTCAACATTAAAACCTAATTTCTGTTATCTCTGCCTCTGGTGACACCTGAGACAGCCGGTACCAGATGAAGCACCTTGTCCTGCATTCATATCACTATAATTCCACCTCAGGAGATCAGGTTGGTCAGTTCCATGTGCTGCGTGGCATGAGAGACATATGACTATGCTGCCGGCAGTTACCGCTGATGTATTTGTTGCTGGTGCAGCAAGTGCTACAGGGGTCTGTAAATTATAAACCGTATAGTCAGTCACAAACGCGCTACCACCGCCGCTTGCAGTAAGGACAACATCTGTAGGATGCCTCTCCCATGGGGAAGGACCACCAGTACCTAACGCACTGTGGAAGCCACCTGTTCCTGAATTTCCATGACACTGGCCACAGAGAGAGCTTATTGTCGAAGTAGTAGTAAAGTTGGTACTACCCTGATACCCATTGTGGTCTGTAGAATTTGCACTCTGTTCCCAGTCACTATCCTCTACCCCCGTAACACCATTTAGCCAACGGAAGCTTTTTGCTACGGTTGAGCCATCACAAGTCCCCGTGACATTATCGTGATGTGCAGTCCTTACAGCCGCTTCGTTAGTACTTTGGGAACGGTCTCCATGGCAACCAACTTGCCCTGCACACGTTAGCTGGCTGCTCAGAGCAACAGTAGTACCGGGAGGGGTGTTGTTAAGAGCACCATCTGGATTAGTTGATATTACATTGTGCACGTTGGCATCGGTAGTACTGAAAAAGTTTCCACCTGCAAGTAGCGCGGTTGTTGTCCCTTTTGCTCCAACTGGATATGCTGTAGTGTTATAGACAATAGGTATCCTGCTACCGCTCGGTGTTAAAATGGTTACCTGGTCAGTAGTATTGGAATGGCAGCCGAGACAATCATTTATCAAGAGGGCACCATACGGACCACCTGTACCCCAGTTTGAAAGTTGGCTTCCATTCTGGCTATAGTGCATTGTGTGACAATTATCACAGCGACCGGTAACTCCAGCATCTGAAAATCCGTAGACTAAGACGAGAGAAACAAGGGTTACAAGACTTATTACTAATATCTTTTTCATTATGTTTCACCTCCTTCCATTTTAAGATTAATAGTCATCACTAAATCGGTTACGGTTACGAGGCCCGTTTCGTCTATCGGCTACGTCTTCGTCTTTTTATCCGCCTCAGGCGGACCGCTTAACATCACCAATACGGGCTTCGTTGCCGTCACCTTAACCGTTTCCTTTCTCGGATAGCAAAGGACTTGGGGCATAGAGCCAAGAGCAATTGTTCTAAAACCCTTAAACCTTTACTACCCACTAATATATAAAGCAATCATCATGCCAGCTTTGTCCAACATATAAAAAAACATAAAACTATGAACCCATAAGCTTCGCTCTTAGCTTTATATAATTTTATTTAAGTATATTGTAACTATTTTTGTCAAGCATTTTTTACATTTTTTGTTAATCTATTTAATTTTTAGTCATCAATTCCAAAACCGGCATTAATTAGTATCCTGTCCCTAACAGTTCTATACATTATTTTCTTCCGTCATTCCCGTGCAAACGGGAATCCAGACCATAAGACTGGATTCCGGGTCAAGCCCGGAATGACAATCTGCGTAAGACTTACTAAGGAGTTTATAAGTAAGGCGTCATTATTGGAAAATCTCCCCTCGCCCCTCTCGGTTGCGAGTCGTACCGACTTTGCTAAAGAGGGGTATGGTTCGGCAAGCTCACCATGACATTTGTCATCCTGAGCCTGTCGAAGGATGGCAAAGGGAGTTTACCCGCCTCTGGCGGCGCCAAAGGCGACCAGGGGTTAGGAAGGATTTTATAATTAATGTCTTCATACTTATGACCTTATTAGTAAGTCGTCATATTTATGTATCTGTTTACATATTTATGTATCTGTTTACATAGACTATATAGAATTTTACACACATTTCCTTGTTTTCCATGCGATAGGTTTTCAGTCATTGCCCCTTTTTTGTATGGCAGGTCAGGCAGCCTGTCTCAGGGGCTCCGCTGCGGGCAAATATATTATTATAATCCCATCTCAGTATATCAGAATATTGACTTGCATGCGCCCTGTGGCATGAGAGGCACATGATTATACTGTTCATATCAACATCATTCTCTCCACCTGTGGGCTTATCAAAAGCAACAGGCGCCTCCAGACTGTATTTGACATAACCCTGATACTCAGAGCCTGCAAAGCCGCCGTGCACAGTGCTGAATGCGATGTCAGAGGGATGCCTGAGCCATAAAGAATTATAAACCTGACCAACCTCCCTGCTGCCGCCAAGATTTGCATGCGGATGAAACCTGGCATGACATTCACCACAGAGGTAACTTATAGTATCCATAGAGCTATGATTCATATCACCTCTATAACCGTTATGATTATCAATTGTTGCCATATATTCCCAGTCTTTATGCTCCTTTCCGGTTATACCGTTAAGAAAGCGATAACTTTTGCCCACTGTTGAGCCATCAATCTCACTGTCGTCTGTATGATGTGCACCATAAATGGATTTAAATGGGTCCTCTATTGTCCTGTCTCCATGGCAGCCCCATGTACCGGCACAGGTAAGCTGCTGCTGCCCCGGCCAATCTGCCGGGCCTAAGCCACCGGGAATTATAACGCTTCGTATAAAAGCAGGCGGCACATCCATAGGAGGAGATTCCTGAAGGGATATGCCTGAGACATTGTGCCCTTTAGAATAATCAGGGTTGTAACCATCTGCAACATAATAAAAGTTTCCGCCTGCCAGGTCAGAGTTTTCCATGTGATGGAGTATCTGGGGAATCCTTGCCTTTCCAATAGTTATAATATTCTGATTACCGTTAGGGCTTTGACCATGACAGCCCAGACAGCCACCTTCTGTCAATACAGGAAACGGCCCCTCACGCCCTCCATAGGTCATTTCTTTGCCGCCACTGCTATAATGCATACTGTGGCAATCTTTGCACTTTCCCTTAACCCTGGCATCAACATCTGATTGAAAACAAACAAATAAAAGCAAAAAATAAAGAGTAAAGAATAAAGAGAACGTCAAACGGTTACGGTAACGAAGCCCGTTTCGTCTATCGGCTACGTCGTTCGGCTCTTTCACGTTACCGTTATACGTTACCGATACGGGCATCGTAACCGTTGCCGTAACCCGTTTCACTATTCTGCTTTTCCAGTATGACATATAAAACAGCCCCCCTTGCCTTCTTCTCCAGCAATAAGAGCGTCATAATCCCATCTTAAGATAGATTCGTAAGGACTTGAATGTGCAACATGGCATGAGAGACAGATTACGATATCCTCTCCGCGTTTAACCTCATCGCTCGGTGATTTCGGGATTTTTTCTCTGCCTACCGGTGCATCAGGGCTGTAAATCCTTATGTCAGGTCTATCAGACGGAGGTGGGACATCAGAGTTATAGTTCGTATATTCGCCGCTCTTTGGCATAACAATATCCGTTGGATGCCTGAACCAGGGACTTTCCTTTCCAGTCTTATCCTTGCTGTGAAAATTACCATGGCAGCTTGCACAGAGTAAATCAATCGAAACAGAGTATTCGTTATGTTTCTTTGAAGTCCTGTTTTGGTTCCATTCATCATCCTCAAGACCCACGACACCTTTTACCTTATTGGTATTTTTCAAAAATCTATAACTCCTGGCTGTTGTGCTGCCGTCTATAGCGCTATCATCTGCATGATGGGTGCCCATAATTGAATCAAAGGGGTCTTCCACATTTCTGTTGCCGTGACAGCCGTTAGAACCCGCACATTTTAAGGGCTTTTCAGGATTATATCCGATCATAGAGGGATCAGCCAATCTGTCATATCCTGGAGGGACTCCTTTGAATCTGGTATCCATTGAAGTAATAGCATCCACATTATGCCCCTTTCTATCACCAAAATCCTTTGCCACATAATGGAAATTTCCACCTGCTAAAGGCCGGACTGGCGATACTGTGTTGTAAACCACAGGGACACTGGCGCCACCAAGCATCTTAATGGTATCCCTGTCAGCATTCGAGTGGCAATTCACACATAGGACATTTTTCAAGACATACTGGGGTGGTTTACCTGGTTCTGCTTCCTCCATCATTCCAGGGTAGAGACCATGACAGGCTTCACAATCTCCAGTGACCACAGCAGAGCTATTTTTTGATAACTGCAGGATAAATAGAATACACAGGGAAAAGATAACAACTAATGAACTACCCCGCAGCAAGCTGCGAGGTATCGAATACTGAACAATAGGTAACAAATTTGTCATTCCGCACTTGATGCGGAATCCAGTTTGTCTTTTTTTCCTGGATTCCTGCTTTCGCAGGAATGACAAGGAAAACCCCGATGCAGAACTTCGGGGAATTCTTTTGATTAAAGTTATTTGTCTTTTCATAATTATTTATATTTAATTAGCATAAATAATGCCAAAATTAATTACAATCAATGTCAGTTAGCTAAGTAGGGTTTCCCTGCATTTATTTGCGTATCTCGCAGGCTAAAGCCTGCGGCTACTCATTGCTAAAGGAAGGCAGCTAAATTTTCTCCACACAATTCCCTGAAAAACCATTAAGTTTGTTTACTGCTTACTTCTTAGTTTTCTTATATGCATGACAGCTGGGGCAAAGCTCAAAGGCTGTTTTTGCTTCAAATCTGAATAGATTTATATAATCAGAACTGTGCGGATCATGACAGCTTGTACATGAAAGCTCTCCATATTTGGATTTCGGGTCCTTCCTGTCTTTGAGCGGATGGCCTACCTGAGAAACACCACCTGCTGCATGCGGCGCTTTACCGATTCTGGGATGGCACATAAGACAGCCATCAGTTGTTGGATAGTATAGCAATGCCACATCTTTTGAGGCATGAGGTTCATGACATACTGTACACATCCCTGCTGATACCGGAGGATGCTGATCTTTCTTATCAAATCCTGCCCTATCATGGCAATTAAAACAAAGCATAGGGGGCTTAGCAAGAAGCAGTTTTCTTACATCACCCTGATGTGGTTCATGGCAGCTCATGCACATGCCTGACGCAACAGGAGAATGATTATATTTATTTTGAAAATCCGATCCATCATGGCACATATAACACACATCTGGGGTAGCTTTTAAAAGCAATTTCTGTGCGTCTGAAGAGTGCGGCTCATGGCAGCTCAGGCACAATCCCGTCGCAACAGGCGAATGATGTTTTTTCTTTTTCTCCGAAATATATTTTTCTTTGTTATGGCATAGAAAACACTCTTTGGGCATCTCTACAAGGAGAAGTTTTTTTACTTCGCTGCTGTGGGCGTCATGACATCCCATACATTTTCCTTCTGCTACCGGAGGATGCTTGGATGTTCTTATAAAATCCGAATTGGCATGACACATAAAACACTCATCAGGCATAGGGGCAAGCAGCAGTGCCTTGGTATCAGAGGTATGGACATCATGGCATGATAAACATTCACCCTTTGCTACAGGAGGGTGTCCTACTTTTTTGGAGAACTTAGTTTTATCATGGCACCCCCAGCACAGTTCAACCCCGCTTGCAAATAAATATCTCGGGAACTTCTCCTTGGTGCCTGTAATATGTGCCTTGGTATGACATGAAACACAAGTTGTAGGATGATCATACTTTCCTGCAACTTTAATCTTATGGCATTGCAAACAATCAGGGAACTGCTGGGAAAAAGAAATATCAGGGATTAAAAAAGGAGAACCAGCCACAAAAAAAACAAAGACAAAAAAAAGATAGGCTTTTATGTTTCTAAAGCTCTTAGTCATCTATCACCTGAAAAATTAAAATTGTAACTTAAATTATCAAAAGTAAATTAATTAAGTCAATCTTCATTTTTCATTTATTTTTAATATAGCAACCTGCTGGGCAAGCTCTTTGACCTGCCTCCTCAGTTTTGTAATCTTTACAGTGGAATAAAGGTTAATCAGGATTACAATCACAAGACCAAAGATGAATATTGTTGTAGTTTGAGCTGTTGCACCTATAAGATGTGTCACCCATTCAAGGAGATCCTGCCAGAGCACAAGCACAACTATCCCCAGTCCTATTATAAGCCATAGAAAAGAGTCCTCCTCTTCAAGCCTTCTTCTCCTTACCATCTCTAATATCACAACAAAAATGCCTATGCCCATAGCCAATGCAAAAATCCTTTGATGAAATGTCATACCCTCCCCTCCCCTCTTCTTAAAAGTGTAACAAGTATTGAAAGAAGCATCTTGAATGTATAATAAAAAGGTTTAAGCCCGCTGTGCATTGATACCTTCCCAACAGACCTCTTCATTGCTACCGGAATCTCGCTGAACTTAATACCTCTCCTGTGAAGCATTATTATTACATCCGCATCAGGGTAGTCCACTGGATAAGCATCGCTCGCATAGAACTTCATCACCTTACTGTTAAGTGCCTGAAATCCGGATGTGGGATCAGTTACCCTCTTGCCGGTAAATATAGATGCGATAAATGCAAAGAAAGACATACCAATTCTTCTGATAAACGGAGCCTTGTAATTACCTCTTCTGAGAAACCTGGACCCTATAGTAATATCTACCTCGCCTTTGATGACTGGTTCAATTAGAGACTGTATCGCTGACGGGTCATGCTGACCATCAGCATCCATCTGAACAGCAAATCTATATCCCATTTTCAATGCATACTTGAAGCCTGTCTGAAGCGCTGCACCGTAACCGAGGTTAAATGACAGTTCTATTACCACCACACCTGCTGTTCTCGCCTCATCAGCTGTATTGTCTGTTGAGCCATCGCTGACAACAATAATATCCGCATTACTGAATTTCCTGATGTCAGCAATAGTTGAGCCAATCCTTCCAGCCTCATTATAAGCCGGTATTATTATTGCAAAATTATCCTGTAGCTCGTGGCTCACAGTTAATTGCGGTTCATTGATTGACATAGCCGGATCGTCAGCATCTTACTTATCTCGCTTCCTCTCTTCGATCTCAATAAAATCTGAGGCCTAATTGAATATTATCAGAATCGTGATAGTTTTAAAAAGCATCCTCTTCTTCTTATCAACTGCCATAAAAATCAAATATTGCAAATTTTTTCCTTAAAATGAAAAATATGACCAATTTTGAATAAAGCACCGCATCACATGGGAAAAGCAAAAATGTTTTTAACGGTATTTTTTTTTCCTGCATGATCATGCCAATCTGCGATTGAATAAGAAGATTGTTTTTCTGCTTGTGAGTGAGTCGGCCACCTAAGTTCGTTAGTATCTTATCGGCAACTATTTTTCTATATTTCCCACACATAATGTAGTTCGTACTTTTGTTTCCTCCTTGAGCATGAATGATAGCAGAGGTTTCGCTGGAGAATATCTTCATCTTCTCAAAGATCAATGGGTTCATTATCCAAAAAGGCCAATCCTCTAAATACAAAAAGGCAGCATCAAATGGCGATTGAATCAGATCCTTCTTGAATATGATGCTAGAGGCTGTAAAGGCATTTTGCGCTGTAAGAACATCAAGATGGTTTTTAAGGTTAATAAAAACAGGAAGTTTTGATTTCTTATATTTTGAGCCTTTATAATACTGTACTGAAAATCCAAGTGACGAAGCATCAGGCGATTTCTTTAAATAGGGAATTGGATCAAAAGCCAGTTCATCGTCTGCATCTAAAAAGAATATCCATATGCCCTTACACTTCTTAAGGCCAAAATTCCTTGCAGCTCCTGTCCCTTTATTCTCCTGTGTGATGATATCTATACTGAGCGGTGATAGAGCATTTTTTTTTGTTGTCACAATTTCCATACTTTTGTCTGTAGATCCATCGTCAACAACGACTACCTCGGCTAATTTTTTTGACTCGCAAAACATTTTATTAAGTGATTCGAGTGATCTTCCGATAGTTTTCTCAGAGTTATAGACAGGAATGATAATGCTTAATAAGGGCATATAATTACTTTTTCAATGATCTTTATGTATTTATTTGAAAATTACTTCTTTCATTAGTTTTCATGCCTTCATGCTACCCGGCCCTTTAAGCGCATAAAAAAAGTATATGCGCGGACATGAGAAATACCAAGTAAAACAAGGGCCATCATAAGAAGTCTGCCCTTATATTCGCCCAAATATTTGAAAGGAGCGTAATATAACGATTGAAAAAAAAATTTTAATTTCGCTGATAATGCCCTCTTCCCGCATGTACATCCGGCAATATAATAAGCACTGCTGTAAGCTTCTCTTTTTACCTTCAAAACTTCCTCAGGCAATTCATGTAGGGAATATATCTTTTCTATAAGCCGAACGTGTTCCTCAGCCATCACTGTTCCCTGATGACTGACTGTAGCAGAATCAGGATGCACCCGGAATGTTGCTAATGTCTCCGGAATTCTCTCAAACGGACCTAACAGACCAGCACGAAACCAGAAATCTAAATCAGCAACATAACGGAATTGGGGATCCCGCCCTTTGAGTTTTTCGATTACTTCACGCCGGAAGAATGCACCGGGACCAGGCAGGCAATAATGCCTCCGTATCATGTCGCTGTAACTGGTGTAGTCATAAGTCTTGATATTCTGGATAACTTTTCCCTCGTAATCAATCATGTTCCAGTCAGGGTACACAACCAGCAGTTCGTTATTTGACATCATCGCTTCCACTATTTTTCTGATAGCGCCTGGCAAGAGAGGATCATCGGAATTAACAACCCCGATTATTTCACCCCTTGCCATTGAAAAACCCTTGTTTGCCGTTCTGGTTTCGCCCATATTTTCATGAGTATCCCATCGTATCTTGTCCTTGTACTTCTCGATGACCTCCAGAGTATCATCGGTAGAGCCGTCATCCAGTACAACATATTCAATTTTCGGATAATCCTGGTCGAGCACACTTAAAATTGTTTCATCAAGATATGATGCCCGGTTGTATGCTGGCGTGATAACAGTTACAAGCGGGAATTTTTTATTATTTATATACATAGGTTGACAGTCATTCATGAGATTATTGGACAAATAAAAAGGTTAAAAAAACTTATATCCTAGCACAATCTTTACCACCGTGCTACTTACATCCCGGACCAGATATTCGGGAGGAGGCGACCAGTTGCGAGGCTGACCTAACACCGTTTTCGCACACCGTAGAATCGATTCCGGTTCCGCACCGCTCAGCATAGTACTTCCCACATCTAAAGTTTCCGGGCGCTCTGTTACATCCCGAATTGTGACAGCAGGAACCTTGAAGATGCAACACTCTTCCTGAACAGTACCGGAATCGGTCAGGACACACAGTGCATTTTTTTCAAGATGCACAAAATCGAAAAGGCCAAGGGGCTCAGTCGAGCGTACCCCTTCCCAATCCAGAGCTTTGGACTGTTTTTGTAATTGGTTGCGTGTTCTCGGATGAAGGCTGCAGATAACTGGCAGTTTATACTCCACATACAATTTATGGAAGGCTTCAACAAACTTGTTCAGCCGCTCCTCAACATCCACATTCTCGGCCCTGTGAAGGGTAACCAAAAAATACTTGCCAGCCTCAAGTCCAAAATTTTTTAACGCATTGCTCGCCTCTATCTGCTGTGCATAATGGTCGAGCACTTCCTTAATCGGATTACCCGTTACATAGATGCGTTCGCCTGGTATCCCCTCTCTCAACAGATTGGCACGACTTCTTTCCGTATAAGGCAGAAGGATGTCGCTGCAGTGGTCAATAATCCGGCGATTAGTCTCCTCGGGAACACGGTCATCGTAGCACCGGTTGCCAGCCTCCATATGGTAAACTGGAATACCAAGGCGCTTAGCCATAATTGCGGCCAGGCTGCTATTCGTATCACCAAGCACCAGAAACCTGTCAGGCCGCTCAGCCAGCATTATCCTTTCACTTTCCACAAGGATCTTCCCGATCTGTTCACCAAAGCTTCCCCTGGCTCCCATGTAATAATCAGCCTGTCGCACGCCAAGTTGCTCAATAAAAATGTCATTTAGATTTACGTCATAATTCTGGCCTGTATGCACCAGAACATGATCACACAAAACATCAAGTTTTTTAATAATAATACTTAACCGAATAATTTCCGGGCGCGTGCCCATAATAGTCATTACTTTCAAGAGAGTTCTCCTTACCAATTGTAGTTAAATTGCGCCAGTTCCTTCACCATCTGCGGTATTGACGGTGGCTCGGTATAACCTGCAGCAACCCACAAAGCACGATTCAACGTTTCATTTTCAGTAGCCAATGTCCGATCTATGACAGTCTTCGCCTCGACAGGTTTAATTATTATATCCTGCCGCTGATATTCCTTCGCAAAACTTTTCAGCAATTCTGCTTTTGAAATTGTACCTGCGGGAACCACATGCTGAAGATGGGGCAGCGTCATATTTGTTGTAATAATACCACGACAAAGCCTGGCAAAATGCAACGTGGTAACCCCGTTCCACTGATGATTAGTGTAGCCGTTTACCTGAGCGTTTTGAGGCTGGCGCCGAAACCATTCCAGAAGAGATAAAAAAGACTTTGATTCGGGTCCGATGATAGAACAGCGCAGATTACTAACATTAGGGAGATGAACCTCGCCAAAGCTCTTGGTTTTACCATAGACATCAAAGGCGTCATGCAGGTCACTTTCCACATACTGCCCTTTAGCACCTGAATAAACGCAATCAGTAGCGATCTGGAGAACCCTTGCACCTTTTAATGTTGCAGCACGTGCCAGTTTATGGGGGAAAAGGGAATTGACAACTATTGCCCGCTCGACTTCCTCCGGATTATCATCGTGGATGTATGGCTTTGTTATGCCGATAGCATTAATAATCCACGAGGCGTCACCAATGATGCTGGACAGCTTTTCCACATTGGTTTCCTCAGCGTCCAGTACCTGCCATTCAATATTTTTATAACGATTTCGCCCATGCGCAGCCAGTTCTTCTTTACGCACTGTAGCAATAAGTTTGAGTTTTTTATCACCTGACAAAACATCCGGCATCATTGATCCCAGCATTCCTGATGCGCCTAAGATTCCTATAGTGTCGTTGCCCAAATTAATTCCCCTTATTTTCTACTTATTTGAAGACGTGTAACTTGAGGCGTATCTTTTCATAAACAGATAAGTCTTTATTTTTAATTGAACTGATATACGGATAATCTCTTCGTGCTATATGAATAGCATACCACCCAGATTGATATTCAGGAAATAATCCAATCCTATTGGCGTACAAAATATATCCCCCTCCTTTTTCAACGATGTCTGAAACAAAGCTTAATGTTCTACAGACACCTCCACTTTTTATGTCAGAAAGAGAAGGTTCTATATTGTTATTTTCTAGTATGCTTGAAAAAGCAAACTGCATTGCAAATACACCAGTAGGTTTCATTGTTTTAAGTAAATATTCAATTTGTGTTGAAAGGTCATTATGAGACATATGTTGTGCAACAAGATTTGAAATTATAAGATCAAAATAATTTTGTGGCATGTCTTGTAATTCTGTAGGGAGATATGTTTTTGCTATATCTCTTACTTTATCAAGAGCATGTTTTGAGATATCTAAGACATGTACATTACATTTTCTTCTCACCAATTCTTTTGTACAGTATCCCAATCCAACTCCGATATTTAAAACATTAGTTTTTGGTTTTATTTTATCGATTATATTTAAGATATTCCAAACCTCAGGTCCCTTACTCCCAGTCAACCAAAATTGGTAATTATTACAAAGTGTTAGATGGCTATTATCCCAGAATGCTTCAATGGATTGATTATTATTTTTTATATCATCATTCAAGTTCATAAAGACCACCCCTAAATTAAAAAATTCATCTTTCTACAACATTCCATATATCCCAGTAACGTGCATCATAGCGGACATCATCAGCCTTCGCCTCTTCTATCGTGCTTGTGGAGAAGAATATCAGTTGGGTATCAGACGTAAGCGACATAAAGCCGTTTGCATAGCCGGGAGGTATATATAAAACAGTTGGTTTTTTTGCTGAAAGAACATAACGGTGAACTTTAACGTCCGTGGATGGGTGTTGCCAATCGTCAATGGCCACTGCTCCTACAATAGCAGCCCCTTGCACAACCATAACGTACTTTGCTTCATGCCTGTGGGCATGCCAGGCCCGCACAAAACCTGCATTATGATTAGACACCACATAGAATCGTTTTACCCCTGCAAAATTAAAGTCATTGACAAAGGCAACCTGGCCCCTGTCATCAACTGATAGTCCCCCCTCAATTAGGCGTGGAGTCTCCATTTCATTCATTTGACACCTCTCAACAACAATTTATGAGTGTTAAACATAGACAAAAAAGTCTGATTTGTATAACGAGGGTTATCAACATCCTTTAAGCGACCGGTAGTTAACAACTCCTTGATTTCTCCGATGCCGTCATCAATCGAGTAACCTGCCTTGAACCCCAGAATATTCCGTGCCTTTTCACTGCTTACACGGTAGTTACGTGCATCCTGGAACTGCATTGGTGTTGTTTCTATCTGGAGATCAGGGAAATGATTGCGTACCTGGTAGGCCAGATCAATAATCCTGACATTCTGGCGATGCAGATTGAATATTCCCGTATGCGAGGTTATAAGGTTATCAACCACTGCCTGTGCTGCATCACGCACATGCAACAGCGGACGAAACTGTTCGCCGCCAAAAACTTTAATTTTACCATGGCAATAGGCTCTAACGGTCAAAGTGTTCACTACCAGATCCAGCCTGATCCTCGAAAAAAGGTCGCCTACGCCGAATAGAGTGCCCAATCTGAAGATAATTGCGTTTTTGCCTTCGAGAAATTTTTCAGCGTCCAACTTTGTTACCGCATATACTGAAAGTGGATTTAGAGAAGAAGATTCGTCCAGTTCTCCATCACACGCCCCGTAAACAGAACATGTGGACATATAAATTATTCGCCCATCAAAATTTTTGGATAACCACTCAACGGAATTCTGGTTAATCTCTATAGTAATTTCAGGATTCAATGCACAAGCGCCGTCACCCACCAGATCCGACAGCCAGACAACAGCATCAGCCCACTGTAAATGAGGCAGCAACCGATCCCTGTCCCGCACATCACCTAAGAAAAAGTTTACAGGCTTGCGATAGCTCTCCTCATAGAGCAAGGCATCGTATACTCGAAATTCATGCTTGGATTGCATGAGCAGGTCGGTGACAGCTCCTCCGACATACCCCGCACCCCCTAAGACCAAAACTTTCATCAAAAGCTACCTCCCTTTTCTCATTCTTTGTTAAACGTCAAATGGCGATTTTGCTTTCATCATGCAAACTATGTACAACCATGGCTCACTAATAACTAATACCTTTCTCCTTAGCCACTGTAGTATATATCGCTATAGCCTTAGGCTTCAATATGGATTGGTCGAGCCTTTCCTCTGCTATGCGATAATTTCTCTCTGCTGCCTGATTAACCAGCTCATCATCGGTCAGGGCACGCCGGATGGCCAGTTCCACTACCTCAGGGTCTTCCGGCGGCACCAATATGCCGGTTTTACCATCTTCAATCCATTCATCAGCGCAAGCAGTCCATGACTGGATGGGGAAGGAACCCATAACCATAGCCTCTAAGAGCGAGGTACTGATCCCGTCGCTAATACTTAATCCTAAAGAAATCCTGGCCTGCCCTTGAAGCCGCAGAATCTCATTATGGTGGGTCCCGTTTGGAATGATCCTTGTTCGAATTCCCGTCGACTTACGGAAAAGCTTAGCAGCTCTCACCGTCTTTATAGATGCAGAATAAATAACCACTTCATACTCATCCAGAATATCAGTGCAGGATTCCAGCGCCTTTAAGCCTGATAGGGCGCGTCCTGCCCAGTGCTGATAGCCTTTGAGCATGATAATACGCCTATCGGAAATGGGTCCGGACTTACGCAGGCGGGAAATCTGTTTTAAATTAAACCCGCAAGAATTTGGGGAAACTCCAATAACTCTGCCTTTGAAACCGAATTCCCGCGCTAGTTTAACATCCCTCAGGCACTCACAGGTGTAGTAATCACATTCCGCTAAAACACTCTTGATTTTCGGCTCATGATCAGGAAATCGGCCAAACAGGTATATATCGCTTCCCCAGTTTGTCACAATCCAGGCAGGAAAACTGCCAAGGTAGCGCTTTTTTGCTTCCAGCGTTAGATAACCGGCAGCCTGTACCTCCATTGAGTGGATGATATCAGGTTTTAACCGATCGATTATTCGTATTAAATGGTGGATACGGTAATTAGGCCAAATTGCCTTGACAACACGTATGCCGATAAAAGCTCCAATTTTCGTAAATACCGGAAATCCACGAAGGTCAACGCTTCGATCTACGTTTTTTGATTTGCCATAAAGAGAATGGTAAACAGTGATGTTCTTTATTTCAGGGTGTACCAGCCCCCAGTCTATACTCGGGAACAGGTGAATATCCCATCCCTGATCGGCTATCTGGGATATCCAGCGCGCAGTATGAATACTGTCAGACATTGCAACTAATAGGATTCGCATATTTAAATCACTATTCTTTTATCTTAAATTTTGCGCCTTATCCAAAAACTGCCACTGAAAAAGGGATGAAGGTTGGGATTATAAAAAGGGAAAGTTTTCTTGAAAAACTCGGAATGATCACTCATGAGATAGTTCATCGCAAGGAGAATCTCAAATTCGTTATTAAAGCAAAGAAAGCCCTGTAAGAGATACTGTTCCGTCCAGAACTGACGAAAGGTTTCACTGGTAGCATATGTTTTCGAATATTCATAGGGAATGCCTATATCATGAATGTGAACAATTACACCCGGCGCCAGACGAGGTAATATTTCTAAAAACAAATAATTAACATCTCCTCCAATTATTACACAGTGGCCGGAGTCAATAAAAAGAATATCATTTGCGTTTAGTTGATCAAAAAAATTGGTATCCAGTAACTCAACCCTATTCACAACAAGCTCTGTCATTTGTATCGATTTGTTTTTAATATTTTCGGAAGGATATGGGATACAAGGAAAGCATAGTAGTTTTCAATTTAACAAACAGTGAAGTAGCCATGATAACCTCTATACAAGTTTTAATAATCCTAAGAAGTTAGCTTGCATTTTATCTATGCTAAAATCTCTTTCAGCCATTGATCTCGCATGTCTGCCCAATTCCATTTGTATTTCATCATCAGATATAAGTTTATTTATTTCTTGTGATAATATCTTTATGTCATTTTTATCTACAATTATCCCGCAATGATTAGTGCGAAAATACCAGCTCAGGAAAGAATCATGCGGCGCATGCACAAGAATCGGCCTCCCGACTGAGAGGTATTCACCAATTTTCCCGGGCGCTGAAGTTTTGATGACTTCCGGAATCGGAGAATCAAAAGCCAGCGGCAAAAACAAGAATGTTGCCTGGCGTAGTACTTTGGGCACTTCGGATTGATTTATATGGGAATGATACACGACCATAGGTCCTGAAATACCATTACGTATCAATTCTGATTCAGGTTGGGCTGTATAAAGATGCAATTTAACATCGGACCTTTTGAGTTGTTGAATTGCAACAATCAGATTGCGAAAAGCATCATAATGGGCATGATATATAGCTCCAGTATAAACAATGTTGATTTCATGATTATTGAAGACTCTATCAGCTTTATCTAACTCCTCAAGATTAGGCAACGGGCATGGGTTATGAATAACTGTACTTTGCACGCCATATCGCAGTATATACTCTTTCTGCATATATTCATTCGTAACTATTACAGTTTTTGCATGTTTAAGGATAACGGGTTCCAGACGTTTGGAAATTGAACGATAAAATCCAGTCCACTGATAAGCATAATCATCAAATATATAAGGTACAAACGGGATTCCTGTCCATTTACTTGCTAAATATGCAGCTGGCAGGTCATAAAGGCCGCCGGTGCAGGCTATTAACAAGTTACATCCCTCTTTTTGCAAGATCTTTTTAATTTGCTTTGCCCGGCTATATATACCTAATAAAGCATTAAAAAAAATATTAAAAGCAAACAGTTTTGAATTGTTAGGAGCAGGCAACCGGAAAACAGGTTTAAAGCTATAGCATCTGCCGGGAAGCTTTCTTGAGTCACCCTTATCACCATCATGAGTTTTATAGTTCCCACGGGAAATTAAACAATAACTGTCAGCAGGCAATCCACTCAATAACCTGTAGAGCATCATTGCCTGCCCTGATGGAGAAGGCGGGAGTATATGGGAAAGCAGGGCGAATTTATTTTTAGGGTAAATATTCATTTAACCATATTTTTAATATCCTTATAATAATTTGCCACTTTGGTAGCTATTAAATCTCCGTTTGCTATTTTTCTAACTAATTCGTAATTTTTCTTTGCTGCTGCTTCATCATACCAATGCAGTTGATTACCACAGCCGGCCGCACGTCGGACAGCGCCCGGACAACGCTGTCGAAATCGTCACTGTCAACTCCGCCCCGTATCTTACCGAGGAGGTCGGGAGAAAACCAGAGCGCCAGATCGGACGTGCTTCTTGCCGTGGCATGAACATCGAGCCCCTCATACCGCGACAAACAGTTAAAGAGCGCGTGCCCCAACATACCAGTTGCGCCAAGATCAGAATCATTTTAGGTCTCAATGGCTAGAACCTCTACCTCTTGCTGCTTTATAATAAAACTCAATGGCCTTTGGCTTCAAAATTGATTCATCAAGTCTTTCCTCTGCCAGGCGATAATTCCTCCTGGCAGCCTCATTTACCAGTTCATCATCGGTCAATGCCCGCCTTATCGCACTCGCAACCACTTCAGGGTCTTCAGGGGGAACCAGGATGCCGGTTTTACCATGCTCAATCCATTCATCGGCGCACGCAGTCCATGATTGGATCGGGAATGCACCCATTACTAAGGCTTCAAGAAAAGAACGGGGCACGCCGTCAGAAATGCTTAAGCCGATGGATAATCTCGATTTACCATGCAGGCCTAAAATCTCCCCGTGGGAGGTCCCGGAAGGAATCACTCTTACCGGAATTCCAGTAGCATCTGAAAATAGTTCAGCAGCTATAGCCACATCCGATCCTGCGGAAAAAACTGATATTTCATACCCCTTAAGAATATCTGCACATCTTTCGAGCGCCCCTAATCCTACTAATGCCCTTCCTGCCCAGCCTTGATATCCCTTTAGCATAATATTCCGTCTATCACTCGTCTTGTGGGGACTGCGAAGAGCTGCACAAACTCCAAAATCAAAACCGCCCTCGGCGGAAGGCAACAACACAGCCTCACCACGAAATCCAAATGATCTTGCGCTTTTTATATCTCTTCTGCATTCACACAGGAGGTAGTCACAGGATTCCAAGACGCTTCTGATTTTCTCCTTATGTGAGCTTAACCGCCCAAAAAGGTAAATATCACTACCCCAAATAGTATGCACCCATAATGGAAATGGCTTTTTGTAGAGCTTTTTCACCTCCGCCGTAAGATAACCTGCCTCCTGGGTTTCCATGGAATGAATTATGTCCGGCTTGATCTTATCTATAATTCTTCTTAGCTGAAGAACTCGGTAATCAGGTGAGAACTTTTTGATCAACCTTCTCATAATATCAGCAGCTGGCTCATAAAAGAGAGGCATACCTCTGAAACCAATCCCCAAACCTCCATTGGTCTGTCTCCCATACGCAGAATGGTGCACGGTTATATTCCTCATCTCAGGATGCACAACACCCCAATCTATGCTTGGGAAAAGATGCATATCCCAACCCTGATCTGCCATCTGATTTATCCACCGTACCGTATGGATGCTTTGAGACATTGCGACGATGAGTATCTTCATACGAATCTTATAGCCCCCACTATCTCGAATCAACAGATACTTGATCGTTCAAAAAGGTTTTCTTGCACGCGCCTCAACTCCATTGCCCGCATCCCGGGTTTCAATTGACGTCATTCCGCAGCGCTGGAGATGATTCTTTATCTCCTCTGCGTTTCTCAGGTGTTTGTAGTAATCGGTCACCGTATCATGCATATCAAGCGTCCCCCAGATCTTCAACAGTTTCGGGCCAAGTTGTGGATATGCATCATGATAATCAACAACAGGCGACAGATGCAGAAATATATAGCGCAACGCTCTCACTGCATGATATTTTCCGTATTTCCACAGGATATTATGAAGCGGCCATAGCATTGACGTCAGAAACTTGCAGAACTTCAGCGAGAATGCCTTAGGCATTCTTAAGAGAAAAGTACGCAACATTCTGCGCGACAGCGTAATAGGGTATGCTCGACTGTAATGATCGATTACCAGCATCCCTCCAGGGGCAACTTGAGCACACAGTGCCGCCATCGCCTCCTCGGGATTTGGAGTGGCCTGGAGCACCCCAATGCAGACAACAATATCAAACCGTTCAGGTTTTACAGGAAGTTTTAGAATGTCTGCTTGGCAGACAAAATAATCTGAATAATTATTACAGTTCTTGTAATTTGCCTCCACAGCAGTGGATATATCAACAGCAAATACATGCGCACCTGATGCAAGCAATATTTCAGTAAACCGTCCGGCGCCACACCCGGCCTCCAGCACCTTTTTGTCTTTCACGATATCAAGATTTCCTCCAAGCAAACGTGTCAGCCGGTCCCTTGAAATTGTGAGCCCTGTAAATGAATCCAACTGTGTTGTCCTATATTCATTCCATTGCATACCAAAAGATAAAGCATAGTTGTCCAAAGGAGCAAAGCGGGGGATATTATTGATGATGGGAAATGAGCAACCCGAAGGACAGAGATATTTTTTATCAAATTCATCCATTATAAGATCAAATCCATGAGTTGGGCAGATAAACGTTAGTAGACTCTCCATATAAACTGACTATTATTTTTCAGGATTAAGTGATTTGTAGGTTAAGGATTGTTACTTAATAAAAAATAATTTATTAAACATTTAACCACCCTTTGATTTTTTTGAAAAATGAAACAATGCTCTGACTATGAGAAGTCCGTTTTTAAGCCATATTTTGATCATTTCCCATAAGTGGCTTTTAATAATAGAAACCGCCTCACGCGATACTTGTGCTGTTCGACTATATGACATGCCTTTTGTATCGAATTTCACTATTGGAATGGAAATCATATCAACTGTTACGTCCTTCGAAAAACATCGTATCCAGAATTCATAGTCCATTGCAATTTTTAAAGATTCATTGAAGTTTCCATATTTCTCGTAAAGGTACCTTCGTGTTAGCGTTGCCGGATGTGGTATCCACGCAAACAACGGCGGCCACATGGACCACATTCGTGGATGTCTTAGTCTCTCGCCAGACTGCATGAGTTCGATTTCGAATATTATTGCATCAGATCTACTTTGTTTGATTAGATATAATAATTTTTCAGGTTCCGCATCAGGATGGACTTCGTCCCCGCCGTTTAGAAACCATACCCATTCCGCCTTTGACAGACTAAGTCCCAGATTAAACGCCGCTGAAATTCCTGACGGTGCCTGCCAGATATAATCAATGTTCTTTTCTCCTGATACAAGCTCTTTGATTTTCGCCCCTATTTCACTGCAACTGCTGTCAACAATGATCTGACGGACTCCATCCCGGAACCTGAGCAGCTCCGTGCTCTTTATGGTGCCTGACACTCCTTCGAGATCGTCTTTCGTTATTGTTATAATGTCTAAATATGGCATTGTCATTTTTTAAAAAAGGCCTTGGTACTTTTACGCACTACTTTCATTTAGGGGAATATCCTTTATTACTCCAGCAACGCCTAATCCGTGTGAAGTCATCAAATATTGAAAATAAACTCTCTGCAAAGTCTTTTGCAGTAAATTGCGAGGCTTTTTCTCTCCCCCGCTGAATAAGCGCGAGGCGCAAATTATCATCATCATGGAGTGACTTTATTGCTGAAGCAATCTGATGCTCATCTTTGGGATCAACCAACAGGGCAGCGTCCCCTAATTGTTCGTCTGATCCCGAGACATGCGACGCGATAACGGGACAGCCCAATGCAAATGCCTCCAAAGGAGGCAAGTTCTCAGGTCCGAAGAAAGTAACATATACAAGTGCAAAGGCATTGCGATAAAGTGAAATGATCTCTTCCCGGTCAACAAACCCCAAAAAATGAACCTGGTCGGACAAGCCCAGGTCTGCCGTAAGTCTTTTGATATAGGGAAGGTTCCCATAGTCAGCGCCCACAAAAACTACCGGCAGCACCAGGTCATATTTATCACGCAATACACGAACAGCAGATAACAAGCCTGCGTGATTTTTGTGCGGCCAAAACTGGGCAGGATAAAAAAGATACCCCTCCGGGATATTATATTTGGAAAGTACTTGTGCGCCGTCATGGTCAATAAAAGCACCCCTTGCAAACTGAGGCGTTGGATGGGGAATTTTTTTGATGCGTTCTGCCGGCACCTGATAGAAGCGTTCAACCTCGGCTTTGCCAGCCTCTGTCCCAACGATTACCATCGAGGCTCTTCGAAGATTCGTTGCGTATAGTATTTCACGACTCTTCCACTCTCCACTTGACGAAACTTCCGGGAAAAAAGGTTGAAGTCTATGTTGCAAATCCCATACTGTCGTAATATAAGGTATATCCACTGTATGATGCAGGGTCGGCATCAGATATACCATCATCTCAACACCGCTATTGATAACAAATTTATCTATTTCTGAAGTAACTATAGGTTGATGATAAAGAAGGTTATATATTTTTCCTTTTATGTATTCGACTACTTTTTGCTTCGTTGTTTTACCGGGGAGCTGAATCGGTATATAATGAATGTGTTTAGCGGAAATATTCATCTCCTGCGCTTTATCACAAAAAAGAATAAAAGTATGACCGCTCTCCTCACCGAATTCAACCAATGCTTTCAGAATCTCGTCTACGAAGGTAAACCCTCCGCCTGTTTGGGGTAGCATCTTATTTAGCAGCATACCTACTTTCATGAAATCCTACTCCATCATGCGCCGGGCAACGGCAAGTACGTGCCAGGTCCGGTCAGTAATGTTTTCATCGTCGGCAAAGCCTGCAAAAAACCTGATCGGAGTGAAACCGCAGCCGCTCAGCCAGCCCGACATTTCCTGTACCAAAAAATACCTATTTGTTTGAGTTTCCTTAATAGTCGAATATGTACCGTCATTGTTTATTTCGTATATACTGTATGAGACATTGGAAACCTGTTTAGACAAGTCAAGTGTTGTCTCGGATATCCTTAATATTTCACCTCCGGGTATTTTCCACCGCCGAATTCGCAATGGGTCATTATGCCGGAGCATTGCAGCCGCGTGCCAGAATTCAAATATAAAGAGGCCCTCCGGTCGCAGATGACAATGAACTCCGGCAAGCACTTTCAATATCGCTTCGTTCGTCTGGACATATCCTATTGAATCAAAAAGACATGCGGCAGCATCAAACGGACCGTCCGGGAGGTCAAGCTCGCGCATGTCCTGAATGCGGAAATCAACTTTCGATAAAAGACCACCGGCCTTCTTTTTTGCCATATCCAGCATGTCCGGGGAGTGATCAACGGCAACTACATCATAGCCCAACTTTTCGAATTCAAATGCATGAGTTCCGGTACCACAGGCAAGTTCAAGAATTCTCTTTGTCTTTCCTGTGCCGAAGTCCTCCAGACACTTATGGACAAAAGCCGCTTCAGCTCTGTATAGCTTATCCTGATATATAAGATCGTACAGCTCCGCATGTCTGCCATCATAGGAAGTCCTGTCCTTTTTTTTATCCATGTCTGGCAGCATCCTTGATTGCTTCAGCAATTGTTTTGATAACTTCTTCTGATAGTGTATAGCTCGACGGCAGGTAAAGCCCCGTCTCCCAAATTGAATCCGCCACAGGACAGGGAATATCTCTGAAACCCTTCTGCTCTCTGAGAAATGGCTGCTGGTTCATGGGGCAAAAAAATGTTCGGGTATCAATCCCTTTACTGTAGAGATGTTCCATTAATTGATTACGGCTTATACCGAATTCAGGTTTAATGACAACAGCATACATCCAATAAACATTTTTTGCCCAATCAGCCTCAAATGGCAATTGCAGCCCTGGTATAGCTGATAAATATCGATTATAGGTATGGGCAACCCGTCGTTTTTCAGATATAATTTTTTCGATCTTATGGAACTGAGCCAGTCCCATTGCAGCTTGATACCCGGTCATCCGGAAATTATATCCAGCAAACTCATGGCGAAACCGCGGCTTCGTAAAGGCAAGGTTCCGAAGTAATCTGAGCCTCTCAGCCAGGCCATCGTCATTAGTCGTAACCATACCCCCTTCTCCGGTCGTTATCACCTTATTCGCATAAAAGCTGAAGCAGCCCATAGCCCCAAAACCGCCGGTCATCTTCCCCCGGCATGTGGCGCCGTGCGACTCAGCACAGTCCTCGATAACGATCAGATTATGCTTCCCGGCAATATCCATAAGACGATCCATATCTACAGGATGGCCGTAGAGATGTACGGGTATTATTCCCTTTGTGTGGGGCGTAATCAGAGATTCTAAAAGGTCAAGATTGAGGTTCCATGTGACATCTTCCGAGTCAACCGGAACGGTAATTCCGCCGTTGTGATAGACTGCTAGCGCAGTTGCTATATTAGTGCTTGCACTCACAAGCACTTCATCACCAGTTCCGATTTCAACGGCGGCCACAGCGAGATGCAGCGCAGTAGTGCCGCTGCTCGTCGCTACGCCGTATTTGCATCCGCAGAATTCAGCGAATTCTTCTTCAAAGCGTGTGATGGACTCGCCGAAGGAACCGGAGATTTCACCCCGCCGGAGCGCTTCAACAACTGCATTTATTTCGTCTTCCCCTATTACAGGCTCGAAGACCGGAATCATTTCTTCACCTCCACGATAATCTTGTCGTTTTCGATTCCCATAAAGGGTCCCTGTTTGACACCACAATAGGCAGCAAATTTCTCTTCAAAGGCAGGAATATATTTCCCTGCAGAAGAGATCCAGCCGGTCTCGATAGCATCCATTAAGTATTTTTTCTCATTGCCGATGAGCGACGGCTCGCATACCGGAATAAAATCATTCATAATATTTTTATAAAAAAGGTGAGAAAATTTTGTATCATTTTGCAGGGTTTGCGGGTAACTAAGCCTTTACTTCGCTTTCGCCACTACCGAGATATTCCAATCTCCCGGTACAGGTTTTCTGCCTGCATCCATAAAAGGACAAACCTTGACCATCACAAATCCTGCATCCTCTAAAAATAATTTCAATTCCTGAATAAAAAAAAATCTCATTTCATGTACTTCATCCACTTCTGTAACTACCCTTCTGCCATCAATCTCTAAAATTTTATATTTTACCCTGACAATCTGGTTAATCGAGTCCAATTCCGGCGATACTATACGAATCGTCCGTTTACCATTTTTATCAAACTCCTGAATCCTTGTTTCCGGTCCTTCTGTCAAAACAGTCGGGCCAAACCAGACATCAAAAATGAACAGTCCACCCTTTTTTAGATGAGCTCTGGCGGTTTTCAGCCCCTCGAGAAAGTCTTCATTGGAAGTCAAGTATCCCATGGTAGCAAACATGGATACAACACCATCATATTTTTTACCATCCCGATATGAGCGCGCATCACCTACTTGAATTTTTGGTACAATTGTTGTTGTTTGAAAGGTCTCTTTCATCAGGTTCTGTATTTTTTCTCTTGCCTGACTCACCATTGCTTCTGATAAATCAAATCCAACGACTTTAAAGCCGGCCCTTGCAAATGGAATCAGATGCCCGCCGGTTCCGCAACCAATATCAAGAATTGTCTTGAAATTTTTCTTAACCCCATATTTCTTTGTCAAAGACAAAACAAACGCTGCTTCTTTTTCATAATCCTTAGATACATAATAGGCATCATAAAAATTCGCATATTTATTAAATATGTCTATATTTGTTTCCATAATTTTTTCCTGTTATCTCATTAGTAACAAATTTTTTCTTAATTTACAGGAGGCAGATATGCCTGAAAAAGGCTTGCCCTGAGACACCGCATAGTCCTTTGCATAGCTAGCCAACCTTCGTCCAAAATGTATTTATAAAAAGTTCAGTCATGTGAATTTTAATTAAATTATGTCGAATTGCAAGGGTTTTTCAGGCATATCTGCCTCCTGTTTAATCCGGTGTTTAGGTTATTTTATCATGGCTAAAAACGAGTTTTGTCTTTTTCACCTGCAAATGGCCCTTGCTTGACCTCTATCATCTCTGTCTGCTCAAGCATTTCAAACCCATGACCTCCCGTGGCAAGAAAGATAACATCTCCTGT
Organism: Thermodesulfovibrionia bacterium; assembly: GCA_041500225.1. GTDB lineage: Bacteria > Nitrospirota > Thermodesulfovibrionia > Thermodesulfovibrionales > SM23-35 > 0-14-3-00-41-53. The sequence goes on along the minus strand of JBGQLV010000030.1, from coordinate 4,127 downwards.
TTCAAGAATACGTGTATCAAGGTAATTTTTACTATTGTCATAAAAATCAACCTTTACTTTGCCTTTCTTAATGAATAACACCTCCTGGGTGTAGAACACCTCGCGCTGGACTTTGTTATGGAGATGCGGGTCTATCTTATATCCCGCAGGCCGGTTCATATAAGCAAGCTGCTGGGAGAAATCATCCGGCGTGAAAAACTCTATCCCTTCCTTCTTGTAATCAGAACGTATAATTATAGCGAGGAGTTTATTTTCGTATACGACCTTATCAATAGTCTCTTCCATATTTTTCTACACGAGACCACAGTCAAACAATAAATTCGAGATAGTTATCTCTGCTTATTACCTCATAAGACGCATTAGAATACGCTTCAGTCCATCCCTTCGGGGGGGCCTCTTTTCTTTTTGTCCACTTCATTTCATAGCCATAGATATGCCCGCTCCTTTCCTCAACAAGGTCTATCTCCTTGCGGTCATAAGTCCGCCAAAAGTAATTATTGGATGCAATTGACATATATTCCTGTTTCTTCAGCCGTTCCATGATCAGATAATTTTCCCAGAGTAAACCTATATCATCCCGCAACTCTAACGGATTGAAGTTATTCAGCAATGCATTACGAACGCCGTTATCAAGAAAAAAGTAGCGCGAGCTCTTACTGATCTCTTTGCGCAGGTTCCGACTAAAGCCATTGAGACTGCATACAACAAAAGCCTTTTCCAATAAGTCCAGATACCTTTCTACCGTATTCTTGCTCATCCCAAGCTGCGTACCAAGCTCGCTATAAGAAACCCCCCTTCCTATCTGAAAAGCGATTAATTGCAGCAGCTTGACAATCTTGCCTGAATGCCTGAGCCCTTCCAGTTCAAGGACATCCTTAAATAAATAAGAACTAACTATCTCTTTGAGATACCTCTCTTTTTGCCTGTTGTCCTGCATTAAAACTATTTCGGGATAAGAGCCGTATATGAGTCTGTTTTCCAGATTCGCCTCTGTCTGCGCCCTGTTTTCCATCTGCTGAAGTTCAAGTTGAGCAAGAGGAAAAAGCTTAAGGGTATATTTCCTTCCCGTTAAAGGTTCTCCAAGATTCTTCGCAAGATCAAATGACGATGAGCCTGTAGCAATGATCTTTACATCCTTCATATGATCGACTATCAGCTTAAGGTTCATCCCTATGTTATTAATCTTTTGCGCCTCATCAATGACTAATAACTGGTTGGCCCCCACAAAAGATAATATTTTTTCAATGGATTGACTGCTTAAATAATTCTGGACAACAATGTCCTCACCGCTCACGAGCAGATATCTCAAATTCACACCCTTCAAAAATTCATTAAGCAGAGTAGTCTTGCCGCAACGGCGAGGCCCGTAAACTACAATCACTTTACTGGGCTGAAGTATCTTTGTTAAGGTTTCTAATTGTTTTTGAGGTATGTACATTTATTATAAGTTCAGCTACTTAATTGACTTAATTATATCAAATACAGTCAATTATTTCTACCATGGAATGAACTTATAAGAATTTTCTACCGTAGTCAAATAAATTGGCAAATAAATTTGACTATAGGTTAATTTTATATTCCATTGGCATTGGAATATAATTAGCTAAATATTGCAATAAAGATGGAATATTAATAATGCTCTTGCCGGACTTTGTTATGGAGATGCGGGTTTATCTTATATCCCGCAGGCCGGTTCATATAAGCAAGCTGCTGAGAGAAATCATCCGGCGTGAAAAACTCTATCCCCTCGCTCTTGTAATCAGAGCGAATAATAATGGCGAGGAGTTTATTTTCGTATACAACCTTATCAATAGTCTCTTCCATATTTCTTTTCCTTCATATGATTAAAAATATCTTTCTTTCAAAATATGCTCCAAAAGTTTAGGGTCTTCCGTTACTTGCCTTCTGTGGTAGGATTTTCCTTTTTCATAAGCCCTGATTACCTGTTTTTTCACAGGATGTTGTTCGGAAACTATTTTAGTTTTCCAATGCATAAATAACTTCGATAGCTTCTCAAGTCTCCTCGATAAGAGTGAAGCCTTTTCAGAATTTCTTGGAAATACATTGTCTAATCCGTGCTTTCGCCTGATCTCAGTGTATGAATCCGATACTCCCTGATTGAATGCCCTACGGCAGAAATAGTCTACCGTCAACCTTTCAGGGGGAATCCGATGGTAAACTGTGGCCTTTGGCTCATAAATAGCTTTATATCCTTTTTCCATAATTGCTAACGATAAAGCAGTTTCACCATCGCCTCTATAACGAATTAATTCCTGAGGCATACTGTCAGGATGAAATCCTCCACATTCATATAACACCGATTTACGGATTGAAAAATTACAGCCATAGACAAAAATAGAAAGAATTTCCTTAGTCTCGTCTCCAAAATCTAAAAGGCTGAGATACCCAATGGTCCATCCATATTCTGTTTCAGATTTGAATAAATTTATCCAATCAGGTACATCCCCTTCCCATTTAGGAATTATCTTTCCACCGACCAAAGCCACAAGAGGATCATTAAATGCGTTTTTAATCGCCTCAAGCCATCCAGGTGTTGCAATAATGTCATCGTCTACGAATACAAGAATCTCTCCCTCAGCTTCGTTAGCACCCAAATGCCTCCCCACATGAAGTCCAGGCTCAGAAGCGAAATAATAGCTAATCTGATTTGATTTAGCCATAAATTCCTTCACAACCTCGGCTGTCGCATCGGTAGAACCATTATCAACAACGAGAATCTCAAATTCACCGGTACTTAAAGTTTGCTTCAAAATGCTATCAAGAGCATCCTTTAAAAACAAAGCTCGATTGCGGGTTGGAATGATAACAGATAAAAACACTTTACTATAACGAAGCCCAATAAAGATTTGGAAGTCGACCTTCTTTCTTGGCTCGAGGAGCAACTTCTTTAGCAATAACGCGTTGTACCCCCTCTGCCCAACCGATATCATGGAAAATAACAATGGCATTTTTATTTAATTTTGGAAACCAGGCATCAACATCTGCTTTTACTCCTTCATAAGAATGATCCCCATCAATAAACAGAAAATCTATTATATCTTTAAAGGTTTTAGCTACTTCAACGCTGATTCCACGCAATGGGATAATAATATCCTGATATTTTTTTGTATTCTCAATAAATATTTGAAATGTCTCTTTTTTGCCTTCTGTCATCGCATCATTTTCCCATGTATCTATGCAGTAAAGCTTAGCTTCCTTTCCTGGTTTTTTTATTCCAGCAGCGATGAAACAAGAGGAAGCACCAAGATATGAACCTACTTCGAGAAATATATTTCCATTAACGTTATTTGCAAGTTGAATAAGTTTAATTTTTTCGTTTACTGAAAGATGAGTAAAGATTTTATTCTCTTCAGCATATTTCAAATTCAGATACATATTGATAATTCTATTCACTATTTTCTGAATCATGATAATGTATCTTACATTTTGGTAAATTCAACAACGATAATACCAGAACGCTTTAGTTTAGCCTCCCAGTGAGTTTTAAATATAATTTTGTCTAAATATCCTCCACATAATCCAATTATCCTTTGAAAGAAATTGATGTTATTAAAAGACCTTTTTCCCCAAGTAACACCTGATAAGGAAGTAAATGTGTAATAAAATGTACCTAAACCTCGGCCGTCAAAAATTCTATCATCATAAACACATTTTGTAAGCTTAAACCCATATTTATCTGCATATTTATTTAAAGTTTTTTCAGAAAAATGATAAGTATGTCTGGGGACGTCTTCCATATAAGCTTTCTTGCCATATAAACTTTCAGCATTTGTTACTAAAAATATAAATTTCCCACTTATTTTTAGTATCCTATTAACTTCCTTAAAATATTCACCGGGTTTGTGAAGATGTTCAAATACTGCCCATGCTGTAACAAGATCAAATTCCGAATCTTGGAATTGGCAATCGGTCAAAAGATTTTTATAGAAAATAATATCTTTTGAATTAACTTTATCTGAAAAATAATCAATTCCATATGCACGTATTAATGGATATTTCTTTTTTAAATAAATCAGGAAATCGCCTCTCGCACACCCAATATCTAACAGTTTTTCATTAGTTAATTTTGGTAGGAACTCTTCTTGGAAAAAATATCTTTTTTGATG
>JBGQLV010000029.1:0-30269 GCA_041500225.1 Thermodesulfovibrionia bacterium | reverse complement strand
GCCTACAGGATAAAGTACAACACCTATAGGCCGCATGAGGCGCTGGGATATGATGTCCCGGTTAATTATTATAAACTTGAAAACCTGGTAGGACTAACTTTAAACTCGAGATAGTTGTTCCGAATTTGTCGAGCAGGACAAAATTCATAACACTTTCTGCCTGCAATTTCCTGAATTGACATCCCTGCAAATTTTGCAAAGCTCTTATTGCATCTGATAATTTCGAGGTTTCCATCAACAATCATTATGAGCTCCATGACATTATCGAAGGTCATCTCCCATTCTTTCTTTGCCTTTATAACAACATCAAGGAGATGATTAATCTGTTCCTCTGTTTTTTTGCGATTAGTGATATCTAAAAGAGAAGCCACACTCTTTTTTGTTCCTGGAATCATAGCAGCAGTTAAAAAGATAACTTTAATATTACCTGCCCTGTCAATAAATCGGAATTCATAATTCTTTGGGGCTGAATCTGGATTAATTCTTCGCAGGCGATGATATCCTTTCATTCTCTCAATGTCATCCTTTATTACAAAGTCTGCCCAGGTCTTCTTACCTTTTATTTCATCTTTGGGATAGCCAGAGAGTTTCTCAAATTCAGCGTTTGCCAAGGATATTGTAGTATCTTCCTCTATAATTACAGTAGCAGTCCCGGTATTCTCAAAGATGGTCCGGTATTTTTCTTCTGATTCATGCAGTTCCTCCTCCGCCCGTTTACGCTCGGCCCGTTCCTCAACTTCCCGTAATGCTCGGTGCACTGTGTGTCCAAGACGCGATAGCCGCTGTTTAAGAACATAATCCGTTGCGCCACTCTTGATCGCTTCAATAGCCAATTCTTCACCAATTGCCCCTGAGACTAAGATAAAAGGCACATCAGGACATTGTTCCTTTGCTATTGCGAGTGCAGAAAGACCGTCAAACTGTGGAAGTGAATAGTCAGCAAGGATAATGTCTGGAACAAAATCCGTGAGTTCTTTTTGGAAGGCTTCTCTTATCTCTACCCTTTTTGATACAAAAGCTACCCCTGCTTTATGTAATTCGCGCTCTATCAATTCAGCATCAGTGGCAACGTCTTCAAGTATCAATATGTGTAACTCTTTACTCATTGTTTCTCCGTTTCCCCCAATCTTACAAAAATCAACGTGGTGGCTGATTTACCAACAGCCAATAGAATCCCATTTCTGAAACTGTCTGGGCGAACTTATCAAAATCTACCGGCTTTGTAATATAACTATTTGCTCCGAGCTTATAACTCTCCACCATGTCCCGTTCTTCTTTTGAAGATGTTAATACTACAACAGGAATTATCTTTGTTCGTTCATCAGATTTAACTCTACGCAGAACCTCTAATCCATCAACCTTAGGAAGCTTCAAATCAAGGAGTATTACTTTAGGTATATGATTAATGTCCCGTTCTGCATAGGTGCCAGTGCCAAAAATAAACTCCAATGCTTCTGCTCCATCCCTAACAACGTGCACTTTGTTGGCAAGATTGCGCTTTTTCAAAGCTCTGAGCGTGAGCTCAACATCATTTGGGTTGTCTTCGACCAGGAGTATCTCAATTTCATATGGAGTCATAATTTTACTCCTTATTATTGTATTATAATTACAGCGATATAGAATCGATTACGGCGATTTTTTATCGTTGTCATCATTTGTTAATCATTAACCGTCTAACCTCACATTTACGATTACCAAAGTTAACAAGTAATCCTACCTTAAGCCCAGATGCCTTCAGATAAGAAATCACCTGGCTTTCAATTATTTTTGCAGTTAAGGGGTCCTGATTTCCTTGGTAAGTATCGTTGTTATCTTTTCTCATCGCTGTTATCTTTCTTTATCGCTGTAATCCTTTCTCGGTAACGAGAAATAGGATGTTGCGCCTTCATTCACTTTTCCCTCAGCCCATACCCTTCCACCATGCCGTTGAATAATGCGCTTGACAATAGCAAGACCAACACCTGTTCCTTCAAATTCTGTTTCGCTGTGCAAATGTTGAAAGACGCCGAATAATTTATCTGCATATTGCATATCAAACCCAACACCATTGTCTTTGACATAATAGAAATTTTCATTTTCTTCCACTCGACTGCCAACCTCAATAATTGCTGCTTCCCTATGTCTCGTGAATTTTATGGCATTAGACAGGAGATTAACAAAGACCTGTCGGATCATTGTATGGTCGCCATGGGCAAGAGGAAGTGGTTTAATGGTAAACTGAATCGTTCGCTCAGAAGCAGCGGCTTTGAGTTCTTCAAAAACAGTTCTTGCAAGTGTGTCCATTCCTATCTTCGACATTCTTAACTCCTGTCGCCCTGTGCGAGAGAAAGTAAGAAGGTCATCAATGAGTTCGCCCATTCTATGCGTATTTTCTTGAATGATTTTTAATACTCTTTTGCCTTCATCATCGAGTTTATCTTTGTAATCTTCTACCATAACATGCGAGAAGCCATCAATTGCTCTAAGTGGCGCACGTAGGTCGTGTGAGACGGAGTAAGAAAATGCCTCCAGTTCTTTGTTAGCAGTTTCAAGCTGGGCAGTGCGTTCAATGACTCTCTGTTCAAGCTCTTCATTCAGTCTGCGAATTTCTTCCTCTGCCCGCTTACGATCGGTGACGTCATTGCCTATGGCAAGTATCTCCTTTATATTGCCTTTCTCGTCTCTTATTGCTTTATTTGTCCAGACTACCCAAAAACGCTCTCCATTTTTCTTTACGTTTTCATTTTCGTTCACAGCATATTTTTCAGGATGATCTGCAATATCTTTTGCACGATTACTTAAATCTCTGCCCGTGCTTTCTACATCTGGCACAAAGACTGTCACATTCTTACCGATTAGTTCTTCTTTTTTATAACCAAATTTTTTTAGCCCAAAATCGTTAACATACTCAAGCCTTCCATCGGGTTTCCACGTGAGTATTATGCTGTTGGCAGTTTCAACCAGCTCCCTGATGTTCCTTTCACTTTCTCTCAGCGCTTCCTCCACCTGCTTGCGTTCAGAAATATCACGGCCAATGCTCTGATAGTATTTATTCCCATCAATCTGAATAATCCTTGAACTGACTTCTATCGGAAATGTTGTCCCATCCTTTCGTTGATGCAGTGTTTCAAACACGAGACCGTTATGCTCTTCCACTTCTTTCATCTGTCCATTAAGGAGCAATCTGGTTTCAGATGACCGCAAATCTTTAAGGTTCATTCGAAGTAACTCATCACTGGTATATCCATAGGTTGCAATTGCCCGTTCATTAAAATCCTTTATCTTCCCCTCTCTGTCTGCGAGCAGAATAATATCATTTGCATATTTAGTCAGATATTCGTAGCGCTGTGCATATAGGTAGCATTCGTGTTCTATCTCGTATTGTTTCCGGTAAAACACTGCGCGCTGGTGTCGCCATATGAAACCAACACTCACACCAGCGGTGCCAATTAATAAAATTACAATAATCGTGACAAGCTGGAAGCGTTCTCGAATTGGTGAATATATCTCCTCTTTATTAATCTTTGCTATCAGATACCAGGGTGAAGCAGGAACAGGTTTTACTATGGCTATTACGGGGACACCTTGATAGTCTATGCCCTCAACTACTTCCCGGGTTCCCCTCATGGCCACAGCTGCTGGCAAGTTAGGCTCACTTATTGAAAATCGCAGTTTGAGAGCAGTGTCTTTCTTGTGCCGAAGCTCATTAAGAAAAACAACCTCATCGCCTTCCCGACGGAACAATACGTTCTCTGCCGTCTTGCTTGGCGTTGGCCAAGTCTGAACGAGGGGATAGAGGAACTCGTATGGATCAATCCGCAAAAGGAGAGTGCCTATTGGAACAGAATCCTGTCCTTTTTGCACAAGGAGTGGAACAATGAGTGTTAGGCGAATAACATTAGTGATTTTGCTTCGATAAAGGTCAGAAAAGACCACTTTCTTTTTACTTACTGCTTCCTCAGCAAATCTTTTTGCATCGGGGCCAAGCACTTCTTTGCCATCAGGAACTGCCAATCGTATATTTCCCTCTGTATCGATGAGAATGACGCTCTTGTAATGACTGTACTCATGTAAAGACTTCATCCATATGAGAATCTCCTGCTTTATCGTGGGTGCTCCACTTTTCAGCCATTGCTGAATATGAGAGATAATTAAGGGATTATTATAGATATTTTCTGCATCTGCAAGTCGCTCTTCGCGCCAGTTTGCAATCCGTTTGACCTTCAGATCTGCAATTGCAGAGAGTTCATCCTGTTTTTCCTTTTTGATGTATTCTTTTTGATGCTGGTAGTACAGGTATCCTGCAATCCAGATGCAGATGGATAGAAGAAAGAAGATAAGAATAAGATGATAAGGGATCTTGGAAGTTTTTTCTTTAGGCATTATTTACCCTTTTATATTAAAAACTATCTCATATGCTATGTTGGTTGTCAAGAACAGTAAGGAAAAATTTTTAATACTGATGGGAATCTTTGACAGATAGATTTTTATAGTCTTTACTAAATTGAGTGAACCTTTAGGAGATACCTTCTTTTGATAAAGCTGAGCTTATTCCTTTTACGAGGCCTTTCAAATCTTTATCCCTTACTGTTCTTGCATCAAGTATCAGGGAATCCTCTTTTATCCTTGTAATAATCGGGGGGGTACCTTTTCTTAACCTTTCTACAAGCTCATTCACTGAGATTTCATCGGATTTTATTGAGACTACATAAGTTGGAAGATCTACCTCTGGAAGCGCACCTCCACCAGCCCTTGATGAATCTCCCATGACATTAATATGGACATCTTTTGTTTCTTTCTTTAATCTTTTAGCTATCTTATTTGCCCGCTCTTTTATCTCTTCAAATTTCTGAAGGAGCATTCTGAGTGTTGGTATGTTTTCAACCGCCTTTTCTTCGTCAATGTATTCCATAAGTGTTGCTTCAAATCCAGCAAGTGTAAGCTTGTCTATCCTCATCGCCCTTGTCATGGGATTTTTCTGGATCTTTTCTATGTATTCTCTTTTACCTACAATCACGCCGCCCTGAGGTCCACCGAGGAGTTTGTCACCGCTGAAGGTTGTTATATCAACACCGGTTTTCACAATATCTTTAACTACCGGTTCATCGTATATACCGAATGGCATTAAATCCACGAGGCAGCCGCTTCCGAGGTCGAACATCCCCGGAATTTGATGTTTGCGGCCGAGATTTACAAGGTCTTCTACGGATACTTCCTCAGTGAATCCTGAAACCTTGAAATTCGATTTGTGTACTCTTAAGATTAAGGCTGTATTTTCGTTTATTGCCTTTTTGTAATCAGAGAGATGGGTTTTGTTTGTTGTCCCGACCTCTCGGAGTATTGCACCGCTTGCTGCCATTATCTCAGGCATTCTGAAGGAACCCCCTATCTCGACAAGCTCACCCCTTGAGACAATAGCCTCCTTGCCCTTTGCTAGCGTGTTAAGACAAAGCAGGACTGCTGCAGCATTGTTATTAACAACAAGTGCATCCTCAGCACCTGTCACCTCTCTGAGAATTCGTTTAATATGGGTGTACCTCTTCCCTCTTTTCCCCTCTTCGATATTATATTCGAGGTTGGAATAACTCTCTGAGACTTGTTTGATATTTTCGAGGGCTTTTTTAGAAAGTATAGAACGGCCGAGGTTTGTGTGGATAACAACGCCTGTCGCATTTATAAGCGGTATAAGGCTGTATGAAGAAAGTCTTTCAATTATATTTTCTATATCGGCCATCATAATTTCTTCAGAGAGGTCTGTATCAAAACCTTCTATTATTTCTTTTCGCCTTAAATCAATCGCCTCTCTGATAGCCTTAAGCACATACCTTCTTGGATAGGTATTTAGCCATTCCATGCTTTGCCTGCTTTTCAGGATTTCATCCACAGAAGGGAGAGTAGAGAGTAATTTCTGCTTTTCGTTCATGTCTTTTTCTACCATAGAATTGAAATAAGGTCAAGCTGCCTCAGTAAATCATGTTTTCAGTTATTGAAGAGTCGATATATGTTAAAATACTTTATGATATACGACATTCACGAAGAATGCGGTATATTTGGGATATTCGGACATCCGGAGGCAGCAAACCTCACCTATCTCGGGTTATATGCACTCCAGCACAGGGGACAGGAAGGCGCAGGTATTTGCTCCTCTGATGGAAGGCAACTCTTTCTTGAAAAGTCCATGGGTCTCGTTGCTGATATCTTCAGTGAAAAAAGACTCAGGCGGCTTCCAGGCTACATGGCAATAGGTCACAATCGATATTCTACAGCCGGCAGCAGTGTGCTCAAGAACGTTCAGCCTATTGTTGCGAATTTTGCCCTTGGCTCACTTGCGATAGCACATAATGGAAACCTTGTCAGTGCAGTAGACCTCAGGACATCCCTCGAAGCAGAAGGAGCAATATTCCAGTCCTCGTCAGACAGTGAGGTAATAGTACACCTTATAGCCCATTCAAAAGGAGATGACTTTTATGAAAGGGTCACACATGCGGTTAAACAGATAAGCGGTTCCTTCAGCTTGCTTATACTGAGGGAAAAAGAGCTTATTGCAATCAGGGACCCTTTTGGTGTAAGACCGCTCAGTCTCGGGGTTAAAGACGGTGCATACGTTGTGGCATCAGAAACGTGTGCCTTTGACCTTATAGAGGCAACTTATATACGTGACATAGAACCAGGAGAGGTGCTCATAATAAACGAGCACGGCCTAAAATCTCTGAAGATATTCAACAGTCAAAGGAAGGCCTTTTGCGTATTCGAGCTAATTTATTTTTCAAGACCTGACAGCAATATCTTTGGAGGGCTGAATGTGAATGAGATGAGGAAAGAATTTGGAAGACAACTCGCATTAGAGGCTAATATAGATGCAGACCTTGTTATACCTGTACCCGACTCGGGTGTACCCGCAGCACTCGGGTTCTCAGAAGTAAGCAATATTCCTTTCGATTTTGGTCTTATAAGAAATCATTACATTGGAAGGACGTTCATAGAACCAAAACACAGCATAAGACACTTTGGTGTTAAGATAAAGCTTAATCCTGTAAGAAAACTCCTCGAGGGTAAACGGTTGGTTGTGATAGACGACTCAATAGTCAGGGGTACTACAAGCAAAAAGATAGTCAAGATGCTGAGGGAAGGAGGAGGTGCAAGAGAGATACATCTAAAGATAAGCTCCCCGCCGAACATCAGCCCCTGCTATTACGGTATAGATACACCTACAAGGCGTGAACTCATCGCCTCTTCCCATCTTATCGATGAGATCAGGAAATATACAACTGCAGATTCCCTCTCCTATCTAAGCCTTGAAGGACTCAAAAAGATAGTCCCCAACTCTCATAATTTCTGCACTGCCTGTTTCGATAACGACTACCCGATAAGCTTCCCTGGCGAACACCTCAATCAAATGGAATTCCTATTCAGGTAGGACTTTGATTAACAGCGCGTTAAGAGATATATTCAGGATTAACCTCGGTGTAAAGAAATACGAGCGGGTTCTTTTGTTTAACGATAGGCCTTCAGAGAAAGAAGATATAGATGAATCAGATATGGAACGAAGGTCTAAGCTCAGAAGCCTCTCTTTACTAACAGCCGAAATCGGTAAGAATTTCTGCAAATCAATCATATTACATGAATATTCTGCTACAGGAAGTCATGGGGCAGAGCCTCCTTCCGAGCTCTGGGAGCTTGCATTTGGAGAAAAGTCAATCAAGGCTTTAAAGAAAGAAAAACTCCTTCTTCCTATTCTGAAGAAAACCATAAAGGACAAAGATATTAAAAAGGCAGAGGCTGTTATCAGAAGATATAAAAACAATGCTGTAAACTGTGCAATTGCACTTTCAAATTATTCTACAAGCCATACGAGGTTCAGAGATTTTTTGACACGGGTTTGTGGTTGTCGATATGCAAGCATGCCCCTCTTCGATGTCTCTATGCTTGAGGGCGCTATGAATGTTGACTGGAAAGCACTTGCAAAAAGGACGAGAGAACTAGCAAAGGTGGTAAACATGGCTGAGCTTATCAAGGTAAAAACCCAAAATGGCACATTCATCACTTTTTCAAAAAAGGGACGAAAGGTAATATCAGATACAGGAATCCTTACCAGAAAAGGCTCATTTAGTAATCTCCCAGCCGGTGAGGTCTACCTTGCGCCACTTGAAGGAACAGCAAATGGAACGCTTATTTTGGAATGGGGTCCAACAAAACAGTTTGCATCTCCAATAACGCTTACCATTAAGGACGGTTATGTAACAGATATTTCTGGTAATGATGAGTATATTGAACATCTTCGAATGAAGCTTTCAGAAAATAAAGGCAACGGAAATATAGCTGAATTTGGTATAGGCACAAACCATGCAGCAAAAAGACCCGACAATATCCTTGAATCAGAAAAGATACTCGGTACTGTTCACATAGCCCTCGGCGACAATAGCTCATTTGGTGGGAAAGTCAAGGCACCTTTCCACCAGGATTTTATTTTTTTTAAACCAACTGTAACATTGATCCATAAAGATGGCAGCAGGAAGGAAATTCTTAAGGCCGGCAAATGCGCTATATAATCCTCGGAACCGCAGGTCATATTGACCATGGTAAGAGTGCCCTTGTAAAGGCTTTAACAGGAATAGACCCTGACAGGCTGAAAGAAGAGAAAGAGCGGGGCATCACTATTGACCTCGGTTTTGCAGACCTCAATTATCCTGATGGCCTTACTGTCGGGATTGTAGATGTCCCCGGCCACGAAAGACTCGTTAAAAATATGCTTGCAGGTGCAGGCGGGATAGACCTTGTTCTTCTTGTTATTGCCGCTGACGAGGGGATCATGCCACAGAGTCGAGAGCATTTATATATATGCAACCTTCTCAAAATTAAATCAGGTCTTATTGCAATCACAAAGGCAGACCTTGTAGAAAAAGAGTGGCTTGAGCTTTTAGAAGATGATGTAAAGAACTTTGTAAAAGGTACATTCCTCGAGGGAACAGAAATAGTACCCGTGTCATCCAAAACAATGTTTAATATCGATTTACTTAAAGAAAAGATAAAGGATGTCGCATTAAAGGTTGAACCAAAACCAACAAAAGGTCTTTTCAGGCTTCCTATAGACAGGGTTTTTACATTAAAGGGATTTGGAACTGTTGTTACAGGAACCGCTGTCTCCGGGAGTATATCTATTGATGATGCTGTAGAGATACTTCCGAGCAATATAGAGAGCAGGGTTCGCGGGCTTCACAGTCACGGCAAGCCTATACAGACAGCTTATGCCGGCCAGAGGGTAGCAATAAATCTTCAGGGAGTTGATAAAGAAAAATTAAAGAGGGGAGATTCTGTTGTGGTACCTGGAAGATTTATTCCGACAAAAAAGATTGATGCAATTGTAGAGCTCCTTTCAGATGCGCCGGCCCTGAAGAGCAAAAGCCTTGTTCATTTCCACCTCGGCACATCAGAAACCATATCGAGGATTATCCTCTATGGCAGGGATGAGCTGAAAGCAGGCGAGCGCTGTTACTGCCAGTTCAGACTTCGGGAGCCTGTTATTGCTATGTCCGGAGACAGATATATCATACGGAGATTTTCTCCGGTAGAGACGATCGGCGGGGGAGATATACTTGATCCATCCTCGTATAGAAGAGGTCTTAAAGAAGGTATAGATGATTTAAAGATATTCGAAACAGGAACCCTATCTGAAAAGATAGCAATAAAGGTGAAAAAGGCTGGGTTACATGGCATTAAAGCCTCGTTAATTGAGGGGTGGATCAAAACAGAGATTACATCCATAAAAGATTCGATAAAAACCCTAAAGGATAATGGCATCCTGATACAATTCGAGGACATCTTGCTTCATAACACTGTCTTTAATTCCTTTAGAGAGGTTGTAAAAAAAACCATACATGATTTCCACGAAAAAAATCCCCTGAAGCCCGGCATGCTGAAAGAAGAGCTCAGGACCAATCTAAACATTGAACCCAGACTCTTTGGCAACCTGATCACATCACTTAAAGACGCTATCATAGAAAAAGAATTGGTCCGTCTCGCAACATTCAGCGTGGCTTTATCACAGGTGGATGAAACACTTAAGACAAATATACTTGGACTTCTGGAAAAAGGCGGATTTCAGCCTCCAACCAAGGAAGAATTATATCGGTCTTTAAACCTAAATCAGAAACACCTTTCAGATATGCTGAAACTGTTGGTAAAAGAAGGCAGTCTTATAAGGATTAATGATTCAATGTATCTAACATCTTCTGTATACAGAAAGATGATTGATAACCTGAAGGACTTTTTTAGCAGAAAATCAGAAATGACTGTAGCAGAGTTCAGGGACATCCTCAATACTTCAAGGAAATATGCACTACCGTTTCTCGAATACCTCGATTCAAATAAGATTACTTTAAGGATTGGCGATATCAGGAAGTTTTTACTCAAGTAAAAAGAGGACAAACTTACTGGTTGTTCCGAATTTCTTCAAACCCTACAATAACCTTATTGATTGAAGTAGCATTTTCTACCGAAGATAATTAACTTTCATGATTTAATTGATGACAGATGGATCCTTATGAAAAGGAAGAAGTTACAGAAAAAATAGAAAGCCTAAGAGAATAAATTATAGAACACAAAGAAAAAATTGAGGTGGAAAGACAAAAATCTTTTCCCAACGAAGGATGTATCAACCATTGGGAAAAAGAAATAAGGGCTTTTAAGAAACAAATTGAAAAGGCTACAAAGAAGTTGGAGGAATAAAATGCTAACAAAGGATAAACTTACAGAAACTTTATTAAATGAACTTGAGGAAGAGTGTCTTATAATCTTGAGTCTGCTCAATCAGTTAGAAACTCCAGGAATCTCTGAAAGCCAAGAGGATGAAATTCTTGGGGAGCTTTCAGCTCGTCTTGCTCATATGGAGATTCATGCCAAAGAAACACAAGAACAAATCGATTCCTAAGGGTGTAAAACGCCTGATATGTTTTTGAAGATCATCCTGTCTTTCCTCATTTAAATTGATACCAGGCGGCTCCTTGTTAGAACCAAAGTTATCTTTTCTTTTTTCAATGGTTATGTTGAGGTTATTGCTTAAAAAATAAAGATGGGGTATTTTATGATTAAATGATGGCAAATGACCAATGAGGGGTGACAAATGACTAAAGAGCCGAACAACGTAGCCGTCAGACGAAACGGGCTTCGTTGCCTTAACCGTTTGATGTTTCTTTTGCTCTTTACTTTATTCTGTTTTCCTTTGTCGTTGGCTGCCAAAGTTACCGGTAAGTGTGTCAACTGCCATACCATGCACAACAGCCAAGCTGGTCAGCCTATGGCCTACGACTTCGACGGCACTTCCTTCACGAAGACTGCTACACCCAAAGGCAGCTTGCTGATTTATGATTGTATAGGTTGTCATTCAGCAACAAATGGGACTACATGGCAGGACAGTATAACAAAGGCACCTATTGTTTTCAACACTGTAGCGCCCACTTATAACACAGCCAAGGGTCTGGCAGGTGGAAATTTTTACTACATGCTTTCTGATGATATACATGGCCATAATGTTTTGGGGATAAAGGCCCAAGATCCTACCCTTGGTCTTACCCCACCAGGCGGATCAGCATTGACTACCCAATTAAGATGTGCTGGTACATGGGGATGTCATGGTCATAATGGCCGTCAGCCTGGAGATACAGTAGAGCCTGACCAGACAAAGGCAATGAAAGGCGGGCATCATGGTGATGATACCCCACCATTAGGAAGCTTAACGGATGTTGCCAAGAACTATAGATTCTTATTAGGGATTACAGGTAAAGAAGATACTGATTGGGAAAAGGACAATATAAATACAAGTCACAATGAGTATCAAGGTGCAACCAGTTTTGGTACCAATACTACAATTAGTTATCTATGCGGAGAGTGTCACGGAAATTTTCATAGTAGTGCTGGCGTTGGCAGTGTAAGTCCATGGTTAAGACACCCAACAGATGCTGTACTGAAGAGCAGTGGAGAATACAGCGCCTATACGATATATAGCACGGTAGCACCTGTAGCCAGACCTAATCCAGATAGTGTACCGGATACCACAAAGGTTACTCCTGGGACAGACATTGTCATGTGTGTCTCATGCCATCGTGCTCATGCATCGCCATATTTTAAGATGATAAGGTGGGATTATAAGAGTTCAACCTTTTCAATAGCATTAGAAGGATGTAATGTATGTCATACGTCGAAGAATTAGCAGAAAGCGAAGGGTAAGGGACAGATGACGGAAGACTCTATGCTATATGTTAACGGCTCTTTGCTTATAGCTCTATGCTTTATGAAGGAGGAGAACTTATGACAAGGTATAGAAAAAGAAATTTCGCAGCCCTCACAATCCTGTTATGCCTGGGTATCATTTTTGGAATGATCCTCTATGCTGTGAATGTAACAGGAGGCACTTATACATCTACTAAACATGGAAGCAGTACAGATGGAGTTGACCGCTCTGTTGTTACACTTCTTCCATATCCAGATGCAAACCCATATTTAAAAGGCCACTGTGGTCACTGCCACGAGATGCATGCAAGTATTGGAGGAAATGAACCACCACCTACTGGAGACTTCGAGAACCTTTATTCTCTTTTTAAAGAGAACTATGGTGCTGATAGAAACGAGCTCTGTTTTGCCTGCCATGAGAGATTTAGTCTTGGTGGAATGACTTTAGGATATGGGCGTTATGGTATCTACCAGGGAAAAACAAAATATAATGTTTCCCTTCACTACTCAAGTGTTAATATGATATGGAGTCCTGACCTTTCTCCTCCAGGGCCTCCATATGATGATGCAGGTAACTGCCACAACTGTCATAATCCTCATGGGTATAGAGATGCTACCGGCCTGATTTCAAATATGCTCTTTGCCCGTGATTCCAAGACAGGGGATAGTCCGAACTATGAGATGGGCTGCGAGGCATGCCATGATGGTTCACAGGGAGGCGCAAAAGATGTTAAGACACAGTTAAATAAGGCCTATAAACACCCTACGCATGCCTATAATAACCGCCATACCGTGAATGAGAGTGGGACTAGCGGTTTTGGCTCAACCAACCGTCATGCTGAGTGTGTGGACTGCCATAATCCTCATACCATAGGTAGCATAAATTCTGCTTCCCCCACAATCCATCCAACCACGGCTGTTACTCGCAATGACACCAGTAATAGGATTGATGTTGCAACCAGGGGTTCCAAGGCCCTCCAGGGGGTTTGGGGGATAGAGCCTTCCTGGCCTACGCGATGGACACAGCCCACCAGTTTTACTGTGCGCAAACCCCCTACTTACCCTGATGGTGCTAATAAGGAATATCAGATTTGCTTCAAGTGCCATAGCTACTATGGCTGGGGAGCTGGTTATGGCGTTAGCTATGACATAGCCTGGCATTTTAATCCTAACAACTGCTCGGCTCATCCGGTTGTGGTAACCTTAAATAATCAAACCGGGTCAGTAGCTCCAAGAAGCTTGGATGGGACTCAGATGAGAGGCCCATTCACTGGCAATGTTGGTAGTACCACCATGTATTGTAGTGACTGCCATGGGAATGACGCCTATGACGCAAGCGCTCCCCAGGGACCTCATGGCAGTAGCCGAGATAATTTACTGACTGATTTTAGACGTGATGCTCAGCGCTACTATTGGCCGAATGCACCGACTGGAAGCGGTTGGTCGTTGTATCACATTGACCAAGGTCTGCAAAATTGGACGACCAGACTTCTTTGTAAGGCTTGTCACGTTATAAACGATGGTACTTGGAAAAATAATGTCCACAGCTGGCAATACCATAAGGACTCCGAAGGAAGGGGACGGTGTACTAACTGCCACACCGTTCGCGTTCATGGTGGTGAACACTCCAGACTTATAGGTGGGTCATTCGTAGGTGGATTTAGAAAGGCGAGTTATCCTACGGTATATCAAGCAAGTAACTGTTATATCGATACGGTCTGCGGGGGGAATCATTCGACGTTTGTGGCGTGGGACTGTGGTCCCTGAAGGAAAGGATGAGTGACGAACAGGCATGCTCCTCTGGCAACACAGGTTCCTCAGAGGGCTCATTAAAAAATGGCTGTGGCGTGGGGGAAAATGAGTAATTTATTATATAGAGATGGTTAAGAGGTTTTTTCTTTCCCCAAAGACCGTGATTTCCTTAATCTGTACTGTGGGCTTATCTTGCTTGATCGGCTCTATTGTTCCTCAGGTTACCACAAAGACTCCCCAGTTTTTTGAAACATGGAAGGCCAGGAGCCCTGAGGTTTATTATGTGATTGATCTTTTACAGCTTAATCAAGTATACACCTCTGTGTGGTTTTTGGTTCTGGTGGCCATGATAGCACTTTGCCTGATTTTCTCACTTTACTATCAATCAAAGGCACTGATTAAATTTAGAAGGTTTATCCAGAAAGACATCACAAAAACCTCTTTTAAAGATCATATAGTCATTGAATCAGCTCAGACGTCTGAGTAAACACACTGCATACGCTGCGATGCCTCCACCACGGCCGATGAGACCCATCCCCTCATTCGTTTTAGCCTTAATATTAATTAATCCGGATGGAATTCCTGATTGCGATATCGCCTCTTTCATGGATTCAATAAATGGAGAAAGTTTAGGCCTTTCTGCAATTACAATAGCATCTATCCAGGAAACCTTATATCCATTTGCTCTTACAAGTCCAACAATATATTTCAGAAGATTAACGCTTGATGCGTCCTTCCATGCCGGGTCCGTATCCGGGAAATGTTCCCCTATATCGCCAAGGCCGAGTGCACCTATGACAGAGTCTATAATCGCATGACACAAAACATCTGCATCGGAGTGGCCGATTAGACCCTTTCCAAACGGGATATTTACTCCGCCGAGTACCAGCTTCCTGCCCTTAACAAGCCTGTGAGAGTCATATCCAATACCTATACGCATATTTTATATTCTCCTATTCTGACTTTTGTTCATGCCTTTTCAGAAATCGGTTCAAAATCCTTTATTGTACCCACTCATTCTGGCTTGTCCAGAATCCTTCTTCTCTAAGAAAGATTCCCGACAAGCGGGAATGACATTTAGTACAGTAGGAATTGAGAATATCATAAATTTCTTATTTCTCTACTTAACCGTTGCAACACTTGTCTTTGATACGGAAAGCAGATGTGCTGAAAAAGGCCTGCCAGCGACACCGAAAAGCCCTCCGGTGTGGCCAGCCAGCCTTCTTGCAAAAATGCACTCACCGTTAGTGTTGCAGCCATGTGAATCATAATCAAATCCTGTCGCTTTGCAGAAGTTTTTCAGCATATCTGCTTTTTTTTCTTATGCAACATTTAGGTTTATTCAGACTTTTTTAACTTGCCTGCTGAGAAGGAATTCTGCAATAGCTAAGTCTTCCGGAGTTGTAATTTTAATATTCTTGTACGATCCCATTACAACTTTTATCCTTCCCCCGTAGCGTTCTACCAGGGCTGCATCATCTGTTGAGTAAAACCCTTCTTTCATCGCCTTCTCGTAGGCTGTAAATAAACTATTATAAGGGAAAACCTGTGGTGTCTGGATAGCCCATAACACATTACGATTCAATGTTTTTTTTATAATAATTTCACTCTGAACTCCGAACTCTGAACTCTGAACTTCTTTTATCGTATCCTTTAGAGGAACCCCAAGGGCAACTCCATCAAAACCCTTAAATCCCTTCGAATCCCCCCACTCCCCCCTTTGGAAAAGGGGGGCTGAGGGGGATTTTAAAAGGGGGTTTAGTAATTCCTTTATCATCTTTTCAATCAAATCCCTATCGATAAGTGGCCTAACCCCGTCGTGTATAAGTACGATACAATTTTTATCCTCGATTAGCTTGAGACCGTTATATACAGAATCCTGTCGTTCTCTTCCACCCGGTGCTATCTTCTTTATCTTTGACAGACTGTTTGCTTCAAAAACCTTCGCCCCATGTTCCATATCCTCATTTTTAAGTACAGGGATTATCTCCGCTATATCAACAACAGCCTCCAATATCTCAAGCGACCAAACAATGATTGGTTTGCCACTAAGGTTTTGAAACGGCTTGTTAGTCCCAGGGCCAAATCTCTTACTCAGACCAGCTGCCGGCACAATTGCTACAACCTTCTCTTGCCTTTGAAGCCCTTTCACCCTATCCAGCCTTTATTCTTTGAACCAAATAATGCAATAGCAGACAGGTCATGGTATCTGAGCGGCTTTAAATTCTGTTCCGACTTTATAATGGAACAGAATTTACCTCGGAGGTCGATACGACCGAGAATGAGCGAAGATGCTATGTCCTGTCTGTGTACCATAGGTTTATGTATCACTTAGCTGCCCTGAACTCCTCCCTTTCATATTCCTCTTTGGGCTTTGAGAATATCATCCTGCCTGCTGTTGTCTGTAACACACTTGTCACGGTCACATCTGCATTTTTGCCTATAAGTCTTCGGGCATTTTCTACAACAACCATGGTTCCGTCATCAAGGTATGCAACCCCCTGATTGTATTCCTTTCCCTCTTTAAGTATAAAAACCTTCATTGTCTCACCTGGGAGTACAACAGGCTTCAAAGAGCTGGCCAGTTCATTTATATTAAGTACAGATACCCCTTGAAGTTCTGCAACCTTATTCAGGTTAAAATCGTTTGTTATAACCTTTGCGTTCAAGAGCTTTGCTAAGGCAACAAGTTTTGCGTCAACCTCTTTTATCTTTGGAAAATCCTCATCAACTATCCTTACTGTTATACGGGACATCTTCTGAATCTTGTGAAGGATGTCTAATCCCCGTCTTCCCCGCGCCCGTTTCATGGGGTCGGCAGCATCTGCTATATGTTGTAATTCCTGAAGGATAAACTGAGGAAGTATGAAAACTCCTTCGAGGAATCCTGTCTCACAGACATCTGCAATACGCCCGTCTATGATTACGCTTGTATCGAGAATTTTGAGATTTTCTTCTATGCCCTGCCCCCTGAAAAGCCTGAAGATACCTGCAATAGAAATTCCCTTACCCTTGCTCAAACCAAGGAGAAGCCCTCCATAACCAAATACTGCCATCACCCAAAAGGATATGACTCCTATATCCTCACCGAGAATTGGCCTTAAAGGGAGTATAAGAAGGTATGCAAATAAAAGACCGCAAGAAATACCTAAGAGCCCTCCGATAATTGCTCCGAAATCAATCTTCTTAAATATTATCTCTGTAGCTATTGCGATCAGACCTAAAAAGCTTCCTGTCAGGACACCATAAATACCATAATTATATTTAATACCAATAATGTATCCTGAAAATGCAAAGAGTAAAAGGACTGCGAGTCTGAGAATAAGAAACATTTTTTATCACCTCCTTTCCTGCTAAAATAACAAATTATCAGTAACGAGAAATCTTAAATTAATGCTGAAAAAAATGAAAGGTCCGAATTTATCACTCGTCACTTATTACCGTTAGAAGCCTTTAAGATGCCTTGAGGATAACATAAAACCTTTTGCCGCCTCTGTTAATAAAAAGAAGAACTGTATCCTTCTTTTTTATGTTTGTGGCAATCCTGTTAAAGTCCTCCAGGTTATCCACCCCTTTTTTATCTATCTCTTTTATAATATCACCTTTTTTAATATCAGCTTCATCTGCTGGACTTCCTGGTTCTACTTTCACAACTACAACACCTTTCTCGTCTTTACTGAACCCCAGCTGTCTTACAATTTCTTTTGTGAGGTCCATGACTGTAAGGCCCGTAAGCACCTCTGCCTTGGTATCATCAGGTAACTGGTCCGGCACAACCTCTGCAACCTCTCTCGGCATTTCAATAATAATCACCTTGATTGTGTATTCCTTCCCTGACCGGAGTATCTTCATCGATATCTCAGCGCCAATCTTACTCTGGGCAACCATATTTCGCAGACTACTCACCTCTTTTATTTCCTTGCCGTTAAACTCAAGAATTATATCGCCCCTCATAATTCCTGCCTTTGCAGCAGGGCTATCTTTTGCAACATCACCAACAAGGGCACCATTTGATTTTTTGAGTCCGAACTTCTGAGAGAGTTCAGGTGTGAGTTCCTGAATAGTGACACCAACCCACCCCCTGGTAACCTTTCCCTTTTGAACAAGCTGGTCCATGACAAGACGCACCATATTGCTGGGTACAGCAAAACCTATTCCCTGATATCCACCTGTCCTGGAAAATATTGCTGTGTTTATCCCGATAAGCTCTCCCTTTATGTTTACAAGCGGCCCACCTGAATTTCCGGGATTTATAGCAGCATCCGTTTGAATAAAGTCCTCATAGTCGGCAATTCCAACATTGGCTCTTCCAACTGCACTTATTATCCCCATTGTAACAGTGTGGCTCAAACCGTAAGTATTACCTATTGCAAGGACAAATTCACCTACCTGTAATTTCTCCGAATCGCCCCATGGAATCGTAGGAAGATTGTTTGCATCTATCCTTATTATAGCGATGTCTGTTTTAGGGTCAGCACCCATTATCTTTCCTTTAAATATTCTCTTATCCAGCAAGGTCACTTTGATCTCGTCCGCCTTTTCCACTACATGGTTATTAGTAATTATGTATCCATCTGAAGAAACAATAACGCCAGAGCCAAGGCTCTGTTCCTTCCATTTCTTTGGCATACCAAAATCATGGAAAGGGCTGAAAAAATCAAAGAAAGGATCTTCAAAAGGTTTTCCCGTATCTCTTCTTACAACCTTTGTTGTGGATATGTTTACAACTGCAGGTGAAACAGCACTGACAATTTCAGAGAATGCCCTGCTTGTTTCCATTACCTGTCTGGGAACATTCGGCGTAACAGTGTACGGCAGATAGCCGCGTTGCCCCGTAATCTTGCCGAGGATGTAGAATGTGAGTCCGCCTAAAAGAAACCCAGACAGTAAAATCACTATGCCGATAAATAGTTTCTTTTTCATAAATTTAATTATAATCACCAGATTAAGCTATTGTAAAGCGTTCCCTTGACCAAACACCCTTCATTGTGCTAATTTTCAAAGTCTTACTTATATATAACGTACGACACAAATCCAATGATAAGCAGGACTGATTTGAGCGACATTGGATATGGTTAATAAGTAAACGGTTATTCAGGAGGGTTTTAATGTTAAAACATTATCTTTTTGCCCCTGGTCCAACACCTGTTCCTTCAGAGGTGCTTCTTGAAATGGCAATGCCGATAATACATCACCGTTCACCGGACTTTTTCCCGGTGCTTGATTCTGCAAAGAGGGGCCTCCAGTGGTTATATCAGACAAAAAACGATGTGCTTATCCTATGTTCAACCGGCACAGGTGGAATGGTTGGGGCTGTGAATAATTTTTTCAACCATGGAGACAGGGTTCTTGTTATAAACGGTGGCAAATTTGGAGAGCGATGGACAGAGATATGCCAGGCGTATGGCTTACAAGTTGAGGAAATTATTGTTGAATGGGGTTACGCTGTTAAACCTGATATGGTGGAAAAGAGGCTTAAAAAGGGTAAGGATATAAAAGGTGTGTTTGTCCAGGCATCAGAGACCTCAACCGGAGTATACCATGATATAAAAGCCCTTGCATCTATTGTTAAAAAATATGAAGATACATTATTTATAGTTGATGCCGTTAGTGCACTTGTTGCCCATGACCTTAGAACAGATGAATGGGGGATAGATATAATGGTGGCGGGTTCACAAAAAGGTGTGATGCTTCCACCTGGTCTTGCATTCGTCAGTGTGAGTGAAAAGGCATGGGCAAAAGCAGAAAAATCAAAATTGCCTAAATTTTATTTTAATTTTAAGAAAGAACGCCAAAACCTCGCTAAAAACCAGACGAACTTTACATCACCAGTTACTCTAATTATCGGGCTTAACGCAAGCCTGAAGATGCTTAAGGCTGAAGGACTGAAAAATGTATTTAAAAGACATGAAAGGCTTGCAAATGTTATGAGAAAGGCTGTTCAGGCCCTCGGATTAGAGCTTTATTCAAAGGAATCCCCTTCAAACTCTGTGACAGCTATTTTGGCACCTCCTGGAATAGATGGACAGGCAGTGTATAAAAATCTTCGCGAGAAATATGGTATCACTGCTGCAGGTGGTCAGGACAAGGCAAGAGGTAAAATATTTAGAATTGCCCATTTAGGATATTCAGACAGATTTGACGTCATAACAGCAATTGCAGGGATTGAGATGGTACTAAAGGGAATGGGGCATCCTGTGAAACTCGGCACAGGTGTAGCAGTTGCGCAGGAACTATTTATGGATCAGGAAAGATAAGTGAAAGTTCTCGTCAGTGACAATATTTCACCGAAGTGCATAGAGATACTCAAGAAGTCAGGGCTTGAGGTTGATGTAAAAACAGGCATGAAACCTGAGGAACTAAAAGCCTGCATAGGTGATTACCACGGCCTGATAATAAGATCTGCAACAAAGGTTACATCAGAGATAATAAATGCTGCTAAAAACTTAAAGGTCATAGGACGTGCAGGCTCCGGACTTGATAATGTCGACAGGGCGGCAGCCACAAAAAAAGGCATTGTTTTAATGAATACGCCCGGCGGCAACACAATCACTACAGCAGAACACTCAATTGCCCTTATGGTTGCACTTGCAAGGCAGATACCACAGGCAACAATATCAATGAAGGCAGGCAAGTGGGAGAAGAAGAAATTCATGGGTGTCGAGCTTTTTAACAAGACACTCGGTATTATTGGAATAGGGAATATAGGTAGCCAGGTTGCAAAAAGGGCACAGGGTCTTGCAATGAACGTGATAGCATATGATCCATTTTTGAGTGAAGATAAAGCAAAGGCTATGGGTGTTGAGAAGGTTGACATTAAAGAGCTATTCAGACGTTCTGACTTCATTACAATCCATACCCCATTAACACCAGAGACTAGAAACATGATAAATAAAGAGACTATTAAGATGATGAAGCCTGGCGTCAGGATAATCAATTGCGCAAGGGGCGGTATTATCAATGAAAAAGACCTTTACGAAGCCCTTGTAGGTGGTAAGGTTGCAGGCGCTGCACTTGATGTATTCGAGAAGGAACCACCTGAGAATAATCCCCTACTAAAACTCAACAATGTAATATCTACCCCTCATCTCGGCGCCTCAACAAAAGAGGCACAGGAAAATGTTGCTGTTGCAGTTGCTGAGCAGGTAGTAGATTATTTAATTCACGAGACAATAAGAAATGCTGTCAACTTCCCATCAATTCCATCAGATCAGGTGGCAAGACTTCAGCCTTTCATAAACTTAGCTGAGAAGCTTGGCGGATTCGCAGCTCAGATATTCGAAGGTGGTATCACTGAGATAACGATTGAATACAGGGGAGAAGCATCTGAAATTAACACAGCGCCTGTTACAATAGCTGCAATAAAGGGATTCCTTACACCCATTCTCGAGGAGACAGTAAATTTTGTGAATGCACTATTTATTGCAAAGGAACGCGGTATAGAGGTTAAAGAGACAAAGAGCAGTGATGCAGGTGATTATCAGAGCATGGTTTTGATGAGGCTGAAGGCGAAAGATAAAGAAAGTCATCTTGCAGGTACACTCTTCAGCAAGAAAGACCCTCGTATTGTAGCCATTGATAACTTCAAGGTCGAGATTGTGCCGGATGGAGATCTCCTCTTTATATATAATAACGATAAACCTGGCGTTATAGGAAATATTGGAACTCTTCTCAGCAAAAACGATATTAACATCGCGAGGATGCATTTTGGAAGGGAGACTGTCGGAGGCAGGGCAATCTCTGTTGTCACCATAGATACACCTGCCAAACCACAGGTTATAGAGGAGATAAAGAGACTCCCGAATATCCTTTCAGTCAAACAGATAACTCTCTAAGCGAGGTTTTAAAATGTCCAGTGTCATTGTAGTAGGTTCACAGTGGGGAGACGAAGGGAAAGGAAAGATTGTTGATTTTCTTTCCGAAAAAGCAGATGTTGTTGCAAGATACCAGGGAGGCCACAATGCAGGTCACACCGTCGTAATTAAGGATGAGAAATTTATACTACATTTAATTCCTTCGGGAATACTTTACAAAGACAAGATGTGCCTCATAGGAAATGGTGTTGTTGTTGACCCTGCAGCACTTATAGATGAAATTAACGGGCTTAAGAAAAGAGGAGTCAAGGTCGGTAAAAACCTGCTTTTGAGTAAAAATGCCCATCTCATAATGCCGTATCACGTGGCCATAGACAAAGAGAGCGAGAGGTTTAAGGGCTCAAAGAACATTGGAACAACAGGCCGGGGGATAGGCCCTGCTTATTGTGACAAGATGGCAAGAGCAGGAATAAGGGTTGCAGACCTTCTTCACCCTCTGGTATTCAAGGAGAAGTTAAAGGCAAATCTTTTTTATGTTAATTTCCTGCTCGAAAACCTTTATAAGGTTTCTCGCTTTGACATCGAAGATATATACAATGAATACATGGGTTACGCTGAGAAACTTTCGGAATATATTGCTGATACAGATATTATAATAAACAGGGTGATCTCCGAAAAGAAAAATGTACTGTTTGAGGGTGCACAGGGCACACTCCTCGATATAGACCACGGTACTTATCCTTATGTAACCTCTTCGAATGCTATAGCTGGAGGCGCATGCACAGGCCTCGGTGTGGGTCCAACAAAAATCTCAAAGGTTCTCGGAGTAGTAAAGGCCTATACAACAAGGGTCGGCAGCGGACCTTTTCCTACCGAAATAACAGATGCTCTCGGCGATAAGATAAGAGAAAGAGGAGGAGAATATGGCGCTACAACAGGCAGGCCGAGGAGATGTGGATGGTTGGATATGGTCATACTCAGACACTCTGCAAGGATTAACGGCCTTACAGGGATCGCATTAACAAAACTCGATATCCTTGACGGTATAGATGTGATAAAAATATGTACTTCGTATAGACATAAAGGAAAGACCTATGAAGAATTCCCAAAGGAGATAAGTATCTTTGAGGAGTGCAAACCTGTCTATGAAGAGATAAGCGGCTGGAGCGCAATTACTCTCGGGATAAAAGACTTTAACATACTGCCAAAAGCAGCAAAGACTTATATAAAAAAGATTGAAAAGATGTTGGGGGTAAAGGTGCAAATAATCTCCACAGGCCAGAGGAGAGATGAACTCATTCAGCTAAAAGAACAATTCTGATGGTTAGAGAAAGAGAGTATCAAAGACACCGAAGATTTACTAAAAGACTTGAAGCAAGATTCAGTTCCGGCGGAATGAGCTTTACGGGCATATCGAGTAACCTTTCTGAGAGTGGTTTATTTATAAGGACTAATCGCGGGTTTGCCCCTGATACCGCAATTGATATCGAGCTGGTAATGCCAGACGGTAAGACATCTTCTCTCAAGGGTCTTGTAAGAAGAACTATCAAGACACCGATGTCAACGCTCAAGAATGGCATGGGTGTTGAACTCATTGAAAAAGATGCGGCATACATAAATTTTCTGAAATCCTTCACTGAAGAAACAGAACCTGATACAGAAAAAATCACTCCTCCAGAATTTCAAATAATCTCATGCCCGAACTGCGGGGTAAAAAATAAGGTTTCAAGTGAGAAGCTTTCTCTGGGACCTAAATGCGGCAGATGCGGAACACCTCTAACCATAAATACGCCCTGATCTCAAGACTCTTAAATACCCTCTATCCTTCCAGGTGCCCATTATGCGGAAGTGCACCCGATGTATTTAGTCATTCACCAATCTGTGCCTCGTGCTGGTCCAGGATAAACAGATACACCGGTCCGTCATGCAGGATTTGTGCAATGCCATTTTCATCAGAATACTCCAGGGTCTGCGGGCAGTGCATGAAAAAACTACCCCCTTTCTCTATGGTCATAAATTATGGTCTTTATGACGGAGTACTTGCAGAGGCTATTAACCAGCTGAAATTTTATGGTGTAAAAAGACTCTCAAAACCCCTTGGCAGGCTGCTGCACAGTCTTGACCTGCCGGAGACAGATGGCATAGTATCAGTTCCTTTAAACACAAAAAGCCTGAGAGAAAGAGGCTTTAATCAGTCCCTTCTTATAGCAAGGGTTATATCAAAAAAGATAAGGGTTCCCCTGTTAATGGATTTGCTCTTAAAGAAAAAAGAAACACTTCCACAGGTAGGATTGTCTGCAAATGAGAGGTTATCAAACCTTAAGAATGCATTCGAGGTGAAAGGAAACATAAAAGGGCTTCGGCTTTTGCTTGTTGACGATGTAATGACAACAGGAGCAACAGTGACAGAGTGCTCAAAACAATTCATGAAAGCCGGTGCAAAAGAGGTGATCGTGCTCACCCTCGCAAGGTCAAGTATGATGTGAGTGACCAAAATTTATCGATATTTACTTTAGAGTACATTACTCTTGAGTATACTCCGATCTTTATCTATCAGGTAATGTCAGAATTAACAAAAACCTTACAGAAGACCTTACTGTGGATATCGATGAAAAAGGAAAAATCACTATCTCTATATCTCTATCATCGGAGCAGGAAAAAATTGAGGATGATTGGAATAAAGTTGATAGTGATTAAAAAAAGAAATTCTGTTAAAATATCTATCTTAGATATTCCAATAATTGACAAATAATGATTGATTTACATACACACAGTTTTTTCAGCGATGGGGAACTCATTCCTTCCGAGTTAATCAGAAGGGCGGAGGCGATTGGTTATAAGGCAATTGCTATCACAGACCATGTTGACTCCTCAAATATTGATCTGGTAGTTCCAAGGATCGTAAGTGCACTCAAAAAACTCAAGGGTTTTATCTCTATAGAAGCCATTCCAGGCGCAGAGATTACACATGCTCCTCCACAGATTATCCATGAACTTGTAAAAGAGGCAAGGCATCTTGGTGCAAAGATAGTGGTTGTGCACGGACAGACCATAGTTGAGCCGGTTGCTCCAGGTACCAACAGGGCAGCAATTGAGGCTAATGCAGATATCCTAGCACATCCGGGTATCATATCTGAGGAGGACCTTCTCCTCGCAAAGGAAAAAGGCGTTGTACTTGAGATAACCTCAAGGAAAGGGCATTCTTTGTCAAATGGTTACGTTGCAAAAGAGGCCATGAGATTTGGGGTCCCGCTATGTATAAACACAGATGCCCACAGCCCATCAGATTTAATAACAAAAGAGACTGCAATCAGTATACTTCTTGCTTCAGGGATAGAGAAAAACCGTATTGATTCAATATTCGAGAATTCAAAAACCCTTGTAGAGAAGGCGCTAAGGAGAGATTGATGCCAAAGCCGATTAAAAAGAGAGTACCAAAAAAGACCGCATCTACAGAGACAGAGGTAAAGGATAAACTTGTCAGTCTGAAGGATACAATAAAGGAACGGCAGAAAACAGCACTAAAATATGGTGCGGGTGCCCTTGTCATATTCATAGCTATAGCCAGCTTTTTGATCTATTCTTATACCTCACAGAAAAAAGCAAAGAGTCTTGAGTATGAGGCGTATAAGATCTATTACAACACTCAAATACAAGGTGCAAATAAAGAAGAACAGTATAAAAAAGCGCTGGATACATTCAGAAAAGCTTATGATACAAGGAAATCACCCATATCACTTTTTTATATTGCAGGCTGTTATTATGAGCTTGGTAAATACGACGATACACTGAAGACCCTTAAAGATTTTACACAGAGATATTCAAATGAAGAAAGGTTTATTCCACTTGCATACCAGATGATAGCGATGGCTTATATAAAGAAAGGTGATTCAAATGAGGCAATGAAAACACTCGATACCCTTTATAATCTTCGCGGAGATATTCACAAAGATTTTGCACTTATGGAATATGGAAAGCTGCTTGAAAAAGAAGGGAAATTAGACGAGGCAAAGAAAAAATATAAAGAACTTACTATAAAATTTCCTAATTCACCATTCCTTGAAGAGGCGAAAATTAAACTGTCTGAGAAGTCGGAATCGACTCGTACCGAGAAGAAAAGTTAAACCTTTCTGGACTTATTCTTCAACTCTTTCTTGCCCGGTTTAAAAGTAACCTTCTTTACAGCTTTTCCCGTTTCCGAATTTCTGTCTTTAGTAAGAGTTTTCTTCTTTTGTTTAAACGATGCCTTTTTTGTCCCTTTTCTGTCATCCCTGTCTAACACAAACTTCCCTTTTGGAGGAAGATAAATTTCTGCCCCTGCCTTAAGTGGTACTATTTTTTCCAAGGAATTCAGATCAAGAATAACCTGCACAGGGACACCGGTTTTCTTTGAAATTGATTTAAAGGTATCTCCTTTTTTAACTTTGTATATATCTACTGTAAAACGGTTTTCTTCCGGTATCTTAGAAAGATTCTCGATAAAAATATCCTTCTTACCTTCAGGCACTCTCAAGACATATTCAGTGACATCAGGAGGTGTGCACCATCTCCTGAGTTCAGAGTTCAATTCTTTTATGATTTCCTCAGTTGTTTCTGAGCATTCTGCTATAATCTCAAGGTCGAGAGGTGATTTTATCGTTACCTTGTCATAATTAAGTGGTGGATGATACTCGAGGTCTTCAAACCCAAATTTCTGCGGGCTGTTTGCAATCAGGCTCGCTGCGATAAACTTAGGAACATAGTCCTTAGTTTCCCTTCTGATGTGTCTTGTATTCAACAACGCCCAGTAATCATCCGTCTTTGTCCTGTTGAGCGCTTTAAGAATCTTCCCTTCCCCTGCGTTATACGCAGCCATCGCCAGATTCCATGAGCCAAACATCTCATGAAGGTATTTAAGATAGTTTGCTGCAGCCACTGTGGATTTTACAGGGTCTCTCCTCTCATCCTTCCACCAGTTGATCTCAAGGCCATATCTTTTTGCAGTAGATGCAATAAACTGCCAGTATCCTGCTGCTCGCGCAGGTGAGTAGGCATAAGGGTTGAACCCGCTTTCAATCAAGGGCAGGAAAACTATTTCTTCTGGGACATCTTTTTCTTTAAGTATTTCTTTCATCAGGTCGATGTACTTACCTGACCTGCTGAGCCAGAGTGAGAACCTCTCTCTTATTTTTTCGGTAAAAAGAGTGATATTTCTCTTGACCGCTGCTGCAGCGAGTTCATTTTGACTATAATCCGATACTGTCTTGGGACCGTTATTAATCGCTTCTTCGGGCAGGGAAGATACCACCAATTGTTCATTTCTTGTTTCAAGGTTGACATCTGATGCATAAACGGGTAGTACAAAAAGCAAAATAATAAATTGGAGAATAAAAAGCTTTAGCCTGACCATACAGATAATTTTTAGCCTAAAATCGAATACTTTGTCAAGGGAAAAGTATATTTGCGGCAAACAAAATTATGGTGGGCAGTCGCAGAATCGAACTGCGGACACGAGGCTTTTCAGGCCTCTGCTCTACCGACTGAGCTAACTGCCCACGGTTTTAACTTTACACTTTTAAGTTTTATACTGTCAAGCCATACAACTTTTTTAAAATAGCCGTTCAAATCGTTAAAGGCAAGTTATTTAGCACAGTTTGCTGTTTATGGAGTAAAATAATTATCAGATGAATTAACCTGAGAAAACAGTGTAAACTAAGCAAACATATAACCATGAGGAGCTTAAAATTTCCATATAATTCAAAAAATTATGCTCTCGCATCAATCTCCGGTCTGCTCCTTATATTGTGCTTTCCAACCATAGACCTTTTCGGTCTTGCATGGATAGCACTCGTTCCGTTCCTTTTGTCACTATATGACAGAAAACCTAAGCAGGCGTTTATGACCGGTCTGTTTTTCGGTATCCCTTATTTTTTTGGAACCCTGTACTGGATATATCACTCAATAAATCATTATGGTGGTATTCCTTTTGTCGCAAGCATTGCTATTGTTGTTTTACTCTGTTTCTATCTCAGTCTATATATAGGTATCTTCGCATTTTTATTCTCAGTAACAATCAAGACCACAAAGCTTCCGGCTCTTTTTATTGCACCGGTTTTCTGGGTAGTTCTTGAGTTTCTTCGCTCCTATTTATTTACCGGGTTTCCCTGGTCAAGCATGGGGTATACTCAGTATAAATTTCTTACAGTTATCCAGATTGCTGATATAACAGGCATCTACGGCGTATCTTTTCTTGTAGTTGCAGTAAATGGTGCAATAGCAGATATATTTCTTATAAGAAGGCGTCTCAGAGATATGCCGCTTTTTCCATTGTCACAGACAGTGATTGGTTTATTTGTTCTCTTCTTGTTTATCATCTCAACCTTCATATACGGGCACTGGAGGCTTGGAGAGGAAAGACACGGGAAACAGTTAAATGCAAGTATTATTCAGGGAAATATCGAACAGGACAAGAAGTGGGAGCCTGCTTATCAACATTCTGTTATAGAGAGCTATATGAACCTTTCGCTTAAGGCTGTTTCCTCCTCCCCATCAATAATTATCTGGCCGGAGACAGCAGTGCCATTCTTCTTTAAAACAGATAATGAATATACAAAAAAACTCCTCGGTTTTCAAAAACAGCTTGACTCTTACCTCCTTTTTGGAAGTGTGCTTGTCAAGGGGAAAAAGGATGAGAGATATGTTCTTTCAAACAGTGCTGTTCTCCTCGATAAAGCTGGTAAGGTGACTTATATTTATGATAAAATACATTTAGTCCCTTTTGGAGAATATGTACCCCTACAAAAGGTCCTTTTTTTCGTGGATAAACTTGTTGCGGGTATCGGGGATTATACCCGAGGTGATCATTATCTCAGGGCTGAGACTCCATCTGGAGATTTTGCTGCTTTGATATGCTATGAAATCATTTTCCCCGGACTTGTAAGAAAATTTTACTCTAATGGTGGTGATTTTATTGTGAACATTACTAATGACGCATGGTTTGGAAGAACAACAGGTCCTTATCAACACTTCAGCATGGCAGTTTTTCGTGCGGTTGAAAACAGAAAACCTGTAATAAGGGCGGCAAACACGGGTATCTCTGGCTTTATTGACAGCAATGGTAGGATAATCTCAAAAACCAATCTTTTTCAACAAGTAATACTAACAGAGGATATAAAGACCGATTCTACTAAAAGTTTTTATTCGAAGTACGGTGATCTTTTTTCTTACATATGGATTATTTTTTCTATAATCTTACTGACAAACCTATTTGGCAAGGCCAGAAGGGGTTAAGGAGGTAGCATGCTTTTGCAGAATGAGCTGAAAGAAGAGTTATCGAATCTCAGGGTTAAAATAGAGTCCTTAAGAGGTTATCTTTGATTTACCGGGGTTAAAAAAGGAAATTGAAAGGATTAAGAAAGACTTAACCGCAGATAAAATGTGGGCATCTCCGCAAGTGACCAAGGAATTGTTAAAAAGAAAGTCAAAGCTTGAAGACATAGTATTTCACTTTGAATCCCTATTAAATAAGCTGACATATCTGGAAGAATCAATAAGTATACTTGAAGAAGAAAGAGGAGAACTCTTTCTTAATGACCTGCGGAAAGATATTAAAGATTTAAAAGAAGAGTTAGACTCGTTAGAAATCCGGAATCTTCTTTCCGGAGAAATGGATAAAAATAATGCTATTCTTACAATCCATCCAGGTGCAGGAGGTACAGAAAGCCAAGATTGGGCACAGATGCTTATGCGAATGTATCTCAGGTGGGCAGAAAGGCACAAATTCAGTACTCAGATTGTTGAATTACAAACAGGTGACGAGGCTGGTATAAAAAGTGTAACTATTACAGTAACAGGTCTATATACTTATGGTTACATGAAGTCCGAGGCAGGGGTGCACAGGCTTGTCAGAATCTCACCTTATGACTCAAACAAAAGAAGGCATACATCCTTTGCAGCTGTTCTGATCTATCCTGAAGTTGAAGACGACATCGATATGGAAATAAAAGAAGATGATATAAAGATGGAGACGTTCAGGGCCTCTGGTGCAGGTGGACAGCATGTAAATAAGACCTCTTCTGCTGTAAGACTTACTCACATCCCGACTGGTATTATTGTAAGCTGTCAGAACGAGCGCTCTCAGCATAAAAACAAGGCTATTGCTATGAAGATACTTAAGGCACGTCTGTATAACCTGAGGTTAAGGGAACAGGAAAAAAAGATAGAGGGTTTTGTAGGAGATAAAAAAGGTATTGCATGGGGAAATCAAATAAGGTCTTATATTTTACAGCCTTATAGAATTGTAAAAGATCACAGAACGGGTATGGAGGAAGGTAACGTTGATGCTGTACTTGATGGTAATATAGATGAATTTATAAAGGCTTATCTTAGAAAAAAGTAATAACAACTTTTTATATCTTTACTACTAATATATTATTTATGTTTAAAGATAGTAGTCGTAGAAGGAAGTGTTTATATGTTCAAAAGCAGGATTTAAATAATATAAACCGCCATTCTTTGATG
>JBGQLV010000028.1:0-31127 GCA_041500225.1 Thermodesulfovibrionia bacterium | reverse complement strand
TTGCGGCAAGGGAATTTGGTTACAAGGGCAAAGAAATAGCGTTCTATCTTCAAAAAGATCCATCGGTTATCACCAGATATTTTAAAGAAGGAGAAAACTTTAAAGCGGATATGGAACGTGCTTTAAATATACTAAGTGACACTTCAATTTGCAATAAACAAGTCTGACCCTATCTACCATCTTTTGCTTTCATTGATAAAATATATTCATCTGAATCCGGTAAGGGCAAACATAGCGAAGGCAGCGGGAGAATACCGATGGAGCAGCCATCGGAGTTATGACAAGCAGAAAAATAACGATATAGTTGATACAGACCAGGTATTGCGGATGTTTTCAGAAGACAAATCACAGGCGAGGAAACTGTACATAATAGGGTCATGGGGTCAGGTCTTTAATCTTGACATATTGAAAGAGCCGGAAGTGAAGGTCGGGTCTCCACTTTTTACAAAGATACAGAAGATAGATAAGCACTTAACAGCCGCGTCTATTGGAAGCGATAATCCTCCCTAAAAGATTTGGCGGACAAGCCCGCACCGCTGATTTAAATGTTGGGTCTGAAAATAAATTATAAACATGGTATCATTTTAGAAAATACAAGTGAGGTTTAAACATGAAAACAAAACTAAAAATGATTTACTGGAAAGGTGAAAAATTCTGGGTAGGCAAACTCGTTGAACATCCTGAAATAATGACGCAGGGTGAGACATTAGAAGAACTTGAGGAAAACATGAAAGATGCATATATGCTTATGACGATGGAGGACGTTCCGGAGAAACATAAAGTTAAAGAACTTACCCTTGCGGTATGAAAAGAAAAGATCTTATTAAAAGGCTGACTGATTCGGGATGTGTTCTGGTTAGACATGGAAGCCGCCACGACTTATACAAAAATCCAGCCACAGGGAAAAAGCAGCCTGTTCCAAGGCATAATGAAATAGACGAAAATTTTGCGAAGCATATAATAAAAAATTTGATTTAACAAAAAAATTCAGCCGATGAAAGAAAAAAAACGAAATGTAATATTAAAATACAAATTAGGAGAACAGAGAGATGAGTAAGTACAAATACGAAATAATAATTTACTGGAGCGGAGAGGATCAGGCATTTATTGCAGAAGTGCCAGAGTTGCCGGCCTGTGCAGCAGATGGAGCTACATATCAGGAAGCTCTTGCTAATATTGAGGTTATTATACAGGAATGGATAGAGACTGCTAAGGAAATCGGCCGTCCAATTCCCAAGCCTAAAGGCAGATTAGTTTTTGCATAAAAGAAAACTAAATATCTAACAAATCACTCCTTTAGGTAAATAGGAGTTAAGCCTCTCCTGAAAAATAACCTGCAGATCTCCTTCAAGTCAAGCGGACGCGATAATCCTCCCCACAAGATTTGGCGGACAAGCCTGCTCCGCTGATTTTAACTGTGAGCTTGTATAATAATGTTGTACAGGTTATAGTCTTAATACTATTCCATGGAACGATCATCGCCCAATTCAAAAGGTCGTCCAATTCCTCCTTTGGATAAAAGGCAGTCAAGACCCTCTTTAAAATCTCCGTTACGGTTCCGCATATTCGCACTAATCGGCCTTCTTACCGTACTTGCTGTTTCTCTCGTTGTTCTATTCGTGATAGGAGTAAAAGGGCTCAGGGAAAAAAAATATGATGGTCAGTTTACGCCAACTGTCATGCCGGTTCCTGTAGAACAGATGCAGGTGATTGCCGGAACGTGGACAGGACGTGATGAGGTTGATAAATCCGAATGGCAAATTACGTTCGAGTCTAATAGAGCGGTCTGGCTGAAAAATTCAAAAGGCTACTATCATCAGGGTACAGCATTTATTCACTGGAACCTCGGCCTGATTGAAGGTTCGATGCGGGTTCCGCCAGGCTGGGGATCGATTGATGTCGACATAACACAATCCTCTGAGCCATCTTTCAGCGGAAAAGTCTCGCTCGGTGCATATTCTCTCAGGCATGACGGCCTTCATTTCTGCTTCACAGAACCGGGCATGATGATAAGGCCTGTTACGGATGTGCCAAGGGAAGGTATTAGATGTGTTGTGTTGAAGAAGTCAGCGATGGCAGAGCCTTCGAAATCTACCCCACAGCCTGGCATTGCATATTCTCCTTTCAGGGTAAATGGCGCTGCTGAAGGCAGTTCGCCTTCCAGGTTGCAACTGGCAGATGAGGCAGAGGTTATCATTGACCGCGTAAGGGAGTTTTATCCGCTACGCAAAGGTACTGGAGCAAAAACGTATTTCTCATACCCGAAGCGAGCCATAATCGAGTTTCAGGTCTATGGAGGGAAATACCCCGATGCCAGAAAGATCGAGATTACACTTGATTCTTCAAGGACCGGACTGCACCTTGCAGACGGCCGCAAGTATATTGAGAACATGTTCATGAAGGACAGGATACCGGTAGGATATCAGAACAAAGGCGAAACATCTGCGATCTTTTTCTTCATAGCCGAGGGCGGAAGGATCTATCCTCCGAAAACAATATGCGTAATAAATATCACATCTCCATACATAGATTCGCCGGAAAGCATCTTTGAAGGCTGGATGAAGGACTGTGTAGTTCATTCTGCAGGCGATGAGCATACAATATCTTTCCGTTTCTCTATGAAGGGAATATTAAAGCAGTGAATGAACTTTATATGAATAATGCAGACATTGTTCAAAAATTTATTTAACTCGATGAATTTATCGAAATTATTTTTATTTGTTTTATTGATAAAAATATTCGCTATACCATTAGTTAAAGGTACACTAAGGTATCGAAAAATTAATTTTTTCACAACATCTGCATTATTCAATTGCATTATTCTGGTTAAGAAAAAAATCGGGTACTATCCCTTTCTGATCACAGTTCTTCTGTTTGTTTTATATATGCCGGCGGATGGGTCGATCCCTGAGCAGGATAGATTTAAAGTGAGGGTTAAGAATTTCCATGCCCGCATTATTGTGAACGAGGACGGCTCTATGACAGTGCATGAGACAATGAGGATCCTGAGCGATGGCGCTACATATGTCCGGGGAAAACATTATAAATCCGAAATTATCCAAAAAGAGCTTGAGATTCCCGAAGCAATCTACCGTTCTGTCGGCGTAAGGATACAGGGCCTTTACGCATATTACCGTATCATGGACTTCGAGATGATCGCAGCCAGGATGGACGGGGAGCCTTTGCAGTTCGACATCAGGAAGAGCCGTGGAGCCTCGTTCACAAAGGAAATCTATCTGGGCCCGGAAAGCTTTGAATTACCGATGGGTACTCATGAAATCACATTGAGCTACCGGACTGACCGTCACATAGCCTTTTTCCTTGACCACGATGAAATCTTCTGGTGGGTATTTGGAAAGAGCGTTGCCGGATGGGCATCAAGTATAGATACTGTTGCGGTGACTGTTGAGCTTCCTCCATACACACATGGTGTTATCCAGAGCCTTGAAGACCACAGTTGGTCTCATGGAACCGGGAAGATACAGGAACTTCTCCAGCGTGCTGCTGAATCCGGAGAGGGGAGCATCCTCCATTACGGCCGGATATTATCTGAAAAGAAACCATATCTTTCAGTTGTCGTAAGTATGCCGAAAGGGGTCGTGCGTGAGCCTGATATGGATCAGCATCTGAATTTTTTTCTGCGTGATATGTACACTTATCTTCCCGGGCTCATCGGCCTGCTGGTCTTCTTTGCATATTACATTTTCATCTGGGCCAGGGTTGGCCGCGACCCTGCAAAAGGAGCAATCGTCACCCGCTATAAACCGCCCAGGGATTATTCTCCTGCAGCAGCACGAAGTATCGTAAAAATGGGTTATGACCGCAGGACTTTTGCCTCGGCGCTTATCAGTCTTGCGGCAAAGGGAGTGATAAAGATTCTGGGAAAGGAAGAACAATATACAGTGGAGCGAACGACTGAAACCGAAGAAGGCACTTTCTCTGATGAACGGGTCCTTTACAATGCCCTTTTCGAGCCTTCGGGGAAGACCTTGCCAGGTTCAGAGAAAACAGAACTCAATGCCATTACTATCCATAAGGCGATAAGAAGACACCGGAAGCACCTGAAGAAAACACTCGGTTCAGGCTTTTTCGTGAAGAACGCGATATACGTTATCCCCGGGATTATAATCTCTCTTATAGTAGCTACTATAAATTACGAACTGGTCGATATTCGTAAAGGCTATGTCAACAGTATTATTACACTCGGATTATGGACACTTGCAGCGGGCTTGCTCCTCAGGTTCCTTGCAAGAAAAAAGGCGTTCAGGCTGAAAAAGCCTTCGAAACTCGTCTATCTCCTGCTACTTTTCCCTGTAATCTTCTACTCCTGCATTATTGCTCTTGTCCAAGCCGGCATAGTCTTCAAGATCGAGACGTTCATGTTTACCGTGCCGCTTTTTATAATGACAACCGCACATGTCATATTTTATTTCCTGCTCAGGGCGCCGACCCGCCTGGGCAGAAAGGCACTCGATGATATTGAGGGCTTTGAAACCTATCTTGCGGCAGCAGAAGGAGACAGGCTTGACAGGATGATGCCGCCTGAGAAAACTCCTGCACTGTTTCAGGAATATCTCCCATATGCGCTCGCGCTCGATGTCGAACACCGGTGGTCTGAGAAGTTCGCCGGAGAAATCGATGAAACTTATACTCTTCCTCCTCTGGACATCTTCCTTGAAGCCATATCGCGTGTTATTCGTATTTAAAGACGGATGGGTAGACGTTGTTTCCTGCGTTGCTTAACCCAAATTATTCATAAAATGTGTGGCCAACCAACTGAGGATAGAGTATTTAAGCGGATTGTCGATGCGACCCTCGGAGGTCGGAACGACCGAGAATGAGCGAGGATACTCTACCCTCAGTTAAATCAGAAAAATTTATGAATAATCTGGGCTAAGAGAGATTCAGAAAAAGCGGTAAGTGTAGCGTCAATTTCCTATACCCTTTGCTTCTTTAATCTTCTTAATCAAGAGTGGGATAATTTCATAGAGGTCTCCGACTATTCCATACGTTGCAACATTAAATATAGGAGCCTCTGGATTTTTGTTTATCGCAATGATAATATCCGATGACTGCATACCAACAAGATGCTGTACTGCACCTGAAATACCACAAGCAATATATATCTTTGGACACACTGTTTTTCCTGTTTGACCGACCTGGTGTCTATATGGAATCCAGCCTGAATCTACTGCAGCCCTTGAGGAGCCGAGTGCACCACCGAGTAACTCTGCTAATTCCTTAAGAAGCCCGAACCCGTTTGGTGTTCCGAGCCCCCTGCCTCCTGATACAATAATATCTGCTTCCTGTAAATTAACAGTTAGTTCAGAGACTTCCTTTATCGTATCCAGAACCCTTGTTCGCGAAGATATATCATCTGCCTTTACATCTATAATCTCACCTGTCCTGCCTTCGTCATATTGTCCGCGTTTCATTACCCTCGGCCTTACAGTCGCCATCTGCGGTCTGTTATCAGGACAGACAATAGTCGCCATTATATTGCCGCCAAATGCCGGCCTTATCTGGAGAAGGTTCCCTGTATCTTTATCGACTGCAAGCGAGGTACAATCAGCAGTTAGTCCTGTTCTTATTTTTGCTGCAACCCTTGGTATAAACGAACGACCTAGGGGCGTTGCTCCTGCAATAACTATCTCAGGACAATGTTCCTTTATAAGAGATGATAGCAATTCAGAATAAGGCTCATCATTAAATCTTTCAAAGATTTGGTCTTTTGACACGTATACCTTATCTGCTCCCCACCTGATAAGCTCCTGTGCTTCTGAGTCAGATGCCCCAAACAGAACAGCAGAAAGTTCTGTATTAAGTTCATCGGCAAGTCTCCTGCCGGCACCCAGAAGTTCATATGCTACAGATGCAACCTTGCCACCTCTTTGTTCAGCAAACACCCAAACTCCTTTATAGCTTTGAATATCTTTACTTTTGGGTACTTCTTTTTCAACTTCAATGATCGCACCTTCGGGACATACACTGATGCAGGCCATACATACCTGACAGTATTCGTTAACAAATGCCTTGCCTTCTTTTATTACAATTGCGTCAAACGGACATGAAGATAGACACTCTTCACAGCCTTCACACTTATCAATATCGATAATTACAGGCATTTAAGCCTCCTCATCTCCTGAATCAATGCATCAACCTGTTCTTCCGGTTTACCTTCAATCATCATTCTGTCTTTTTTTGCTTCAGGAGCAAATATATTCTTAACCTGTGTAGGCGAACCCTTAAGGCCGAGTTTGTTTTCATCTGCCTGGATATCGGATAACCCCCATTTTTTAATCTCTGCCTTTTTAGCAGCCATCTTGCCTCTTAATGATGGTAATCTCGGTTCATTCAATTCTTTTACCACTGTCAAAAGCACGGGAAGTGTTGATTCAACAACGTCATAACCTTCATCCATCAGCCTCTGAACCTTTATTGAACTTTTTGTAATATCTTCTATTCTTCTAATGTATGATATATGAGGGATATTCAGAAACTCTGCTACTTCAGGGCCTACCTGTGCTGTATCCCCATCTATTGCCTGTTTGCCGCAGATAATTATATCAGCATCGAGTTTTGAAATAGCACTTGACAGGATATAGGAGGTTGCCCATGTATCAGAGCCGGCAAATGCCCTGTCAGTAAGGAGTATAGCCTCATCTCCACCCATGGATATCGCATCTCTTAAGGCATTCTCGGCCTGTGGAGGTCCCATCGTAAGAATCGTTACTTTCCCTCCAACCTTCTCTTTTATCTGTAGTCCTGCTTCTATTGCATGCATATCAAAAGGATTAATGATACTCGGGACACCTTCTCTTATGAGGGTCCCTGTCTCAGGATTAATCTTAACCTCAGCAGTATCCGGAACCTGTTTAATACAGATAATTATATTCAATCGCATTTTCCTCCTTGAGATTAAGTTTTTTATTTTACCAGAATATTTTAAATAATTGTTAATGACTATTTGTCCAAATAGAAAGTACTCTTATTGGATATGAGGCAATGAAATATATAAAACAGACAACACCTTTATGATATGATTAATTATAATATTTCAGGATTTCTCCGGTTTCTACTTTAGGAGTTTAACGAGATGAAGATAGTCCCGGCAATACTTGCAGAAAACTATGACGATTTTCTTTTGAGACTAAAACAGGCTGAATCTTTTGCAGACTATGTCCAGATAGATTTCATGGATGGTTTTTTTGTCCCCTCGAAAAGTTTCCAGGCAGATAAGATAAATAGTATCAGAACACCCCTGTCCTTTGAGATACATCTGATGGTAAAGCATCCTTCAGCATTTATGAGCCGAATAAGCAACTTATATCTTAAAAAGGTAATATTCCATTTTGAATCAGATGTAAAACATCTTGATTTCATTAACCAAATGAAAAAAAGAGGAATAGCTGCCGGGATAGCAATTAACCCTGAAACGGAAATAGGCGAATTCCAAGATATAGCAGGACATGTTAATACATTGCTGTTCCTTACTGTAGACCCCGGACAATATGGAAGTACCTTTAAGCCTGCTGTGCTCAAGAAGATTGAGGAGGCACGACAGATTTTTCCAGACAAGATTATTTCGGTCGACGGCGGTGTCTCGCTCGAAAATTTAAGGTTATTTTTTGAGCTTGGAGTTGATTATGTTTGTGTTGGGAGCAGGATTTTCCTTGCAGATAATCCGGAAGAGAATTATAAGCTATTCAAAAAAAGATTAACTGAACTCGAGATTAAAGGAATTAATTCGGGAGGCACAAAGCTTTTTAGAAATGAAAAACCCTAAAGAATACAATGGTTGATATAGAAAAATTAAAAAAGATAGCAAAATTGATCCGCTATTTCATCCTTACTTCAACTACTGAGGCTGGTTCCGGTCACCCCACATCTTCTCTGTCAGCAACTGATCTGATGACCGGTCTTTTGTTTGGCGGAATCTTTAGATTCGATGTAAATCAACCAGAGTATCCTAATAATGATCGCTTGATTTTTTCTAAAGGCCATGCCTCACCTCTTTTTTATGCCTTATGGGCTGCTGCCGGAAAATTGACTGAAAAAGAATTGATGTCCATGAGAAAGTTCGGAAGTCCTTTGGAGGGGCATCCTACCGCTGCATTCCGGTATACTGAAGCAGCGACAGGTTCTCTGGGGCAGGGTCTTTCTATCGGCCTGGGAATGGCTTTGAATGCTAAATACCTTGATAAACTGCCTTACAGGACATACGTACTACTTGGGGACAGTGAAATGTCAGAGGGTTCACAATGGGAAGCTATACAGATCGCCTCACACTATAAATTGGATAATCTTGTTGGCATTATTGATGTGAACCGACTGGGTCAGTGTGGAGAAACAATGTATGGACATGACCTAAACGCCTATGAAAGGAGAATTTCATCTTTTGGATGGGAAACGGTTTTAATCGACGGACACTCCTTCCCCGAAATTATTACTGCTTATGAAAAAACACTTCGCGTCATTAATAGACCAGCTATGATTATTGCCAAAACCATTAAAGGGAAAGGAATCTCTTTTCTTGAAGATCAGCACGGCTGGCATGGAAAAGCGCCTAAAAAAGAAGAATTGACAAAGGCATTACAGGAGTTTGGCGCAGTTGATACATCAATAATGGGAGAAATTTTAAAACCAGAAGATATGAAACCAGACCCCTCTTTATCCCCTTTTGCCACGGGGGAAATTAATGGGGGTCCAATTGAACAGTTAATCAACTATCCTCCTGATAAACCTGTTGCCACACGCAAGGCCTATGGTAAAGCATTAGTGCGTATTTTCCCGCAATTTCCCAATATAGTGGTTTTAGATGCAGAGGTGAGTAATTCGACCTATTCTGAGATATTCAAGGAAAAATACCCTGAAGAGTTTTTTGAGATGTATATTGCAGAACAAAATATGGTGGGGGCAGCACTGGGTTTGTCCCGTCGGGGTAAAATTCCTTTTGTTTCAACCTTTGCCGCATTTTTCACCCGTGCCTTTGACCAGATAAGGATGAGTCAGTATTCAGACGCAAACATTAAATTTGTCGGTTCTCATGCCGGGGTATCTATTGGCGAGGATGGACCTTCTCAAATGGGGCTTGAGGATATAGCCATGTTCAGAGCTATTTTAAATAGCGTTGTGTTATATCCATCAGATGCAGTATCAACTGAAAAATTAGTTGAGGAAGCTGCAAAACATAACGGCATAGTATATATACGCACCACAAGAAAAGACACCCCGATTATTTATGACAAAGACGAAGAGTTTATAATTGGTGGAAGCAAGGTATTAAGAAAGAGCAACAGCGATTTTGTAACCGTCATTGCAGCAGGGATAACACTCCATGAAGCGCTTAATGCCTACGAGGAGTTGAAAAAAGAGGGGATTTTTATTCGCGTGACCGACCTCTATAGCATCAAGCCGATTGATATATCAACGCTTCGTGAAGCTGCAAGAACTACAAAGGCAATCATTACTGTTGAAGACCATTTTGCAGAAGGCGGTCTTGGAGAGGCTGTTAAGACCGCGCTATCCGGTCATGCTGCACCAGTTCATTCACTATCAGTACGAAAAATGCCAAGGAGTGGAAAACCGGATGAACTCCTTGATTATGAGGAAATCTCAAGAAGTGCCATTATTAAAAAGGTAAAGGAGATTATATAATCTTTTTTATTTTCTCCTCTTCCATCTTTGCCTTCAGTTTCTCTCCGAGTCTCCCGAGACTGTTTGAGGATTTATCCTCTTTTTTGACCATATCCTTATAACGATTAAACTCCTCCTGTTCCTCTTTTTCCTTAACCCCTCTGCGACTCAGAAGTACCTTTCCACGGCCGGTATCCACTTCAACCACAACCACTTTCATAATAGTCCCTGTTTGAAACATTTTGTTATGGTCTGTACCGCGAGGAGTCTCCATCTCGGAATTTGGGATAAGTCCGATCAAACCATTATCCACGTTTATGAAAATACCGAAAGGCATTATTCTTTCAACAACCCCCTCAAGCAGTTCACCTACAGCAGGAAAAACAATCTTTTCAGGTTTTAGTTTTGATTGCATGGCCAGGGATATCTTCCTGTTCAAAATGTCAATTGTTAAGACATATGCTTCTATCCATTGGCCAACCTGAACTACTTCTCTGGGATGATTGATCCGTCTTCCGGCACCGAGGTTTGAGATATGGATCAAACCGTCAATGCCTGGTTCAAGGTTCACAAAAGCACCAAAAGGTGCCAGCCTTACAATTGTTCCACTAACTCTGCTGTCCACCGCATATTTCTTAGCTG
Organism: Thermodesulfovibrionia bacterium; assembly: GCA_041500225.1. Taxonomy (GTDB): domain Bacteria; phylum Nitrospirota; class Thermodesulfovibrionia; order Thermodesulfovibrionales; family SM23-35; genus 0-14-3-00-41-53. Next base: position 20,849 of record JBGQLV010000028.1, on the reverse strand, counting down.
CTGTAGCCCATGGATCAGGCTTAGTCGCCTTTATACTCAGGGTCAGACGGCTTTTATCCCAGTCCAGAGAAATAATTCTTGCGGTCACCTCCTGGCCAATAGCCAAAGCATCTCCGGGATTCTCTGTCCTGTCCCAGGAAATCTCACTTATCGGAATCAGGCCGTCAATCCCGCCAAGGTCAATAAAGGCGCCGAAATTCTGAATAGAACAAATTTTAGCTTTAACATCCATCCCAATCTCGAGAGTTTCCTTGAGTCTGTCTATCCGGGACTGTTTCTCCTGCTCAAGCAGAGTCCTCCTTGAAACAATGATATTTCGGCCGTCATCTTTAAATTCCAGCACTTTAAAAGGAAAGGTCTGCCCCGGGAAATTAGCACCCTCACGACCACCTTTCAAGCCGATCTGAGAAAAGGGACAAAAACATCTCACACCGTTTATTAATATCTCGAAGCCACCCTTTACCTCACGCTTTACCTCACCGTTTATAGGCAACCCGGCATCGTAGACATCGCGAATGGCCTTTAAATGAACAGAAGAATAACCACGAATCAGGGTTGTCATCTTCCTCATACCATCCTGAACAGATAAGAAAAAAGCCTCAATCTCATCACCTTCTTTTATATGGAGGGTCCCATCTTCAGCAACGAATTCACTCAGGTCTATCACACCTTCGCTTTTTCCGCCCAGGTCAACGTAAACGCTATCTCCGGAGATGCTTATTACTTTAACCTTGACCTTCTGGCCGGGTTCAAGCCTCTCTGATAAATTACTGCTTTTCTCCAGCAACTCGGCGAAACTCTCTTCTTGTTCAACAATTTTACCAACCTCGCAGGTATTTTCAGACTCTCCTGATTCGCTGAGCGAAAAAGAATCATTCCTCATATTCTCATTAGACATAATTTCTAATCTCTTTTTCTCCGGATTCTTTCCTTTAACTCCCTGTACAGACCAAAATCAGAGGCAAATCATACTAATACAATTTTTTAATTTTTCCTCAGATTTTGTAACAACGCTGTTTATTGTAACATAATGCAGATCCAAATATTCTGCTATCTCCCTGAGATTTATTAAATTACAATCTTTGTCATCCTACGGCCCTGGTCGCCTTCGGCGCCGCCAGAGGCGGGTAAACTTGACCGGTCCCGAACGCTTTCGGGACAGAACCTATTGAAAACACTGGATTCCCTCCGTCAATACGTAAGACGGATTCGCGAGAATGACGACTTTTTACGGAAATGACAATTTATAAACAGACTCTAAATAAAACCATGCTCTATTAAGCTGTTGATATATTAATACAGCACATTGCTTTGGAACAGTTTTGCTACAAGGTCTTTATGATATGAAAGATCAAAGATATGTTTCTTTTCCATCAGCTCATAGTATTCATCAAGAGAAATGTTCTTTTCGAATGCCTTCAGCGTTCTAAGGTAGGTTTCATAAGTCATGCTCAGGATGTCATTTGTGAGGAAAATAAAGACAGTCTTTTCAATGGTTAAGTTGTTTGGTCCTTCTTTTTCCAACCTTTTTAAAAAGTCTTGCAGATCAAGATAATCATGATTATGAATCGATATGAATGCATGATTCAACCTTGGCTGTCCTGTCTGGTAGGAGCTTCTTACATGCTGTGGCCTGCATTGATACATAGCCTTTTTTATATTAAGACTAATCAGATCCTCAATAAAGGGAAGTCTGCATAGGAAGGATTCCTGCTGCATAATTTTCATTTTTACGTAATTAAGCAGCTCGCAGTAATCCAGGTTAATAAAGACATTTCCGGGTCTATTCGAATATATTTCAGTGATAATCTCTTCGATTATATCTATCGATAGTCCGCCCAGACATTTGTACATGATATGAAACAGCTCATGGAAATGTTTCTCAAGGGTTTTTAAAATCAATATAAGCAACTCACATCTAAAAACATCCTTTTCAGATAATGTTTCCGGTATATATACGCAAAGGTTATTCATCGAAAAGCTATCTTGTTCCCGTGCTTTAAGTTTTTTTATAGCTGAAATGAGGGTATCAAAATCCCGCGGATACTCAACATAGTTTTCCCAGTAGTAACCGGCCACATCAGTGGACAGATGATCGTAGAATATCTCTGCATTTGTAATTTTGTTACAAAGTAACTCGTGCTTTAACCGGAAAATACCGACGATCTCTTTCCTCATGTCGAAGTATGTTTTAGCAGTATCATGATATCGGCTGAAAAAGAGGGACACATTTACGCTGTTGCCAAGGTAATCGTTTATGAGATACAGGTTGTCTTTAATGTCTTTTATGGAATAGTTTACATTGTGATGCTTTATTTTTTGCCTGCTGTGATTATCAAAGACTTCCGGAGATATCTCAAATATGGGTTTGTTTCCTGTGTCGAAGATGAACAGTTCTTTGTACAATTCCAGAAACTTTCTGTCGAACAACTGCCAGGCCCCATAATTTAGCTGAAAGGCTTTAATCAAGGTTTTTTCTTTTTTCATCTCTTCGAATAGGGTATTTATGTAGTCCCGGTCATTTTCATAGCATATATATATTTTTTTCGTAAAATCCTTAAGGCGCTTCAGATCTGAGACGACTGCATTAATCGACCTTACTACCGGGCTATTTCTTCCGCTGTGTAACCTGAACGATACGCAGCTACCACCACAATATTTGCAATTAAACGCACACCCCCTCCCAATAAATATTGGGAAACCGAGTTTTTTATCAACAGCAGCTATGTATAACTCATGGTCATAGAGATAAGTTAAAGTGCAAAATGAGATTCGTGATATGGTCTCCTGGTCAATGTGATAAGAAACCTTGTTAGATAATACGCCGGAAGAATCCCTATAGATCAGATTCGGAATTTCAGATAGCTCAGAACCATTGAGTAATAATTCAAGAGGTTTTTCAGGATCACCTTTGATAATGTAATCCACAAACCGGCATTTTTCTAAAAGGTCTTCGCCAAAATATCCGGCTGTAAAACCACCGCAGATTATCTTGACATAGTCAATATGGGATTTTATGTGCTCGCCGGCCCGTAATACTCCTTCTGCGGTCTCCTGCCAGTGAAAGATAAGGCCGACATGAGTGGGCTGGAATATATCCAGATAGTGATCCAAAACCTTGCTCATATCAGTCCTGTTGTAGAGGGCCAGATTCAACAGTCTTACCTCAACATTTTTCTGGCTGAGGTAATCACAGAGCCCGAAAGTTCCCATGGGGATATGAACAAAATATTCACTTGGGTTGTTAATAATGAGAAGTCTCGATTGCATACACGTCTTCTTTCCGGTCTTGTTTTATCAGTTGTTATTATAACCGAGATTATAGAATCAAATCTTTCAGCCTTTTGCACTCGGTGTTGACACTATGATATTATTTGGCGTAAGGTGAACTAAATATGTCAAAATTACGCAGAAAAAGATCAGATAAGTTCGGCCTACCGCCGGGAACCCCCGTTCATATAGGCAACGAAAAAACTAATAAGGTAAAAATCACCATAATTGACTATGATGAGCAGCAATTCCATGAGGAGGAAGCAAAATCAGTTGAGGAATGTATTCCATTTAAAGATTCTCAAAAGGTGAGATGGATAAACATAGATGGTATCCATCAGGTAGGAATTATTGAAAAAATAGGAGAACAATTTGGCATACATCCTCTACTGCTGGAAGATATTGTGAATACAGAACAACGTCCGAAAATAGAGGATTTCGGAGATTATTTATTTATCGTCTTAAAAATGCTTTATCCTTCTGAAAGAGATAATGAAACAAAGGTTGAGCAGATTAGTTTAATCTTCGGTTCAAATTTCGTTATCTCATTTCAAGAAAGAGAAGGTGATGTTTTTAACCCTGTCAGGGAACGACTTAGAAACGGGAAAGGCCGCAGCAGAAAAATGGGCGCTGATTATCTTGCATACGCCTTAATGGATTCAATCGTTGACAGTTACTTCATAGTATTGGAAAAAGTTGGAGAAAAGATAGAACTTTTAGAGGAAAAATTAATTACCAGTCCAACTAAAGAGACCCTGCAATCCATCCATAAACTGAAAAGAGGAATGATATTTCTGCGCAAATCAGTGTGGCCTTTACGGGAGACACTCAGTTATATGGAAAGAGGAGAATCAACGCTGATTAATGAGTCAACCAGGATGTTCCTCAGGGATGTTTATGATCATACAATCCAGATTATTGATACAATAGAGACATACCGTGACATTATTTCCGAGATGTTCGATATTTATCTTTCAAGTATAAGTAATAAACTGAATGAGGTGATGAAGGTCTTAACTATAATAGCAACTATATTTATGCCTCTGACTTTCATAGCAGGGATATACGGAATGAATTTCAAATACATGCCGGAACTTGAGTGGCGTCTGGGCTATTTTGGCGTCTTGGCTTTTATGGCTGTTATCAGTGTTTCAATGCTGTTTTATTTTAGAAGGAGAAAATGGTTGTAGTGATTCTAAGGATAAATTTATTTATTGCTCTCTTGATAAAAAACTATCTACTACTCATCATCTCTTTAAGGAAATACAAAGATGTCACAAGTGATGCTCCCATTATGGCGATAACAATAAGAGGTACAACCACATACCCCAGGGTTCCTACACCTATCCATTTAAATTTCTCTCCTGTTGAAGAGGAATAAGCAACATCACCCTTAATAGACCTCAGATCCTCATAAATCAGATATATGAAAATCATCATAAAGGGCATAAAAAGGATGGATAATATCGGCCCGATAATCGGTACTATACCGATTACTCCTGATACAAGCCAGATTATAAAGAGCCTGAGTAGTATATCCCAGAAATACCCTCGAACATACTCTTTGCTTTTTAAGAGCGTATTCATCCCCTTTTCTTCCTCTCCGGCAAGGATAAACTGGGCAAAAGCGAACCATACCGTAAACATCACACCTGGTACAATAAAAAGCAAGAAACCGCCCATGACGATAAATCCGAGAATTGATAAAATCCATATGAACGCCTCAACCCTCTGCCATCCCTTATCCAGGGAATCCTTTATTCCGAGGCTGTTATCAGCAACCGCAAATATGAACGCAGCATACCCCCAGGATGCGGCTATAATGCCGGCAATTATGCCAACCAAGCCGCCGCTTACAATCAGTGCCGTCTTGCTACCAGAAAAAAACAGGGAAAAGAGATATCCGATTCCAATAAAAATACCTACCGGAATAATAAAGAAAACTGCGGAAAGAAGATACAAGACAATAAGCGTTCCTATCCTGCTTTTAAATATCTTCCACGACCTTTCGAATAATTCCCCTATCCCGGGGAGTTCTATTTGAGGACTTATCTCCGGAGGTTTCGGAGGCTCAGCTTCTTCTTTTGGTGGTTGACTTTTATCAGCTGGAGGTCCCTGAGCTCCATCTGGTGGGGAACTTCCTTGAGGTCGTTGGGCTCCGCCACTTGGGATAGCCCTTCTTCTTTTCTGAAGCTCGATATATTTAGGGATATTGACCCTGCAGTTACGGCAGTCTTCTGCGGGAGACTGCTCAAACCCGCACCGAGGACATTTAAATTTCTCTTCCATAAAACACCCCCATATTATCCATAATTCTATATCTATCGAAGCTCTTTGTCCATTTATGCTACACATTCAACTCGTTTGAGTATCTCTCCACGGGTGCTGATAACAACCTCCTCTATTGGAACCTCTTTTTTAGCAATTTCCATCCCTTTGCGGACTATTACAGGTAATACAGAGCAACATGGAACCTCCATATCTAATACAGTGACGCTCTTAATATCTGCTACTCTGAAGATATCCGCAAATTTTTTGATGTACTCCTGGACATCATCGAATTTGGGACATCCTATTAATACTACCCTGCCCTTCAGGAAATCGCGATGAAATTCAGGATAGGCCACTGGCGTGCAGTCCGCAGCTACAAGAAGATCTACACTTTTAAGAAATGGTGCAGTCGCAGGCACCAGTTTGATTTGTACAGGCCAATGAGATAGAGATGAGGTAATACTTACCTGAGAATGCGGTTGGTTGGTTTCCATGCAAGATAAGTTGAACGTTTGAACACTGCCTGATGGACAACCACAAGGTAACTGTATTTCTGCAGCCTTCTCAGCATGCTTTCTTTCTTTTAAAAAATCCTCCACTGCTTCTTGATCAAATACCTCTGCTTCCCTTTCGATGATTCTAATGGCCCCTTGAGGACACTCTATTAAACATGCACCCAAACCGTCGCAATAACTTTCTGAAACCAGCCGGGCCTTACCATTTATAATCTGGATAGCCCCTTCTGCACAGGCAGGTATGCACTCGCCGCAGCCGTTGCAAAGCGTTTCATCAAATTCTACTATCTTACGTTTTGCTTTCATAATTTTCTCCTAAGTAAGTCGAAATTGAAAAATGACAAACACCAGGATGAATTCAAAAAAGTCTGTGCAAAGGAATATTTCTCAGAATCGAAGTTGCGCTATTTCGAAATTTCTATCCTGACATGAATAGAGCTTCCAAGTTTTTCTAAGACCTCGGGATTTCCAATCAGTTTACCAACAGGGTTTACAGGAGAAACTGCTCGGGGTTCATTCCCTTTGCTCGCAGGTGTAGGGCCAAAGAATATACAGAGAGCTTTACCAGTAGGCCATACAGCCAGTTCTCCCACTTCCATAACATCTCTTGCATCTTGAGAAAGCTCAGCATCAATACCGCAATTACCATAATATTCGTCTCCCCATCTCGACATGGAGAATTCAAGGGGAAGGAGTAATTTGATCTTTTCAGCAGAAGGCGAGTCATTAAGTTCTGCTGAAAGTTTTATCTCCCCTATCTTTATTATTACAGGCGTTGACATGAATCCTACTGATTATATCTCTTTAACCAGAACATAATTTGCCATTTCTGTATTTGATGCCACTGTAAAGCCTTCTTTTGATATGGCTATAATCCCAACTTTAATCCCAGGAGCAAATATGTTAATGCCTTTTTCACAAGCCTTTTCGATATCTTCACCACTTGATACCATATCATATACTGTCTTTGCCAGCATCCTCTTTATAATCTCTTCGCCCATTCCCGTAGTAACTATTGCGCATGCAGAACCTGCATAGAATCCACAACCTATCATAGGACTATCGCCTATCCTTCCCAGCATCATTGGCGGAAATCCGCCAGTTGAATTTGCAGCAGCAAGGATGCCTTGTTTATCTATTGCAACAGCCCCGATTGTGTCGCAGAAAACTTCCTTATAAGAAATATCTTCAAAATTCCACAACGATTCAATATTATGGTCCTTCCAATGCAGAGCCTCTTCGCTTAATTTGCCTTCTTTTATTATCTGCTTCACTCTTTTATATTTTTCCAGAGCAGTCTGAGAAGCCTTATGAAAAGCTTTAAAACCTCGTTTCCTTGCAAATGCCGCCGCACCTTCCCCTGCTAATGCAACATGTGGCGTTTCCATAACAGCCCGTGCAACCAATATCGGATTCTTTACATTTTTTATTGCCATGACTATTCCGATATTACCCTTTGAATCCATAACAGCTGCATCCATCTCAACTGTTTTTCCATCAAGGCGCAAAGCAGAGCCGCTCCCTGCATTAAATCTGCCGTCATCTTCAAGGACACGGGCTGCTTCAACTGCTGCATCCAAAGCGCTTCTGTCTTCCTCAAGTAGACCAAAGGCCAACTCACAGGCTTTCTTACATCCGTCTGATAAATGTGGAGGCGATCCTGCTCCGCCATGAACTACTACACCATATAAAATCATCTTAATCTAACCGTTACAAAAAGTTTTATTAAAACAGAGGCAGATGTGCTGAAAAAGGCCTGCCAGCAACACCTTATGGCCCTCAAGCCTGGCCAGCCAGCCTTTTTGCAAAATGCACTTAGCGTTAAATTTGCATTTATGTGTAACATGATTATATTTTGTTGCTTTGCAGGGGTTTTTCAGCATGTCTGCCTCCTTTTTTATGCAACTAATCGGTTAATGCTTTAACTCTTTGTTCTTTTTCTTATTAAATAACCTTGCTCTGTAAGGTCTAAGAGAATTTCTTCTAAATGTTCATTACTTCGAGTCTCAACTATTAAAATAACCCTCGTCTTACCTACAGGGAGGTTTATTGTAAATCTATCGTGAGCAACATTGAGGATATTACCTCTGTGGGAAGCTATTATACCTGTCAGTGAATGAAGGCTTCCAGGTACATCATCAATAATTACTTCAAAAGAGCCTATCCTGCCACTCGTTAAAAGACCTTTATGAATTATTCTGTCTATAAGTGTGAAATCTATATTACCGCCGCTAATAACAAGAACTACTTTTTTCCCGATAAACCTCTCTCTATTCCTCAGTAAAGCACCAAGTGTAACCGCCCCAGCGCCTTCCACAACGAGTTTCTTCCTTTCCAGAAATAAGAGTATTGCAATGGCAATATAGTCCTCACTCGCTAAAATTATGTCATCCACATATTTATTCATAATCTCAAATGGCTTATCTCCAATCCTGCCAATTGCTATTCCATCTGCAAGCGAGGGTAAAGGTGGCTTATCATATATTTTTTTATCTCTGTATGAAAAATAAGCTGATGTAGCAGCCTCTGTCTGGACACCGATTACCTTTGTTTTAGGTGATAAAGATTTTACTGCTATTGAGATTCCAGATATAAGTCCGCCTCCTCCGACAGGCACAAGAATAATGTCCACATCTTTTATATCCTCTGTTATTTCTATTCCAACAGTCCCCTGCCCTGCGATTATCTCATCATCATCAAAGGCATGTATGAAAATACGTTCCTTCTGGGAAAGGGCATATTCCAGTGCTTCTTTGAAACTCTCTCCATAAAGCACAACCTCTGCACCATAGCCCTTTGCAGCCTCTTCTTTTACTATAGGGGCTATCACCGGCATCACTATCTTTGCATCTATCCCGAGCCTGCCTGCAGCAAAAGCAACAGCCTGCGCATGATTACCCATAGATGCGGCAATAACTTTACCGCTTACATTAATCATCTTATTAAATGCACCCCTGACCTTGAATGAGCCTGTCTTCTGGAGGTTTTCTGCCTTTAAATAAACCTCAGCCCCTGTCATTTTGCTAAAGGAGTTGGAATAGATTAAAGGGGTCTTATGGACAAAGTCCTTTATATTCTCTACTGCCCTCTGTATGTCCTTTATGTTCAACATCCTGTCAAACTATTAACAAAGACTTTCATTTGAAAATATTTGAATATTTTTTTTAGAAATTACGTGCAAATGAATTCTTTCATCCTTATCAATGGTCTTGAAAACAATATCTGCAACTTCTTTTATCTCATCCAATTTATCAGTTGCTAAAACAAGGCGGAATCTATTAAATCCTGAACTATCTCTTTCCTTTTTTCCGATATTAAGAAGAAATGGCAAAGTATGTTTCATAGAATCTTGATCGTTTATCTCTGTGACGTATATGAGAAGCTTATTACCGATATTTATTTTACTACTTAATAAAATATTATCATTCAATTTAATATTGGACTGACAATCTATACGTTTAAATACCTCTTCAGGACATGCGCAACCTAAAGTCTGTCTTACAAAGGCTTTAATATTTTCAGTTTTTATCATAATATCTTCACCATTATACCAAAATCTGATTTTATTGATTACATAGTATGCTCATTTAGAAGCTTCGAATTTTCGAGTATAATTAAAACATAGAGCATGAAAAGTGCCATTAAAAAGAAGTCAAGAAGCCGGAAAGAATTAAAAAGCTCTCAAAAGAAGCGTATATCACGATATGCACAAATGTGGAATGTAAGTTAAGAAAAACAGGCTGTAAAGGTTTTGAAGGTTGTCCCGGTTATAAAGGGAAATAAATCATTCTTAAATAGGAGAGCTAAAGATTCAATGGTATCTAATATAAACAAATTAAAAAGAAGCCTGTTATATTCCGAAGAATTAGGGATCGAATTAAAAAATAATAATGATGATGAAATTTTTAAATGGTTTTTAGCCAGCATCCTTTTCGGTGCAAGGATAACGGAAACAATTGCAAAAAATACTTACAAAACATTTAAAAAATATAACCTCTTGGAGCCGCAAAAGATATTAGAGGCAGGCTGGGATTTCCTGGTAAATCCAATTATGAGAGAAGGTGGATATGTCCGTTACGATTTTAAAACATCAACAAAGATCCTGAAAATTTGCGAAACCCTTATAAAAGAATACGATGGGAGTCTAAAAAAACTGCACAAAAATTCTAAGGATAAGAAAGATTTACAAAATAGATTATTAAAGTTTTACGGCATCGGTCCGGTAACAGTGAATATCTTCCTGCGGGAATTAAGACCTTATTGGAAAAAGGCGAACCCTGAGCCCTTGCTGATAGTAAAGAAAATTGCCCGAAAACTTGGTATAGATTTAAATAAGCACAACAGGAAAAGTTTGGTCTTTACAAGAATTGAAGCAGGATTAATCAGGTTAAGAAAAGATGTCTTAAGGTAGCAAAAGAAGAGGGGTTAGAAAATGTAAGAATAGGGAATATTCATCTGCTCGTATAGGGCTTCAAGGGAGATACTGGCATGATATAAAGTGGCTGTTCTCTGTCAGCCATCTTCATAATCTTTTTCACCCCATCATCATTAAAAGCTCCGATAACCAATGTCCCGAGATTTAGCGAGACTGTCTGCAGATAAACATTCTGGGCTGCATGACCTGCTTCCATATGTACATACCTTATACCTCTTTCTCCATATTTTACTGTTGTCCGTTCATAAATTGCTGAAATTACTATAACTGCTGCAGCATTCCTAACAGGAGGCTGGCCAAGAGCAGCATTACATAGTTCAATCCTTTTATCGCCCTTTACAACCCTCTCCAGTTCATGTTTATGGGGTTTATACTTATAAATTCCATATAAAAGGCCATCTACATTTCCAGCAACCACATAAATTTCAAGCGGGTAGAGAGCTCCTGCAGAAGGAGCTGTTCTTAGACCTCGTGGATATGTAATGCCCTGGGCAGCCCAGAGAAGCTGCGAAATTTCAGCAAGTTTCAATGATCCTTCTTTGTAATCTCTAATTGACCTTCTTTTAAACAAAGCTTCTTCAACCGATGTGCTACTGTCATATCTGGGCTCAGGTAGTTTTATTATTTCTGATTTATATTCCGGCATAGATTTAATTCTTTCTTCTGCGTGTATTGGAGTAACAAATACTATACCAGTACAGATTACAATTACAGCCAATAGAAATGCATATTTCTTTACCTTATTCATAATTCATAAATTTCCTATTACTCAAAATTCTTTTTTGCAAATAGCCTTTTGAAAGCCAGTACATTTTCGTACACAAAAATATTGTTAAACATAAAGTAGGTATTTGTCTCAGAGTATTCCGCCTTTGATACAGAAAATCCACAGCAACCTATTTTCTCATGATAAACCATCTCTTAAAACCCTGTGCAATCAGGTTTAGATACCAAGCTTATTTTTACAGTTATTGCAGAATCCCGGGCCTTTTCTATCTGTATCTCTGATACTATTCGAAAAATACATGATGCATTTTGGGTTAGGGCAGTGGTCAAGACCATAAGTATGCCCGAGTTCATCAATTGCTTCTTTAATCGCCCGCTCACAAAAAAGTTTTTTATCTGGACGGAGTCCGTAAAATTCCTGTCTAAGCCTTGCCAGGGATATAACTGTAATACCTGAGGATACATCTGCCTCTCCAAAGACAAAATTAAGTTGCGGTACATAAAGATCTACATCAGTTACACCGAGCATTAAATCAAAGTTTTTTGGTTTAACAACCTGCATCTTTCCGAAAATGATTGTTGAGTGATACTGCCTTCTTTTAGAATCATAGGAATCCTGCGGAATGGGTATTTCTTTGCCTAATTCAACCTTAGAACGAAATATCCTTCCAAGGGCAATGGCGATATCTCTCAGAATGTCAGCGTCAACGCTTCCTATTGGGACAATGAGGATTTTTTTCATACTGTCTTTATTCACCCAAAAAATGCAATCCGCTTAATTTATTGAGAGGCATAATTATAGGAAAAAATATTTTTTAGGTTATAACGGAGATTTATATTATCATCCACGATAGACAATGAGATTTACTTTTTTGCTGCCTCTTTTATTAATGATAGACCGATGACATTCCTTTGAATCTGATTAGTCCCTTCATAAATCTGGAGGATTTTTGCATCACGCATCATCTTCTCAACAGGATATTCCCTCATATATCCTGAGCCACCCATGACCTGCACTGCATTTGTAGTAACCCGCATCGCCATATCTGTTGCAAAGACCTTTGCCATTGCTGATTCCTTTGTTACATCCTTTGCGCCGCTATCTATATACCTTGCTACTGAATAAACGAGTGCCCTTGCTGCCTCTATCTCTGTTGCCATATCTGCAAGCATATGCTGAACAGCCTGAAAACTTATTACGGGTTGTCCGAACTGGACACGCTTCCTTGCAAATTTCACTGCCTCTTCAAATGCACCCTGCGCAACGCCGACACCCTGTGCACCGACACCTGTCCTTGCGTTGTCGAGGGTCTTCATGGTTATAATAAACCCAATTCCCTCCCTGCTCAGGATATTATCCTTGGGGACTCTGCAGTTATCGAAAATAAGCTCCCTCGTGGCAGATGCCCTTATGCCCATCTTTTTTTCTTTTTTACCAAAGTTAAAACCCGGGGTACCTTTTTCAACTATAAATGCAGCTGCTCCCCTTGCGCCTTTTGACTTGTCTGTCATAGCAATAATTGTATAAACCTCAGCCTCGCCGCCGTTAGTAATCCACTGCTTTGTACCATTCAATACATATTCATTCCCGTCGAGCTTTGCAGTTGTTTGTATCCCCGCTGCATCGCTTCCTGCATTTGCCTCTGTAAGACCAAAGGCAACAAGTCTCTTCCCTGCCGCGATATCCGGCAGGTATTTCTTCTTCTGCTCCTCAGAGCCGAAAAGAAGGATTGGAGATGTACCGAGGGCATTCGCCGCATAGGTCGTTGACACACCAAGACATGCCCTTGAGAGTTCTTCAACCGCAATGCATAACTCGAGACATCCTTTTCCAAGCCCTCCATATTCTTCAGGGATAAAAAGACCGAAGAGGTCTGACTGGGCAAGCACCTTCATTATCTCCCATGGAAACTCTTCCTTGTCATCAAGTTCTTCTCTCACAGGAACAACCTTTTCCTCTGCTATCTGTCTTGTCATTTCCTTTATCATTAACTGATCTTCAGTCAAAAAGTAGTCCATTATCTCTCCTCCATTTCTTCTTCTTACTTCTAAGTTCTAACTTTTTACTTTATGTTGTTGATGTTGTTGGGTCTTAATTTTAGCAGAAAGGTAAGTAGTTTTGGAAGCTCTCAAGACTTCAAAGAAGTAGCGAATGACGAAGATGTAGATATTAGACGGGTGATTCCGAAGGGGACATTCTATCGTCTGCGAATCTGTAATATCAAACTTATCCCTATTTATTACTAATACGGTCATTAGTAAAACCACATCCTTATGTTTTCTTGTCATTCCGGACTTGATCCGGAATCCAGTGCATTTCTGGATTCCCGCTTTCGCAGGAATGACGAAAATGTGGCCTTACTTATAAACTCCTTAGTAACCACTTTTTGGGAGTAAGATATCAGGCTCAGTCTTCAAAATAAGTCGCGGAACTGGTCTCAGACTCCCAGACTGTTACAGCAGAGAGATGGATATTATCATTATTTAATTTTTTCCTGAGAGAGTCATAAATCCACTTTGCGATATTCTCCGAAGACGGGTTTTTCTCAGTAAATGGGAATATTTCATTCAAAAAAACATGGTCGAGCGGCGCTATAACCTCCCCTGCAAGTTTCTTGAGTTCATGAAAATCTATTGCAATATCTATTTCATTAAGTCTTTCTGCGATAACAAATACCTGTACCTTATAGTTATGGCCATGGAGTTTTTCATATTCTCCCTTATAGCCTCTGAGCTGGTGCGCAGAAGAAAAATGTGTTTCTACCATCAATTCAAACATCTTTTACCTTTTACGCTTTCTTCTTGAAAATTGATATATATGGAAGATTCCTGAATTTGCCGTCATAGTCAAGGCCATAGCCAACCACAAATTCATTTGGTATCTCAAACCCAACATAATCGAGGGGGATATCCACCATCCTTCTTTCTTTCTTGTCCAGAAATACACATATCTTAAGAGTTTCCGGGCGTCTTGCAAAAACCCTTTCCCTGATTTGATTGAGGGTAATGCCGGAATCAACTATATCATCTATCAAAAGTACATGTTTATCTGAAATGTCTTCCCTTATATCATAATAAATCTTAACCTCACCTGATGTTTCGGTCTTAACATAACTTGAGGCTACGATGAAATCAAGTGTAAGTGGAACCTTAACAGCACGTACGATATCAGAGAAAAACATAAACGCACCCTTAAGAATACCAACAACAAGAAGGTCCTTTCCTGAATAATCTTCAGATATCCTGTCAGCAAGTTCTTTGACCTTTGTTTGTATCTGTCGGGTAGTAAAAAGCGGTTTGCCTACAATCATTAGCTTCTCCTGCTTTATTTTAGATTTTAGACACCTGAGTCTAATGCTAATATTAAATAATAATCTGCTCAAAAATCGCAAGTGTTGATACAAATCTCCGAACAGATAAAACCTATACCCCGTGATTATATTTAATGACTGTCCATAAAGTCATTATTTGTCATCCTCCGGCCCTGGTCGCCTTCGGCGCCGCCAGAGGCGGGTAAACTTAACCGGTCCCAAACTCCTTCGGGAGGGAAGGTATTGAAAAGACTGGATTCCCTCCGTCAATACGTAAGACGGATTCGCGAGAATGACGACTTTTTATGGAAATGACAGTTTATAAACAGACTCTATTTAATGATGTTATAATAACTAAGATGCAGTGGTAACATATGGCCATCAAAATCTTCTATATTCCATTTAAACATACAGGCTCTACAGAGATACTTCTTAAGACAGCAATCGAGCATATAAATAGTCCTGATTATTCAAAAATACTTTATATCGCTCCTACACCAAGAAAGATAAGGGACAGTCAGCAGAGATTTCATAGACTCATCCTGTTAGACAACAAGCATCTAAAGGGGCTCACAGAGGGTTGTTACATTCCCCCTGAGATGATGACGATAAAACAACTCTCAAAAAGGCTTTATTCCCTTTATGAAGACAGAAAAGTCATACCCCAATCTCTGGTACCTATCATTATATCAAGACTATCAGACAAGGGGATTGGTTTTTCATCTATTATTTCCAATTTTGTCAATGAAATTAAGCTACATCATACAGGCAAAGATATAGAAACCATAAGCAATGAGCTTAAGGCCATTTTTCATGAACTCGGGATACATGAAGAGGTCACTATCAGGACAAAGGAGGCCCTCAGTATATTTAAGGCGTATCAAGAACTTCTGAATAAATATTCTGCTGTGGATGAAAATGATGTGATGGCAACATGTCCTGAACTGATTAAGAGGCATAATTACAGCCATGATACCCTTATCCTCGATGGATTCTATGAACTTACCAGATCAGAAGAGGCGATTATAAAGGCTTTGATAGAAAGTGCAGAAGATGTTCTTATATCAATACCTTATGATATTAATATTTCTTATATATCAGATAGTTATGTTGATTATATAAAGAAATACTTTAAAATTGAAGCGGTCTATTTTTCCCCTGAAAAAGAGCCGACAGAACCCTTTTATCACCCTTACCCTGGCATAGAGGAAGAGATTGAAGGCATCGCGAGAAATATAAAAAACTATTTTATATCGGGGAAGATAACGGATTTAGAAAAAATAATAATTACATTCCCTTTGCTATACAAATATTCAGACATGGTGGCCCGCATCTTCAGAAAATACGGTATTCCATACACTATTTCAACCTCAAAACCTGCTGGAAAGACACGTCCGTTTCTTGACCTGTTAGCGCTTCTTGAATCAGTAGAAGACGACTATCCAAGACTTTCATTCTCTCAATGTCTTATATCACCCTTTTTTAAAAATATGCCTTCAGAATTCAGGGAATGGATCCCTCATATCTGCCTCAGAGCAGGTATAATTAAGGGAAAAGATGCATGGCTCAACCTCTCAAAGACGGTCAGCAGTCAGCAGTCAGTCTACGACCCAGGGGAAGTTAGTAGTCTAACATCTAAAATTGAAAAGGAACTTCGATGGGTTTTCAAGAAACTTGTACCACTGGAATCTATAAAGAATAAAGGGAGCTACAGCCGATACAGCGAAGTTATCATTGAACTATTAAATGACCTTGATTTCTCTGATGTCAGTGATCCCGGAATCGTCGGGATCGACGCGTACCGGCAGGGTGTTGATTTAAAAGAGCAGGTACTCGATATACTAAAAGAACTTTCTTTTATTGATAATCTCTCGGAATCGTCGGGATCGACTCGTACCGGGAGTCGCAACGACACTCCTTATGTCTCACACATTTCACCCCTGACATTACGTCAATTTATAGATACTCTGAAACATATCCTGAATGTTACAAAAACAGAAATAGAGGGTACCGGTGTTCAAATTATGGGGTTTCTCGAGCTGAGGGGCATTGAGCCTGAATATCTTTACTTCGGAGGTCTCAGAGACGGAGACTTGCCATCAAAGCCTGATATTGACCATATACTGCCTGACAGTGTAAGGACGAAATTTGGCCTTGTAAACCTGAAGAAATATTTACTACTTCAGAAGTTTACATTTCACAGGGCGATAGATTCAACCAAAAACCTCTACCTATCCTATCCCGTAATGGAAGGTGATAGATTCTTCCTCCCCTCTCCGTTCCTTCCCTGGAGCAGAGAGGTAAAACAGCAGGTTTATGGAATCTTCTCAAAAGAGGAAGAGCTTAACAGAAAGGGCAAGATACCTTTAGCATCATATATAAAAGATATCGAAGGTATCGGAGAAAAGTTAATAAAAAATAAGTTCGGGGAGAACTCCTATATCAGGGTCACTGACATAGATTCTTACAGGGCATGTCCGAGGAGGTTTTTTATAGAAAAAGTCCTCAGGCTTGAACCTTTAGAGATAAAAGAGTATGAGGTCGAGGCAGCTCTTCTTGGAACTATAGCTCATCAAATTATGGAAGCCCTGATATCAAAACCATTTGTAGATGCAGATGACCTTAGGATTAGAGCAGAAGAGATAATAGACAAACTCCTCTCTGATAAACCTGTAGAAGATTACTGGAAAAAAGTAATTAAGGAGACTTTCCTTTCAATCCTGCCGGATATATATGAACTTGAAAGCAAGCTAATGGATGAAGGATATTCATTCATGGATGCTGAGGTTCCTGTTAAGGGCGAGATTATAAATGGAATAAAACTGAAGGGGAAGATTGACAGGATAGACAAGAAAGTTCAAAGTTCAAAGTTCAAAGTTCAAAGTTTGCAAGATGATAAACCCTTTACTGATGAGGTTGAGCTGATTGATTATAAGACAGGTGCAACACAATTCAGCGGGACACAGGTAATAACAAAAGGCGCCACACTTCAGTTATTCCTGTATGCAGCGCTTATGGAGGCACTCGGCAATAAAGTAGAACGTGTAGGCATCTATTCACTCAAGGACATAAAGCTATCATGGATCCCTGGAAGAAATGACAGGAAACATGGACGGACAATAAAGGATTATATAAAGGGAAGCCTCCGTTTTCTCGAGGAGACTGTATTAAATATCAGGAGAGGAGATTTTTCTGCATCTCCATTAAATGAGCAGACATGCAGGAATTGTCCTGAAAGGCCGTATTGTCCGTATATACAAAAGACAGTTATGAGTTATGGAAAAGTATCTTGATATAACAAAAAGCGTTATCATTTCATCCCCCGCTGGTTCGGGAAAGACCGAGAAACTTGCAAGGCGGTATGTCAGTTTACTGCTCGGTGGCTCTGAGATTGAAAAGATATTGGCAATAACCTTTACAGAGAAGGCCGCAGCAGAGATGAAGGAAAGGATTCTCAGGATACTCGAAAAGGAAAATCCTGATATTTTTCTGAATGTCCGGGAGAAGATGCCGCTTATGCGCATATCCACAATCCATGCCTTCTGCCTTAAATTGCTGAAGCGGTTTTCCATAGAACTTGGCCTTGACCCATCCCTTGAAGTAATGGATGAATTTAATGCGGCCATTCTCTGGTCTGAGTCTGTTTATGAAAGTCTTATGGAAGAAAAAAATAAACCTGATCTCTTCTTTGAGATGATGAAAAACAGGGGTATTAAAGGCTGGAATAATCTTTACAGAATCCTCGATGAATTACACAGCAGGAGACCACATCCGGAGCTTATATTAAGAGGAAATCATCCTGTTGATGGAGAAGAAGAAAAGAAAATACTTGAGCTGTATTCAAGATGTCTCAAGCGTTATACAGACAAAAAACTTGAAAGGCATCTCATTGATTTTGATGACCTTGAATTACTCACATACGAAGCCCTTATCAAAAACCCTGAATGGCAGAACATCCTTTATTCATTTGATGAGCATACAGACCATATACTTGTGGACGAGTTCCAGGATACAAGCTCTCTGCAATGGAAGATTATAGACAAGCTCACAGAAGAATGGCGCTCAGGCATGGGTTCAAAAAGGGACTCAGGGAAGATACCAACCATCTTTCTTGTCGGAGATGAAAAACAGTCTATCTATCTCTTCAGGGGCGCAAATGTAAGCCTGTTTCAGGAGGCAAAGGAGAGATTCTCCAAATGGCTTGGCCAGGAATATTACTTTGAAGAGATACGGGAAAACTACAGGAGTCTTCCTGAAATAATAAACTTTATAAACAGCGTCTTCAAAAGATTAATGCCTCCTGCTATGTATGAAAGTCATTGCGACTCGTTCCTGAGCTGGCGCACAAAATACACACCTTTTGAGGCAACAAGAGTGGGTAATGGCCATGTTGAGCTTATGCTTATAGAGGGCGACGAAGGTATAAAAAGTAGGCGTGAACAGGAAGCCTCAGCCTTATCAAAAAGGATACAGTCCCTTATTAATCATCAATATGAGGTATGGGATGGAGAGGCAAAGAGAGGATGTACCTATGGTGACATGGCAATACTTTTAAGGACACGGACACATCTCTGCATTTTTGAAGATACATTGAGAAGAGAAGGAATACCTTTCATTGTATTAAAAGGTATTGGTTTTTATGACGAACCAGAAGTTGCGGTATTAAAAGAACTGCTTTCTTTTATTGTCGATCCGGCAGATGATTACAGTCTATTCTGCCTGTTGAGGTCTCCTATTTTTAACATTGACTACAAGACACTATACAAGATGATTGATAAAGGTGACCTTTTACTGATAGAGAAGTTTCGGGCTACAAAAATTAAAAAGTTAAAGGAGGCATTTAATCTTATCTCAGGCTGGATCGAAAAATCCACATACACACCTCTTGCTATGCTTCTTGAAGATGCACTTTCAGAGACAAAAGGCTGGCAATATTACTGGGAGAAACAGAGGCATGTAAACATAAAAAAATTCATAGGACTTATTGAACAATATGAGTCTCAGGGGTTCTCCAGCCTTGATATCAGGGAAAAACTCATTAAGGCAAGATTAGGTGAGGAGGCAAAGGCAAATATTAACACCGAGGGCATGAACGCTGTAAAGATAATGACCGTGCATGCTGCAAAAGGCCTTCAGTTTCCGATGGTATTCCTTCCATCACTTGATGAGGATAATGTTCCCAGAAGCAGTTCAATTGTGATAGAGGAAGAGAGAGAAAGGATTTCCCTGGCATACGAAGAAGATTCTACAAAAAGGAAAAAGATAGGATATTTCCAGAGACAAAAGGAAAAAGAACTTGAAGAGGAAAAAAGACTCTTCTATGTTGCAGTCACGAGGGCAAAGGATTTCCTGTGCATGCTTGGTGCACCAAAGAAAGGAAAAGCACACACAGGAAGACTTGCGTATATCACTGATAATCTCGAACACCTAGCTTCTCTTAAGATAATGAACGAAGCAGATATTGATAAACTTTATTCTGTTTCCCGCCTATCACCTGTTATTTCTTACTCAGCTCCGGAACCCTTCCTGTCTGAACCAATATTTACAGAGCCCATCTCTTATGAGCCTTCACTTAAATGGCGGGATGTTACAGAAGATTTAGATATAAGAGTAAAACATGGTGAAGACTGGGTCTTGCTTGGAAGGGTCTTCCACAATCTCTTCGAAGAGCTTGCAAAAGGAATCATAACACCTGATGAAATAGACAGAAGGGCATTAACACTTTTAAGAAATGAGATATATATCAAAAAAGATATGGAGAGACTGATGGATATTATAAAAAAAGATTTCGAAAAGCTCGAAATATCAGGATTTCTAAAAGATGTGGTTCTTCCGCCTCAGGCGGACCTCCCACAAACAAACTCCTACGCAGAACTTCCATTTATTCTGCAGAGAGGAAACACTGTCTTTAAAGGCAGGATCGATAGGATCATCATAAAAGACAATACAGCTAATATCTATGATTACAAAACCTTTCCTGTGAGCGAAAAAGAGTTGCCGGAACTCATTGATAAATACAGATTCCAGATGGATATTTACAGGAGTGCGGTAGAAAAAATACTCTCTTTAAAGACAAAGAGTTACCTCCTGTTTACCCATACGCCTTTATTGATAGAAGTGTAACCTGTCACTTGCATTAACCCGAAAAGTGCAATTCATTCATTTTAAGGTAGGTATATGTGCAGAAAAAGCTTTACCAGCAGCACCTTTGTAAGACACATGATATTCAGAGAGCCTGAATATTTTCATCAGTAACGATTGATAACATTGAATAACCCAATTCTGCTTTGTAAAGGTTTTTATGCATATATGCCTGCTTTG
>JBGQLV010000027.1:0-31823 GCA_041500225.1 Thermodesulfovibrionia bacterium | reverse complement strand
GGATTTTCCCTGTAGCAAGATATAGGTTGCTTGCATCAGTATTTTTATAAACCTTCTGCCTCTGATAATGGGGGTTATGGCAATCACGACATTCTGCCAGTGCACTTCCACTCGAGTCAGAATGTGTTTTTACTGCAGGTGCGTCTGTCTGTGAGTATGGGCCACCTGTTGATCTCCTGTGACAGCTAAGGCAGAGATCGTCATAAGTACCGGTGCCCCAGAAGGGTGAGGTTAGAACGGTCTCGCCATGGCAGCTCCCACAGTTTATGTTGTTGCTTGCATTGTGCGGGGCATCAGTAGCAGCAATAGCAATAGACTGGAAGAGGATAGCTACAATAAATCCTATGATGATTATTAATGCTACCTTCGTCTTCATAGGTCTAATCCGCCCTGCTCCTTGATAGGAAATACGACTTTCGGGCACTTTTAGTTTATAGTAAAATTCTTGTTGCTAGTGTCTTTATAGTTGCTGTTTGATGTGCTTGTGATCCTTATCGTGTAATCAGAACCAGTCGCCTGACTGCGTGGAACCATCCATTTGTAAGAACCTGTTCCATTAATTCCTATCGAAGTGCTTTTGGTGATAGTGCTGTTCACCACGCCGCCTTTAAGAAGCTCTATTTTTACATAAGAGCCGGGATTGCCTGCGTATGTCCATTTTATGGTCTGTGTTGTGCGTCTTGCCCAGCTCTCGCCGCCATTTGGCAAAGTTACTGTTATTATATACTGTGTAAATGTGGCAGTCACCGCTTTATCAGCATTCATTGTTATCTTGCAGGTACCTGTGCCTGAACATCCGCCGCCGCTCCAGCCCGCGAAGAATGAGTCTGAATTCTTGGAAGCTGTAAGAGTCACAGAAGTACCATTATTGTAAGCAGCGGAGCAGCTGGAGCCACAGTTAATCCCGGCAGGTGAGCTTCTGACACTACCACTGCCTGTGCCTGCTTTTGTTACCGTCAGGTTATACGTGTTGGAAAACATAGCGCTGATTGTGTGATTAGCCGTTACGTTGCTGAAGGTGTAAGTCGTTACCGCTCCTACCGATGAACCATCCACTAATACATTAACCACATGATATCCGGTATTCGGCGTGATCGTAAATGTCTGTCTGCCTCCATAATTCACCGCCACATTTCCCGAAGGCGAGATACTTCCATTGCTCCCGGCTGAAGCCGTGATTGTATACTTAGTAGCAACAACTATTGTCGCGGTTACGCTGTTGGAAACGTTGCCTGCAGCATCAGAAGCCGTAACTATTATCTGGTTGTTTCCCTCTGCCATATTTGTCAGCGTAACAGACCAAACTGTAGACGCAGGATAAGTAACAGCCCCTACTGTTGCCGTAGAGCATGTCACACTAACCGTCACACCTTCTTCCATCGTACCGGTCAAAACCTGACTGTTCAGGTTTGTAGGGCTCGTTACAGGATCCAGTGTTACCGCAGGAGCAGTAGTATCGTATACTACGTTCCTTTGAACTACGGTCTCATTGCCAGCTTCATCCACAACCTTTACATATATCTGGTAAGTCTTTTCTTCTGTAAAGGTAACAGGTTGTTCGAATTTGCCGCTTGCTACCGCAGGTGCATAGATATTGTTATCCATCGTTACCGTAACGGTAACCGCCGTGAGGTCGTCTCCTGCTTCTCCCTTTATGATCATATCCGCCTGATTTGTCTTTACATCCTGGGGAGGATCCGTGACCGAAAGTGACGGGTTCTGGGCATCGAAGGTCACCGTCCTCTTTGCCGCGGATATGTTACCTGCAAGGTCTGTGGCTGTCACCTCTATAGTGTTTATCCCGTAAACCAGCATTACCGTCAGACTAAAGTTGTTGCCGTTCATACCCGCAGGCATCGGGTCATATCCATTTACTGTTACCGTAACCGTCGATTGATCGTCCACGGTACCTGTGACATCAATCGGGGATTGCTTTGTTTTCACGTTGTCGGCAGGCGAAGTTATCGTTATTATGGGAGCGTACTGGTCAAGATCAATCGCCCTCATGTCCGATGCCTCGTTCCCTGCAAGGTCTATGGCTTTTACGCTGATAGTGTTCGGTCCTTCCTGGAGAACTACCGGGTAGCTGAAACTCCCGTCAGGGTTTATCGGCACTACTGTGTCGATTATAGTAAGTTGCAGAATGCCGGTATTGTCCGTTACCTCTCCTGCTACATTTAATAACTCGTTGTTCGTCCAGCTGCCGTCCGATAGGGTCGATACAGTCAATACAGGGGCCGTCGTATCCAGGGTTATGGAGGCGCTGTAAGGCACTGTATCGGCATTGCCGAACATGTCCTGATACCAGACATAGACAGTCTTTGTCCCGTCTCCAGCAGGCAGCGTCCATGACTTTGAGCTTGTATAGCTTTCCCATGTTAAACATGACTGGGTATTGCTTATGCACAGCTGAGAAACACCACTTGGGTCAGAAGCCGATAGATTTATAGTTACGGAAGTAGTGTTCGTATAGGTTGCACCTGAGTTGATAGTTATCGACCCCGTAGGTGGTGTTGTGTCAGACTTATCAAAGGTTGCACCTATGGTGTGGTTGGCCATTACATTGTTAAACGTGTAACCAGCGACCGCACCCACTGATGAGCCATCCACCTGCACGTCTGCCACATGGTAGTTGGCACTCGGTGTGATGCTAAAAAACTGGTTAGCACCATAATTCACGCTCACCGCACCTGAAGGGTTAATGCTGCCGTTCGTCCCTGCTGAAGGAGTAACAGTATAAGTGTTTACCGCAAAGCTCGCACTCACCGTACAATCCGCTGTGATCTGACCAGTAGTGTAAGTGTTTCCACTAAGCGTCCCACCACAGCCTGTCACCGATGCGATCTGGTAACCAGTGTTCGGAGTTACCGTGAATGATGTAGTTGCATTGTAGTTCACCGTCTGAGGGGTTGAGGGGTTGATACTGCCATTTGCTCCTGCCGATGGGGTGACTGTAAAAGAGACAAGAAGAGGTTCAGTTATCACGAGTGTGACTGATATAACCTCCTTGATACCTGAATTGTCGGTAATTGTTATCTTTCCATTGTATGTTTCAGCACCCAGCCCTGTTATGTTAACCCCAACAGGTAGTGCAACTGAACTGATGGTACCAACTGTGCCTGCTGGCTCAGCGAGCACTATCCAGCCCTCTGTACTCGTTGCTGTATATGTCAATGTACCTGTGCCTGAATTGGTTATAGTTAAGGTCTGAGCAGGTGGGTTGGATTGACCTTGCTGAACTGCAAATGATAACGCAGAAGGAGATACATCCATACTTGTGTATCCTTCAAGTCCGAATATATGTATCTTTGATGTCTGTAATGAGGTTACAAATAGCTTTCTGTCTTCACCTAATGCAATGCCCATGGGGGTAACCATGGGGTTTGATAAATTCTGAATAGCACCGAGATAACCGCCATACGCATCAAAACACATCACCACCCCGTGAAATGAATCGGTGATGTAAAGGATGCCATTAGTATCCGATGTAATTCCAGCAGGCCTTATAAGTTGCCCCTCCTGTGAGCCATAAGTACCAAAATTCCTGATATGATTTCCGGCTATATCAAAGACTGAAACCTCTGCACCCCGGATTGTATTTCCATTCTGGTCAAGGATTAGTGGTTGATCAACTACGTACACTTCATTGTTTACAATTGTTACATCCTCGGGCAGATTTGGATAATCGTTTATCTCTGAGATAAATATCCCATTTGATGTGTAAACCTTTATGGAATTATCAAGATGATCAACTACATAGACATTCCCTGTTGCCTTATCAATAGTTATATTCCTTGGTAGCTTGAATTCTCCAGCACCAATGCCGAGTGAGCCGATTATATTGTGAGCTGAATCATAAATCTTTACAGACAGGTCATTGTTGGTACCTATGTAAATATTACCGTTATCGTTTATAGCTATGGATACAGGTTTTTGTATTAAAATACTGCCAACAAGTTGGCTTTCCCTGTTATATATCAATACCTTATTCTTAGAGCCATCTATAACATAAGCCATTCCATCAGGTGATATTGCCATATCCTCTGGAAACTTCAATCCACTGCTAATCGGCTCTAATGTTGTGAAAACCACCTCTGAGGACGAGACCCCTGAGGTTAAAAGCAGTATTATTGTAATAATGCCTGCAAATATTATGTTCCTGTTAGTCGTCATAATAAACCCCACTATATTTTAAAGCAATTATTGTGCCATTTATCAGGATAAATCCTGTTGGTAGTTATCACAAAAGGACTCCTCATGGTGAGACGTTCTTCTGAGTATGGCATGTAAAACAACCCCCCGACCCACCGCCACCAGCACTCATTGTACTGTAATCCCATCTTAATATATCCGGGTATGGAGAAGCATGTGCCCTGTGACATGACAAACACATGACTATATCTGTGTCAGGAGTTACAGTCCCCGATGCCCCCCCTGTTCCATTAATATTTTGTCTTGCTACAGGTGCCTCTGTGCTGTATGCAGTATAAGCACTATACTCACCGCTATCCGGTAAGACTATGTCTGTTGGATGTCTGAGCCACGGGCTTGCACTACCTATGCCGCTGCTTCCACTTAAATGGAAATATCCATGACATTCTGCACAAAGCTGGCTTATTGAACTAATGTCGTCCCAGCTTTGGGATGTCCTTACACCAAAAGCAACGCCTTTATATTCATTGTGATCAGTAGGACCTAATGTAGCTTCCCAATTGCTATCTTCTGCCCCATGAACTTTGTAAAGGAATCTATAACTTTTGCCCACTGTTCCTCCCTGTCCGGTTTCTGTAAAATCGGCGCCAAATTTAAGTATTGTGTCATCAGTGTGATGTGCCCCCTTAATAGCCAGCATCTGACTGAGTTGATCCCTGTTGCCATGACAGCCATTTCTTCCCGCACACATAATTCTATATGTGTTTCCAGTTTGATAACCGGGAGAAGGGTCATACTCGGATTTGTAACCCGGGGGGTAGTTAGCCTGTACCATATAAGAATCCTCGGCAATGTCACTAAATCCATGTACGTTGTGCCCATGGGTATCGTCTCCATCGGGATCCGACTGAAATACATACCTGTAGTTTCCGGCTGCAAGATCTGTAGTGGCGTTATGGGCAACCTGTGGGATATTACTTAGTGCGATAATATTTGAAGCCCCCCCTGGATCCTGTGCATGACATCCGAGACAATTCATTCTTAAAAGTACTTGTCTGGGCTCATTATGACATTGAGTACAGTTTGGATCTAACCCGACACCATAATTAAGGTCTGATACCATACCGGTGGCATTCTGGCTATTATGCATGGTATGACAGTTAGCACAGTTGCCCGATACCTTGGCATAAGCAAATTCACATAATACTAATGTCATTAGTATACCCACAGCGACTGACTTTACCATTTCCCTTAATTTGTTATTCATTAATAAATTCTTAAAGTAAATTGAAGCAATTATTGTGCCACTTGGATAGAATAAATCATATTTGTATAGTGCTGCATATATTGTTGATCTTTATCTGCTCAGAGAAAAGCAAATTAATACCTTTATATAGTATAGTTTTGTTGAAATAGACATTATTTGTCAAGCAGAAAACAATAAAGTAACCCTCTCTTTATTCAGCACCTCAAGCATGGTAGATTCCTTTGTAAATAATGAACTTTATCTGACAGGGAGGTAATATAGGCAGAAAGAAACAAAAGGAACAACTTGTTAGATAAAGGGTGTAACGGCTATTACACACAGTGTGTAATGTTTTACATGGTGTAAAGTTTGAAAGTGGCATTATAAAAGCCATTTCCTGAGTAATTCCTTTGCCCCTTCTTTATCAAGAGGCTGGTTGCCTGAACCGCACTGCGGATCCTGCACACAGGAAGGGCATCCATCCTCACAGGGACATTCTTCAATGATCTTTAGGGTTGCCGCAAACCAATCTCCGATAACCTCTATCGCCCTCTTTGTAAGTCCTATCCCACCCTCATATCCATCATAAATAAAAATCGCAGGTTGTTTAAATACAGGATAAAATGTATAACTCAAACCACCAATATCCCCCCTGTCACAGAGTGCAAAAAGCGGTATACATGCTATAGCAGTATGCTCAATTGCATGAAGGGTACCTGCAAGATCAAAACCTTTTGATTCAACAAAGGATTGTATTGCAATGTCTATCATGATCCAGAGTCCTTCGGTCTCAAATACATATTCAGGCATATCAAGGTCTTGTCTTGAAATCCTGACCCTGTCAAAGATTCTCTTTTTCTCATAGCCTATTATCTTTTGTGTCGTCTTAAGGGTTCCCCATTGGACTTCAAAATTTCTATATTTCTTCATCTCTTTTTCTTTTATTACTTCGGTTTGCTCTTTACTCAATGCCTGGGTGTAATAATTTACATCAACCTCTCTGCATATCACCTTTTTCTTCTCAAGATTAAGTTCTGTAATCTGATTCTGCCTTCCCCTGTGGAGATAAATTGCGCCAGGGAATGCATCCCTGAAAACCCTGGCACCGCTTAATTCACCAATCGCCTTCCCTGATTCATTGACAATATCAAAAGGCTCTCCAATTGCCCTGATGCCAACCTCCCTGTGATACATCTTCCGTGAAAACCATATGTCTCCTTTCTTGCCGGGATTTAAAATCTCTTCTTTAACAAGCTCATCAAGCAAAGGCATAAGTTTTTTTACATCATATACACCATCATCTGCCCGCAGATAAACCTCTGAAGAAGCACACGGAATATGTCTTTTAAGGATATTTCTATTCTCAGGATCTATAACTGCCGCTTCATGGCTTTTTTCAAAGAATGCCTCGGGATGACGCATAAAATACTGGTCAAGGGCATCCTGAATAGCTATCATAGCTATCATTGATTCCTGTCCGTGTCTGCCGACGCGGCCTGCACGCTGCCATGTGCTTGCCACAGAGCCTGGATACCCGCAGAGTATGCAGCAGTCAAGCCCTCCTATATCAACTCCAAGTTCAAGTGCGCTTGTTGAGATAACGCCGAGGAGCTCTCCGCTGAATAATCTCCGCTCTATCTCACGCCTTTCTTTTGGAAGAAAACCAGCGCGATAAGGACTTATCTTATCCTCAAGTTCCGGCGCATGGTTTATTGTCCATGTATATATAAGTTCTGTTATCTTTCTTGCCTTTGTAAAGACAATCGTCCTCAGCCCTGCATTAATGCATCTTATAAAAAGCCTTGTTGTCTCTGTATAAGGACTCTCTATCGGTTTAATAAAAACAAAATGTTTTCCTGCCTGTGGTGCCCCACTCTGAGCCACGACTTTAAACGGTAACCCTACAAGTTCTTCCGCAAGTTGAGATGGATTGGCTATAGTCGCAGAGGCTGCAATAAATTGAGGACTGGACCCCCAGTATTTACATATCCTCCTCAGCCTCCTTATAACATGGGCTACATTTGAACCAAACACCCCCCTGTAAGTATGTATTTCATCAATAACCACAAATCTTAAATTTTTGAAGAATGTCTCCCATTTTTTATGGAAGGGGTTTATTGCAAGATGAAGCATATCAGGGTTTGTGAAAATGACATTAGGGATTGCCTCTCTTATCTTTTTCCGCCTGTAGGCAGTAGTATCGCCGTCGTAAACCTCTCCAAAATTCAATAAAGACTTTCTGCCGGATGCGCTGTTTCTTTTACACCTCTCACCCTTGCCCTCTCCAACAAGGGGAGAGTCCCGAAAGCTTTCGGGATTGATGGGAGGGGTGGGGGAGGGTGATGAATTTAAAGTGCTACTCGCAACAGCATTGTATAATTCATTAAGGTTTATTACCTGATCCTGTTCAAGCCCTTTTAAAGGAAATATATAAAGTGCCCTTTGCTCAGGGTTTTCGATAATGGATTCAAGTACGGGGATGTTATATATGAGACTCTTGCCGCTTGCAGTCGGGGTCATGACAACAACATTCTCTCCCTCCCTTATGAAATTGATGGCCTCAACCTGATGGCTGTAAAAGTACTCTAAACCCCGTCCTTTTAATACATCTTTGAGCCTGTCAGGTATAACAAGTTTCATATAGCGTGCCTTCACAGGATAGATGTATTTATGTTCGACTATCTGAGTGTTAAATCTCCTGTCATTTTTTATGGATTCAATAAAATTGAGTATTGACATAAAATTGACCCTTATATAGAATTTTACTATGAGAAACAAGATATTGCTCGTTGAAGACTCAAAGGTCGTGCAACAGATGTACAGGAACAAGTTGACATTCGAGCAATTCAATGTACTTACAGCAGATAACGGCATGGAAGCGATTAAGATCCTCTCGCAGGAAAAACCCGACATTATTCTTCTGGACCTTATGATGCCCATCATGGATGGATATAAGGTACTTCAGGTTGTAAAAACGGATCCGAGACTCGCAAACATCCCGGTATTGGTCTTTTCTGCAAAAGGCCAGTCTGAGGAAGTCGAGAAAGCTCTTAACCTCGGCGCTGCCGGTTATATTGTGAAAGCCACAACCAAGCCGAATGAGGTTGTGGATCAGATAAGGAAGGTGCTAAGCCAAAAACCTAAAGTCCAGGAACTCGCACGCTATATTGTTGAAGTCAGGGAAAACGCCTATGATGCAAAAAAACTGTCATCAGACTTCAATCTCAATGACCTGAGATGCCGAAAATGCAACGCACCGCTGCTTCTTGAATTGATCCCTGATTTCTCACACGAAACTCCCTGGTTTACCGGAAAATTCTTATGTCCGAGGTGTCAGAGTTGACTTATGAAAGATAACTATTCACGAGTCTTATCAACTCCTGGGTCTGGATCGGCTTTGTAAGATAGGCATTGGCACCTATAGCAAGTGCCTTATTTTTATCCTCCTCTGCACCTTCTGTCGTGATTATTATTATAGGGATATTCTTATAAGAAGCGCTCCCCCTTACAAGGCTCACTAATTTAAGGCCATCCATAACAGGCATGTTTATATCAGCTAGTATAATGTCTATTTTTTCAAAAGATAATTTTTTTAATGCATCAACACCGTCTGTTGCCTCAATCACCCTTGATCCGGAAATCCTCTTCATGGCAAAACCTATTAGCTGTCTCATTGTTGGTGAATCTTCAACAACAAGGATATTGGACATCTTTAACTCCTTACCATGGTTTATCTTCTCGGCTTTTCTTTGAGAAGATCAAGGAAACTCTGTATGGTCGTAAGTTTTCTCTCGGATTGTGAATATAGCCTCGAAGAAAATATTGCGGTGGCAGCGTGACCAGCAAGTAAATTAAAAAGCTCATAATCTATATTGGAAAACCCGGTCTTCTGCACAAAAAGTGAATATATAGAGATGACACCTATAACGTGTTCTTTTATCTTAAGCGGAATACACACAATTGGGCTAAAAGCATCAACCGTTGATGCATATGCCATATTTTCCGAAAAGTAACTCTCCCCCTCCTTTGCTACTGTTCCTATTGTACCTTCTCCTATCTTCACCCGAGGCATGTCATTAACAGATAAACCCTCTGATGCCGCAGGTATAAGCTCGTTTGTCTTTTCATCAATAAGATATATCGCAAACTTTTCAGCACCTATCAGGTTAATAATTATCTCAATAACTATCCGTGAAACCTCATTAAAATCTAAGGTGGAATGCAACTGATAGCTTGCTACATAGAGGTTCGCAAGGTTATTGTTCTCTGCCTCTACCTCCACGTATTTTGACGCAAAATCCTTGTTCTCTTCCTCCACTTTCCTGTACCTTTCTAAAAGGGAGTTGAGTTCTTCTTCGAGCATTTTTATCCTGTCTTCATAGAGTCTGTCTTTTTCCTCATTCCCTGACTTTTCAATATTTTCTTCGAGCTGCGCAATCCTGAATCTGAGTCTCTCGTTTTCCTTAATCAGATCCTTTGTAAACTCCTCGCCCTTCTTGAATATCTGAAGAAACTCGTCTGCCTTCTTTGCAATGCTGGGCTCTTGTTCCATTAATCCTCCACTCTACGAGTCATTGACCTGGTCTGCTTCTCTAACTAACTTTATTATTTCAAGAGGTATTTCAGAGAGAGGTAAGACCCTCCCCGCAGCACCTGCCTTTATCACTTCTGCTGGCATACCGAATACAACTGCAGTATCCTCTGACTCTGCTATAGTATAACCACCTCTCTTTTTAATTTCCAGCATTCCTTCTGTTCCATCACTCCCCATACCTGTAAGAACAACACCCAGGGTCTTGGGGCCAAAAACTTCTGCAACCGATGACATCATCATATCAACTGATGGTACATATTTGTCTGTATTCTTTGGTTCCTTAATTGTTGCAACTATCCTTCGCCCTTTTTTTCTGAAAAGCAAGTGGTAACCGCCAGGACAGATAAGAACCTTACCCGGTTCCACCTCGTCACCCTCTGTTGCTTCCTTTATTCGCACCTTTGAAATTCCGTTAAGCCTCTCTGCAAATGATGAAGTAAAACCTTTTGGCATATGCTGGCTTACCACAATACCTGCAGGAAAATCGGATGGAAGCCTTGTCAATACTATCTTAAGTGCAGCAGGCCCACCAGTTGATGCTCCGATAGCCACGGCTTCTATATCGTGCGCTGAACCTTTTGGGAATGTCTGTTGATCTCCATCTTCTTCAAGAAGTTCGAGGTTTTTACTCAGTCTATCCATACGTAAGTCTTTTATACCCTTGACCTTGCTAAGTAAATCCTTCTCCATTTTCTGAAATTCTATTGAGGCTGTTTTCGGAGGTTTTGCTATGAAATCAGCTGCACCGAGTTCGAGTGCCTTAAATACAGTCTTTGAGTCAGAATACGAACTGACAATTATCACGGGCGTTGGCCTTTTCTTCATCAGCCACCTGAGGAAACTGAAGCCATCCATCCCGGGCATCTCAAGGTCTAATGTTATAAGGTCAGGCTTGATCTTGATGGTCTTGGCCATTGCATCTATGCCGTCTGCTGAGATACCCGAAACATCGATGCCCGGGTCTGTCTCAAGCATTTTCTTTATTGTCTGCCTGCTATATGCAGAGTCATCAACAATAAGGACTTTAATCTTAGACATCTGTATAGACCCCTTTTTTTACAGGCTTCTGGTAAACCATGTCATGTTTGAAATGCCTCAGGGTAAAGGCAGTGGATAGATTTATAAGAGATTCTGCATGGCCCAATAGGAGATAACCTCCATTCATAAGCCTTTCATAAAATATCTCCACCACCTTTTTCCTCGACATCTGATCGAAATATATCAACACATTCCTGCAGAATATTACATCCATCGTGCCTACTAATCTTACCTTGAAAGGATCAAGAAGATTTAGATGGCTGAAATTTACATACTGCTTCACATTGTCTGATATTCTGAAAAGACTGTTCTCTTCCTTGAAATATTTGTTAATAAAATAAGGCTCTGTTGTTCTGAAGGAGTTTTTTCTGTATATTCCACTTCTTGCAACCTGGAGCACCCTCTGGTTTATATCACTTCCAAATATCTCTACGTTCCATCCATTAAAATTGCCATTCTCGAGCACAAGCATAGCAATAGTATAAGGCTCCTCGCCGGTAGAACAACCTGCAGACCATATCCTAAGCTTTTTCTTATCTCTGTTTATATCCCTGAGTTCAGATAGTATCTCTTCGCTGAATGTCTTAAGCTGGCTTTGTTCCCTGAAGAAATATGTTTCATTAACAGTAAGGACATCTATTATTAATGCGAGTTCTTCATTACGGTTCCTGTCATACAGCAGGTGTCTGAAGTAGTCCCTGAAACTGGCAAAATGATGATTCCTTACCCTTCTTGAAAGCCTCTTCTCGAGGAGATACCTTGATTCGTCATCAAAATATATTCCGGAGTAATCCCTTATCAGGTCCCTTATGAGCCTGAATACATCTTCAGGCAGATGTATTAACTCTTCACCTTCAAACACCGAGGCTCTCTTCAACCGCCTTCTTCACTATAGGATCTTCCTCAAAGTCGAGGAGTTTTTCGAGTTCCTTCTTTATAACAACTTTCACTTTTGCCATTTTGCCTAATACCTCAACAGTAGCCATTCTGGTCGCCCAATCATCGTCTTTCAGAAAAGGAAGTAATTTTTCCTCTACATCATCAAAGGATGAAAGTGCTTTTATTGCGGTCCGCCTGACCTCTCTGTCCTCAGAAACAAGCATGCGGAGTAAGGCAGACCTTGCTTCATCTCCGCCTATTTTGCTTAGAGACTCTATTGCTGTTGCTACAACAAAACCGTTTTTATCAGATAGCAGCCCTATAAGGGGTTTAACCGCCCTCACGTCTTTAAGCATACCGAGGGAATTTGATACCGCAACCCTTACAGAGTCGTCCGAATCAGAAAGAAGCAGAGATAGGGACTCGAAGATACCTTCACCACCAATATGGCCAAGGCTGAGGGCTGACAGCACTCTTATGTCAGGCTCCTCATCTGTAAGCGCAAGGATGAGAAATCTAATGGACTCTTCTGTTTTAAGATGAGAAAAGGCATCAACAACAGCCTTCCTTACACCAATATTCCCATCCTTAAGTGTAAATCCCAATGCTGGTACTGCCCCGGTAGCACCTATTTTACCAAGCAGCACAGCCGCATTTTTTCTCAGTGCCGGGTTTGCACTATCAAGTAAATCTATTAGTTCAGAGACAGAAAGACCTAACCTTAGATTTGAAAGTGCATCAACTGCAGCCTCTTGCACATCCTCATATTGATCAGCTAAAAGTCTTTTTATAGGACTTATAGCTTTAAAATTACTGAGTTTCGAAATTGCTATTACAGCAAGAGAGCGGATATGTCCATCCTCGTCTTCAAGTAGCTTTTCAAGTGTGTCGTAATAAACAGGAGAGGCTATTCTACCGGCAACCTCGCATATGAACCTTTTCTGGTAAAGGTTATCTGTATCAAAAAGCTTGAGCAGAGATTCTGGTCTGTCCTTGCCTATAAAGACAAGCGCTTTTTTGACATCTTCTTTGAATTTTTCGTCTTGTGATAGCTCAAGGAGGGGATTGTATGCCCGTTCATCTTTCATCAGGCCGAGTATGAGTATCGCAGATATTCTCACATCAGGTTTTTTTGACCACGCATGAGTAACGAGTATATCCAGGACCCGATCGCCAAGAAGCCTTTTTATCTCACCTGTTATAAATTCCTCGCTGACACCTTTATGGTAAAACCTCTCAATACCCCGAAGGGCGTCTTCCTGTATAGTCTTTGAAGAATCCTCTATAAAGGGGACTACATATCTAAGCGTCTCGGGGTCAGCAATAAGACCCAGGGCCTTTATAGCGGGTTCCCTGAGTGTCTTCTTATCCAGTGCCTTTATTAATGATGGGATTGCCTTCCTGTCTCCGATCCTGCCGAGTGCATCAGCAGCAGGATAGGCTGTCCATATGTCGCCACTTTCGAGTATCTCTATCAGGGCATCTACAACAGATGATTCACCTACCTTGCCGATATGTTCTATAGCTGTAGCCCGGACATTTTCATCATCATCCTTTAATGCATTGAGCATGAGTGGCAGGGATCTGCTATCCTTGAATCCCCCTAAGATGTCTATAATAAATTTTCTAACATCCCTGTTAGGTGTATTGAATGTCTCGATTAAAAAAGGCGTTGCCTTTTTATTAAGTTTAACAAGCGCTTCTATTGCAGAATTTCTTGCGCCTGCATTATCTTCACGGTAAAGTAACTGGATCAATCCTCCTATATATGTCTCGACTGGATGCTCATCGAGAAGAATATCTGTAGCCGTGTTCCTGACCCTCCAGCTCATATCCTCCATAGCGCTCAGGAGCAGATTTATAATATAAGAATTACCCGACCTGCTCCTGAGGTTTTCAAGGGCCTCTCTCCTGACTTCAACATCGTCGTCTTTAAGTAAGCTTTCCAGATCCTGCATCTTCGTCTAAAATCCCTTCTGATTCCTTCAGTATTATTTTCTCCTCCGAGGTAAGAAGATCATCTATGTTAAGAAGGATTATTATCCTGTCACCTTTTTTCCCCAGACCGGTAAGGTACCTTCTTTTTAACCCTTTGAATATAGATGGTGGGACAGTTATCTCTTCAGTGGCAAGGGAAATTATCTCTTTTATTTCATCTACGAGAAGACCAATCTTTTCGCTATCACATTTTATTATTAATATATGCTCCCTTTCTGCAGATGACTCAAAACCAAAACGCTTTTTGAGGTTAAGAAGAGGTATTACCTCGCCCCTAACAGTTACAACACCGGATAGAAAATCAGGGAGATCTGGCAGCGAATGTATCTTTTGTGTCTTAAGGATTTCAACAATCCTGTTGATTTCGACACCAAAATCTTCTCCCCCGATCTTAAATACAGCAAACTTTTTCACCTCATCTCCTTTTTACCTTTTAATTAAACTTCTTAACCTTGATTGACCCTGAAAGGTGCTTAAGACCTTATTAACTCTTAAATCAAACCTAATCTTGACATCATATTCCTTACATTCGCATATTCAGAGTCAGATGCTTCTTCAAACGCGGTGTAACGCCTATATATAGAACCGAGGACTGAAGCACCTTCAGGTGTTGCGTCTGTCAGTGCTGTGAGTGTAGCCCTTATGGAAACTCTATCCCTTTCAGGCAAAGCCTTACTTACGCATATACTGAATCCTGGTAAAGCTTCAGATAATTTAATTATCTTGATACCCTTGTCCTTAAACCTATATGCTATGCTCTCTGTCACACCACCAGCGTCAAAGTTACCTTTAAGCACCGCATTTGCTACTGCCTCGTGAGGGCCGAGATAATCGTAATAAAGTAAATCCTTCAGGTCTACACCAGCCTCAAGAAGCATAATCCTTGGTGCTATATAATTAGATAATGAGTGTGGATCTCCAAAGGCAAACGTATGCCCTTTAATATCTTCAACAGAACTGATATTACTGTCACTCTTCGCTATAATGACAGAATGATAAAATGCCTTCCCTTCTGTTAATGCCTTTACAAGGACTTCAACTCCATACTTCCTGTTTGCCTCTATATAAGTGGTTGGTGTCATAAAACAGAGGTGTGTTATGCCTTGACTTATATCTCTTATGGCACCCTCGTAATCAGATACCGCTCTCAGTTCAACCCTTTTACCGATTTTTTTACTAAGGTATTCAGCGAGTGGGTTGAATTTTTTTAATATCTCGACAGGTGATTCACCAATAGGCTCAATACCAAACCCTATAAAATCAGTAGGCAAACTGGTAGCTAAACTCTCTTCTAATAGCTTAATCCCATGCATCTCCTTAGTTACAAGTTCAGTGTTTCTGAATAAACCTTTCAGTGATCGGTTAATATCGAATACAATGTTCATATTTGCCTTTGGAATATCCTTTATCTTCTCGATAGACTTGAATATCTGGTTAGAACCCGACTTTTGTTCATTAACAGCCCTGGCAATTTTCTGACTCTTCTCTGACACAAGCTCTATTGCCTCAGATATCTGCTTGGTATTTGTTAGTTGTTCACCTGTTGCTGCCTTAACATGATTAGCAACGTCCCTCATCTTCTCTGTAGCCTTTGTGATAAGAAGGGCGCCCTTGCTTTGTTCCGAGGTAGCCTTTGCAACCTGAGCTACCATATTTTTTACCTTTTCCATGGCCTCTGAAACAAGCCTTGTTGCCCTTGCCTGTTCTGCTGTCGAACGCTCGATGGAAAAAGCCATCTCTGCTGATTGCTTAGAACTCTCTACTATCTTCCTCAGGGCATCTCCTGCGTCCTTCGTAACCTTGAAACCCTCCTCTACAGACCTGAGACCCTCATCCATTGCGATGATAGCATCTCTAACTTCTTGCTGTACCGCCTGAATAAGCGCGGCTATCTCATGCGTTGAGAAGGATGTCCTTTCTGCAAGATCTTTTATTTCATCGGCAACAACAGAAAAGCCCTTGCCATGCTCACCTGCCTGTGCAGCAAGTATGGCTGCGTTCAGGGCAAGCAGTGTTGTCTGGTCTGTTACCTCATCTATAACATTTAAGATCTTGCCAATTTCATTTGACCTTCCACCAAGCTTCCTCATATAATTGGCTGTTTTTTCAACTGATAATTTGATGTTTTGCATTCCTTCTATTGCTTTCTCTACTGAGGACATACCGAATGTAGATGCATCGTTTTTAACCTTCTCAGAGAGCATCGCAGATTCTTTTGCACTCTGCTCCACTTCCTTTACAGAAGAGGAAATTTCTTCTGCAGCAGCAAGTGTCTCTTCTGATGCTGCAGCAAGATCTTCTGTCTTGTTGGCTACTTCCTTTATTGTAGCAGACAGTTCTTCTATAGAGGCTGATGTGGAATCAACAGTCATTGAGAGCTCCTGTGCGCTGTTTGCAACCTGACCTATGCTCGTGACCATCTCTTCCATTGCTGCTGCTGTCTCTTCTGTAGAGGTTGCAAGGCGGTCTGTGCTGCCTGAAATCTCTGCTGCGGCTGAATTCATCTGTTCTATAGAAGTCGCTATATTTGCTATTGCTTCTGATTCAAGCTTGGTGCCTTCTGAAACCTTCTTGAATTCGACTTCTACTTTTGCGGCAACGTCCGAAGCCCGTTTTGAGCCACTCTTAACCCTAAGAAGAATACTTCCGAGAGCCTTCACAGATGTATTGATAGCCTTACTCAGCCTTCCTATCTCATCACTTGTCTTGATATCTAAACTGAAAGAGAGATCTCCATCAGCTAAAGATTTAGCAGCCTTTTCGATAGAGTGTATCGGCACTATCACAAGCCTCCTTAATATAATCCAGAAGAAAAAGGTGCCTCCAGCGATGCCGATTATAGAAATGATTGTAGTCCATAAGATAAAATTCATACTCTTTCCATAAATCTTTTCAAGGGATACCCCAACCTTAACAGCGCCTAATATAGCACCTTCCCTGGCATGGCATCCTTTGCAATAAAGAGCGTTTTCGAGAGGTTTATAAAAAACAAGAGACTTCTCAGACTTATAAGATAATGGGGCATTTTTAGCAGAAAGGGTCTGCATAACAGATGACTCGGTTGCTGGTGAATCCTTCATAAATGCCTCTCTGCCTTGTACATTTAATATCTTAATATCCTCAATACCCTTTACAGTCTTGAGCCCTTCAACAATCTGTTTTGACAGCGCTGCTTTTTTATCAATAGACTCATGCATTGCCCTTGTGATATCAATTGCGACTATTGTGGCTGTTGCATCTAAATTTTCTTCAGCTGTAGAATAAAGATTGTCTCTTACGCTAAATGATAAAATGCCAGCCCACAAGATACCAGCTACTAAGAGCGCAACGACAAAAACCATATACTTTATTTCGAGTCTCTCTTTTACAAGCTTTATGATCTTCATGAAACCCTCCTTCTCACCAATCACGACTTATTAAATCTTTATTGCTTCTTCCATGCGCATTATTGATATGAAACGCTTATCTACCACAGCCACACCTTCGACAAATTTAAGTTCTGTCTCTGTAAGATGAGAAGGCGGTGGCAAGATGTCAGTCTTTGTAATGCGAACAACACCCAGGACCTTGTCTATTGCTGCGCCGATTGGTCCCTTGGGACCTTTGATTATTAATATTTTCCCCTTGTGGTCAATATCTGAGGGTTTGTCTGTAAGGGAGAGTTTGGTCTTTAGGTCTATCACAGGGATAACCTTCCCTCTGAGAGAGGTTATTCCAAGGACATAATTCGGCATCTTTGGGACCATTGTTATCCTCTGATACCTTCGTATTTCCTCAAGCTCAGAGATTCTGAAAGCGAATTCTTCCTTCAAAAGGCTGAAGGTGAGTATCTCGATTATTTCATCTGTCTTGTTTTCCTCAATCTTCTTTTCGATATCCTTTGCCTTGGTTATCTCTTCCT
Organism: Thermodesulfovibrionia bacterium; assembly: GCA_041500225.1. GTDB lineage: Bacteria > Nitrospirota > Thermodesulfovibrionia > Thermodesulfovibrionales > SM23-35 > 0-14-3-00-41-53. Next base: position 14,015 of record JBGQLV010000027.1, on the reverse strand, counting down.
TAACGTCGACACGCTCAGTTCTTATCTCCTCACTCCTTTTTGCGTCAGCTTTTTGATTAGTATCAGCCTCTGCTTTTATTCCTTCGGAGTTCAGCGTTCGGCGTTCGGCATTTTCCTTATCGGACTTTATACCCTGAGCCTCATGTCCCTCTGTGGGTTTGTCATTTACCCTGGGCTGCTGACTACCGGACGTCTCCGTCTCTTTCAGTTTTTTCCTAATTTTCGCGATATCCATTCAACCCGAGCTCCCTTGCTGCATCATTAATAAGAGATTCTTCTATAATCCGCAGTTCTTTACCAAATCCATCAAGAAGGGCAAAGGTAGCAAGACTGTTTATCACCCTCGGTATTCCGCCTGAGTACTGATAAAGTTGTTTCAGGGCTCCGTCTGTAAACAGAGTCTCTTCCATACCCGATATCCTTAATCTGTGCTCTACATAGCCTCTTATCTCACTTTCCGTCAAGGGTCCGAGATGATAGAAAAGCCCTATCCTTTGTCTTAATGGAAGGTATGTCTTGTGGTTCAATCTCCTCCTCAGGTCTGTCTGGCCCACGAGTATAAGGCTAATAAGGTTTGTGTAGTCAAGCTGAAAGTTTGTAAGGAGCCTTATCTCCTCAAATGTATCTTTGTTAGGTATCAGCTGTGCCTCGTCTATTATAATTACTGGTGATATCCCTGTCTCGTAGTCTTTGTAAACTTTTTCATAAATTATATCAAGCAGGTTATCCTTAAAATTGTACGGGACATTCATATCATACCGCTTTGCAACCGTCCTCAGAAATTGAACCGGTGTAAGCCGTGGATTTATTAAAAGTATTATCCTGTATTTCTCGCCGAGGGAATCCATCAGTGCCCGTGTGAGTGTAGTCTTGCCGCTGCCGACATCTCCTGTAAGCAAAATTAGCTCTTTTTCCTCGACAGCATATTGTAACCTCGCCAGGGCTTCTTCATGATTTTTGCTTAGAAAAAGGAATTTAGGGTCTGGTGTTTTGGTAAAAGGTCTCTGTTTTAGCCCATAGAATTCCTCATACATATGACATGCCTTCCTGTTTTATTAAAGATTTTTCTATAAGAGACTCAACATCAAGGACGAGGATTACCTCATGCTTCCCTATCTCAGCAGCACCTGCAAAACCGCTTAAGCCTTTAAAATATTCCCCAAGCGACTTTATGACAATCTCAGGCTGCCCAACGAGCTCATCCACGAGAAGTCCTAATTTTCTCATACCAAGCCCTACAACAACAGCAAATGACCTGTCACTTTTATCAGTTCCCAGGTTAAATATTTTCCCGATGTTCATTATCGGGAGCATTTCGCCTCTGATGTAATAAACATCCTTCCACTCTATAGTTTGAATATCTTTATGCTCTATTACAACCGTCTCAGATATCGCTGTCAGCGGCAAAGCAAACTTCTCTTTCCCAACTCTTACAATAAGCGCTTTTATTATTGCAAGGGTAATCGGGAGTGTAAGTGTAAAGGTTGTCCCTTCATCCTTTTTCGTGTAAACCTCTGTAAAGCCGCCCAGCATGGAAAGTTTTTCCTTTACAACATCCAGGCCGACACCCCTTCCGGAAATCTCACTCGCAACTTCTTTTGTGCTAAAACCAGGAGCAAATATGAAATCAACAATCTCTCTATCTTCGAGACTGGCATCAGGTTCGAGCAGCCCTTTTTCTATAGCCTTTTTCCTGACCTTTTCTACATCTATACCTCTGCCGTCATCTATCACCTCTATTACTACATGACTTCCCTTCTGGAATGCCTTTAAAACAATACTGCCATGTCCTTTCTTGCCCTTCATCGTCCTCTCTTCGGCTGGCTCTATACCGTGATCGATCGAATTCCTCACAAGGTGCATGAGTGGATCAACTATCTCTTCAGCCAATGATTTATCAAGCTCTGTATCTTCGCCATACACCATAAGATCTATCTCTTTTTCTATCTCCCTTGAATAACGCCTGATCACCTGTGCAAGCCTTGAGAATATCTGGCCTATTGGAACCATCCTTATCTCAAGGACCTCATCCTGTAGATCCGCGAGCCTTCGTTCAAACGTTTGCGAAATCTTATAGACATCGCTTACAAATGAAGAATAGCGTGATGCACCAGCCATCTCCGACCCAATCCTCTTTACAGCGTCTTTTGCAAGAGTAAGCTCACCTATCGTATTCAGTATCCTGTCAAGTTTATCTATATCAACCCTTACAGTGGTTGTTGCACTTTTTATAGACCGTTCCTGTTTCCTACGTGGTTGAGGTCCTGTTTGCTTTGACTGGACGAGTACCTCTATATCACCCCCTATTTCTTCCTTTAACTCATTCAGGTGGTCGCCGCTGGCAAACATAAGGTTGAACCCAATAGAGCCATCAGGTATATCTGCAGACGTGGGTAGAGTGGATACAAGTTCCCCTTTTGATTTTATTGTTTTTGTTATTTCCTCGAGTGACGTGTCAAAAGTTGAAAGTTCAAATATTGCCTTTAATAGGTAGATACTTTTGCCATCTTTTATACTCGTCTTAAGCCTGTGTTCCTCATATTCTGAGAGCACTTTTATTATGGAGTCGTCAATAAGACCTTTAATGTTTGGGCCGCTAGCGCTCTCTTTTATTGATGTCCTGAAAGACTTTATCTCATTAATATGCTTTGTTAAATCCTGTTCCTTATCTTCCTTAACCGCATCAACAGCAGATCTCAGTATATCGAGATTCTTAAAAAGGAAATTTACTACATCATCGGTAATTTCTATCTTTCCGAGTCTTATGTCATCTAATAATGATTCGAGGGCGTGACTAAGGTTTGTTACACCCTGGTTTCCAAAAAGTCCCGAAAGCCCTTTGAGTGTATGCATAGAACGAAATAATGCATTGATTGTATCAGGGTTCAAGGCTGTCTGATATGTATCCTGGATCTCGAGTATCATCTGCTGGGACTCAAACAAGAGGTCCTCTGCCTCTGCTATAAATTCCTTCTTAGATGCCTTCATACATTATTGTCTGTCTTATAACTTCCTGAAGTTCATGTGCCTTGAATGGCTTAGTAATATATGCCATTGCGCCTAAAGCCATTCCTCTCTTCTTGTCCTCCTCGCTTTTCTCTGTGCTAACTATTATTAAAGGCAGGTGGCTGTATCTCGGATTATTCTTCATGAAGTTTATCAGCTCAAGACCATTTATATCAGGCATATTTATATCAGTTATAACAAGGTCAAATTCCTGCGTTGGCAAGAGTTTTAAGGCATCAAAGCCGGAACCAGCCTCGACTGTATTAAAGTCTCCCATCTCTTCTATAACAGCCCTGATGAGTGCCCTCGTTGTTGTTGAATCTTCAACAATTAGAATAGATTTGGTGGTTCGCTCACTTTGCATCTTGTATAAATTTTAACAAATTAAAATAAAAAAAACATCATCGTTTAGGTTTATTTTCCATCTCTTGAATTCTTCTCTGCAGCAATGATTTTTCAAGGGCAAGCCCTGCCTGATCTATGAATATTTCAAGTCCTTCTGTCTCTATTATCTTTTCTCCTGTTGTCAGATTATCACAGTAAAGGAGGGCGACAACCCTCCCTTCGGCAATTAAAGGGAAAAGGGCAACTTCACCAGGCCATCCTCCGTCAATCTCGTTTATCAACTCCTCTGTGACCCTGTCCTTTTCGATGCTTCCTTTATAAGGTCGTTTTCCCATGATAATCTTATTCAAGAAATTACTTTCCTCAAAGAGCAGTATTATCTCTCTTATCTTCTCATCTGGCTTTTCTATATCAAGACCAAACTGGCCAAGACCTACTATTTCTCTGTCTCCAACCATAAAAAGGATACCCCTCAGGAATATATCGCTTGCAAATCTCAGAATAAGCAGGGTTATCTCTGAAGCTGAGTTTGGAAACCTCAGTTCCTGTGTAAGAGCCCTTAAGGATGATATGTCCTTTCTTTCTACCGGCGGGGGCTGGACTTCCCATTCTCCTTCCCATTCTACTTCCTCTCTTTTAAAGCCTGTCAGCTCTTCGGTAGAAACTAATCTGGTCTGTGAAGATTCATCATGTACCCTGGCACCTTCAACTAAGAGGTATTCAGGACTCATTCCTTTTGAAAGCTCCCAACCATGGTCGGGTATCTCAACCTTCCCCTTTGGGTCAATGTCATCAAGTTCAAACTGGAAATCGCCATCCTGCCAGAAGAGAAGCTGGTATACAACTTTCTCTATCCTCTTCCTTGTTATCTTTTCAAGGGCGTCCTTATTAATAGAGCCAAATTCGTATAATATCTCGGGTATAGACTTTGCAGGCAGCTTTTTTTTTACCCCTGAGGCTAAATGGAAGATTGTGTCTTTTATTATCCCGGCATTCAACAAGTCTTCACCAAGGGTTCTGTCAATATCGTCCGTCTCAGCCCTCACAACAAGGCCGTTTTTAAAAACAATCAGTGCGTTCCCGCGGCTGCCTTTCAGTACAAGGGTACCTGTTTTCCTGCCTATGCTCAGTATCTGGAAAATATCAGAAAGGGCAATGTCCTCAAGCCTTCCGACAAGACTCATCTATTTTCGAACCCCTTCGGGATCATAACCATACTCCCTGAGTTGACTCCCTGAGTTGCGGGTTTTGCCTTTTTTGCCCTCGTCTACCAGTTGAACCTCTATATTACTATGAATAATAATGCAGTATATCAGTTAAATTTAAAAAGTGTCAACGAAAGGAGAAGTTACTCTCATCCCGCATTTATACGCTTGTATTGTATAATAAAATATGATTGCGATTATAGATTATGGAATGGGGAATCTTAGGAGTGTTGAAAAGGGTTTCCTTAAGGTTGGAGTCAATGCAAAGGTTGTTACAGACTCAAAGGCAGTAGATAATGCTGATGCTGTTGTGCTTCCGGGTGTAGGCGCATTCAGGGACTGCATGAAGAACCTTGAAGAGGGGTCGCTCACAGAACCAATTCTAAGGTCAATTCAGAAAGGCAAGCCATATCTCGGCATCTGCCTCGGACTCCAGGTCTTATTCACTGAATCAGAGGAGTTCGGTATTCACAAAGGGTTTGACATCTTGAAAGGGAAGGTTGTGAGATTTCAGATAAATCTTAAAGTGCCGCACATGGGCTGGAACAATGCGAAAATTCAGAGAAGACCGCCGATCTTTGACGGCATACAGGATGAAGCGTTTTTCTATTTTGTCCATTCTTATTATGTCGTGCCTGATGATAATAATATAGTTGCAACAACGACTGATTATGGTATAACCTTTGCTTCTATGGTCTGGAAAGAGAATATCTTTGCAACTCAGTTTCACCCTGAAAAGAGTCAGGAAACCGGTCTCAAGATATTAAAAAATTTTGGAGATTTTGTAAGAAAGGCTTAACCTAAGAGGCTCTTGCAAAAGTCCAATTCGGTAGCCGCAGGCTTTAGCCTGCGTTTTGTAACATATTGAAAACAAAGAAAACACGCAAACTAAAGTTTGCGGCTACATTTTAATTTCAAGACTTTTGCAAGAGCCTCCTAAAACAAATCCTTTATTTTTGACTTCTTGTAAACCCTGTTAGAATGCCCTACTCGGGTTTTCTAACAGGGTGAAGCTGTTGTAAAAGTTCATTCATACTCAACTTTAATAATGGATGCTTTATATATGGTGCAATCTCGCACAAAGGTCGTAAAACAAACTCTCGCTTATGCATCAAGGGATGAGGAATTTTTAAATTATCCTTATTCAAGACAATATTGTCAATAAGTAGAATATCGAGATCAATTATACGAGGCCCCCATTTGGTAGACTCCTTCCTGCCAACCTCTTTTTCTACATCCTTTAATATTCTTAACAGCGCCTCAGGATTGAGTTTTGTCTCTGCTTCGATTGCCATGTTCAGAAATAATGGTTGATCTTTTACGCCCCATGGCTCAGTCTCATATAGAGAAGAACGCTTTTTGACAATGATTCCTTTTTTTTGCAGAAGTTCTATCGCACGCAGACAGTTTTCCTGCCTGTTGCCGAGATTAGAGCCAATACCAATGTAAGCGACCGACATTCTTAAATCAATTGTAGTGATGCAGATGTTGTGAATCCCGATACATATCGGGATTGATACCTTAGTGTACCTTTAACTGATGGTTTTTGGAATATTTTAGTGAAAATAACCAATAAAGATATCTCAATAATCTATCAAGTTAAATAAATTTTTGAATAATGTCTGCATCATTCGGTTATAGAATTCTTTTTATCCTTTCGACTGCCTCTTGAATCCTATTCACAGATGCTGTTAATGCAAATCTTACATAACCTTCTCCGGCTTCTCCAAACCCATTACCAGGTGTCGCAAGAACCCCCGTCCTGTCAAGCATATATGTTACGAAATCCATGGAACCAAAGTCAGAAGGCACCTTTGCCCATATATAAAACGTTGCCTCCGGTTTGATCAGATGCATTCCTATTTTCTTTAGCCCATCATAAAGTATATCCCTTCTTTTCTGATAGGTTTTCCTTATCCCGGCGAGGGCACTATTATCCATGCCGAGCGCGACTATGGCCGCCTCCTGTATGGCCTGAAAAACGCCTGAATCGAGGTTCGTCTTTACCTTTCCAAGACCTGCCAGGACCTCTCTGTTTCCAACGGCAAAACCTATCCTCCAACCTGTCATATTATATGTCTTTGAAAGCGAATGAAACTCTATGCCCACATCCTTTGCATTGGGTACCTGCATAAAACTCAAAGGTTTCCTATCATAGTAGATTTCGGTGTATGAGGCATCATGGCAGACAATGATGTTGTATTTCAAAGCAATGTTTATCACTTCTTTATAAAATTTTGCTGGTGCAACTGCTGAGGTGGGATTATTAGGATAGTTTATAAAGATAAGTTTTGTCTTAAAAAATACCTTTTCTGGTATTACATCGAAATCAGGCAGAAAATCATTTTCTTCCCTGAGAGGCATTGTATAGCTCTTCCCGCCGGCAAACAAGGTGCCGGTTGAATAAACAGGATACCCTGGTGATGGTACAAGCACTGTATCGCCTGGATTTACAAATGCTAAAGGGATATGGCCTATACCCTCCTTCGAGCCAATCAATGAGAGCACTTCTGTCTCAGGGTCAAGTTTAACACCGAATCTCTTCTTATACCACCCCGCAACAGTCTCTCTGAAAGAGAGCATGCCCTCGTATGACGGATATCTGTGGTTACAAGGTTTTTCAACAGCTTCTTTCATAGCATCTACTATGAGAGACGGCGTAGAGATGTCCGGGTCACCGATGCTCAGGTCTATGAGGTCAGCGCCCTTCTCTATTGCCTTCTGTTTCATTCTGTCAATAGACGCAAAAAGGTAAGGTGGAAGATGCTTAATGCGTGAAGCGGGTTCAAAGGAAATCTTTTTCTTCAAGGCTACCTCCTGTATTTTGGTTGCTATATTATATACTATATCCCGTGGGCTGTTGAGAAGGCTAAAGGTCTCTCTGAGATTTTTGGGCGTTACTAATGCGGTCATTAGTAACGCCACACATAACAACTTTGTATGTCATGCCCGCAGGTTGTAAGCGGGCATCCAGTGCCGTTCTGGATTCCCCGGTCAAGCCTGGGAATGACAAGAATGTGGTCTTACTTATGAACTCCTTAGTAATTAAGCAAAGAGTATATCCGTACAATTCAGAGGCGATCAACAGATCAAAAGAGCTGCTGATGGAAATCAAAAGCTCAAAAAAACTGCTGGTGATGTATTTGGCGAGGTAGCATTTCTTACTGGAAGGCCAAGAACCGCTTCAGTGATTGCTTTAGATAGGCTTGAGGTTATAGAATTTAAGAAATTTCTTCTTGAGGAGATATTTGAAAAGTATCCTGATGTATTGAAAAAGCTGGATGATTTTTATCAATGCCGTGTTCAGGATACACTTGAAAAAGTAAAGTCCAAGATTAAACAATAGGGCACTAAAAATTTAGTGCCCTATTGTTGAGAAATAATATTATTTCTTCTCTGCTGGCGCTACCTTTTTCTCTTTCTTCACTTCTGCCTTTTTCTCTGCGGGTGCTGCTGTTACTGCTGGTTTGATAGCAATACTTTTTGCTATATTCTTGCCGTCAACCTCTGTATACTTAACCTTTGCCTTATCGCCAACCTTTACATCAGCGAGGGCCTTCTTCTCTTTGCCCATTTTTACAGTGGTCTTGTCATTTGTGGAAAGCGCAACGTCACCCTTTTTGCCTTTAACGGTCAGTGTCATTGCCTTTGCATCAACTGCCACAACATCACCTGTAACAGACATTACCTTTTCAGGCGCCTTCTTCTCCTCAACTTTGGCTGGAGCTGCCTCTTTCTTTTCCATAGGGGCAGGAGCTGCCTTTTTCTCTGCTGCAAAAGATATAGAGGTAAGGGCAAATACAAAGAGTACTGCAACGATAATCGCTATTGTCTTCTTCATCAAAATCACCTCCTTTCGTTATAGAATGTGTTCAGTTTGTAAACCAAACAATTACTTTCATAGACATCTAAGCTATACAATAAGTATGCCAGGCTGGAAGTACTTAATAAATATAGGGATGTATAGAAATACCCTATATATTCTATCCTTTTTTAGGAAGGGGTATCCTTTTTTGGGGATTGGAGATTAAACTTCTCCCACCTATACCAGAAGGTCTTATAACTCATACCAAGAAGCTTTGCCGCTTTTGTAGCAACGCCGTTTGCCTTTGACATGGCCTTTCTCAAGAGGTCTTTCTCTATATCCTCGAAATTTATTCCTTCATCAGGAAGATCGAAATCAACAATTTCCGTTCCCTGTAAAAATCTGAGTTCGCTCTTTACGTCTTTAAGATTTATAAAAGGAGTCTCGCTCATAAGCACCGCACGTTCTATAACAGATTCAAGCTGTCTTATATTCCCCGGCCAGTGATATTCCATTAATGCCTTCATTGCATTTTCTTCCATCCCTTTAACTCGCTTCCCAAATTCCTGGTTATATTTCTTTATAAAAAATTCTGTTAGTGCAAAAATATCTTCCTTTCTTTCGCGTAGGGGGGGAAGTTCTATTGTTACCACTTTGAGCCTGTAATACAGATCTTCTCTAAACCCTTTTTTCTGCAACTCTTCTTCAAGGTCTTTATTTGTAGCAGCTATAATTCTAACGTCAACCCTGATCGTATCCCTTCCTCCGAGTCTCCTGACCTCTTTGTCCTGCAGTACACGCAATATTTTGGACTGTGTCATCTGGGGTAGGTCTCCCACCTCATCCAGAAAAAGTGTGCCGCCGCTTGTAGCCTCGATAAGCCCTATTTTTCTTGAAAGGGCACCAGTAAATGCCCCTGATTCATAACCAAAAAGTTCGCTTTCAAGAAGGTTCTCTGGAATTGCAGCACAGTTTATTGATGTGAACGGTTTTGCCCGCCTCGAGCTGTTGTAATGAATTGCCCTTGCTGCAAGTTCCTTACCCGTACCAGTCTCACCAAGTATAAGCATAGTAACAGTGCTTGAAGAAACCTTTTTCATAATCTCTACTGCTTCCACCATTTTCCTTGAATGACCAATAATACCTTCTATTTTGAACCTGTCAAACAAAGCCTTCTGAAGCTGTAAATTTTCTTTCAGCAGCTCAGCCCTTTCAACAGCCCTTTTAACCGTTATAAGAAGTACATCCTTATCGAGAGGTTTGGCGAGGTAGTCGAATGCACCTTTCTTAATCGCCTCTACAGCCGAGGATATTGTGCCGTATGCGGTCATGACGACTACTGACGGCTCAAATGGCTTCCTGGGGAGGGATTCAATAAACTCTATCCCGTCCATGCCTTCCATCTTGAGGTCAGTCAGCACTACGTCGGGGTCAAACTCTTTTACACTCCTCAACCCTTCCTCACCTGATGAGGCGGTATAGGTTTCATATCCCTCATCTTCAAGTATTGTCTTGAGGATATCTCTCTGGAGGGGTTCATCATCCACAACGAGCACTATAGCCACCTTATTCCTCCTTAATTAGTGTCTGTTTATAAAGTCGGTTGTTTGTCATTCCGGACTTGATCCGGAATCCAGAACCTATTGAATTTACTGGATTCCCTCCGTCAATACGTAAGACGGATTCGCGAGAATGACGACTTTTTATGGAAATGACAGTTTATAAACAGACTCTAATTAAAACTTCTCATTTGCAACTTTATTATTTAGTAATAGGCAAAGATATTGTTACAGTACTGCCCTTACCTTCTATACTCTGGAAATCCACTTTGCCGCCATGCTCCTCAACAACCCTTTTTGTCATAGCAAGTCCGAGACCAAGGCCTGTGGTCTTAGTCGAGAAAAAGGGTTCAAAAAGCTTTGGCATATTCTCCTTAGAAACGCCGGTACCGGTATCCTCAATAACAACAGAGGCTCTGCTGTCAGACGCATTTGTGCTCACAGTAAGGTCTCCCCCTGCCGGCATCGCCTGAAATGCATTGAGAATAATATTAAATATACATGTTTTAATCAATTCGGGGTCTAAATAAAGTTTGGGAAACTCTCCACATTGATAATGTATCTTAATGCCGTCCTTTTCCGCCTTTGCCCATATCAGTGCTATGATCTCATTGATAAGACTACCCATATCCACCTCTTGTAAACTCAGTTTAAGGGGTTTTCCATAATCCAGGAAATCTCCCACGAGTTTGTTAAGGCGCTGTATCTCATGTTTTATGCTTGCGATAAATGATTCGAACTTTTCCTTTTCAACATTTTCCAGAGGCGCATATTTTTCTCTTAAATGGTCTATCGAAAGGCTTATAAAATTCAGGGGGTTCCTTATCTCATGTGCAATACCCCTTGCTAACTGTGCTATCCCGGAAAGATGTTCAGCCTCGCGCAGTTTCCCCTCAAGTACACGCTCCTCCCTGAGCTTCTGAACCATAAAATTAAAACTCTGTGTCAACTCCCCTATCTCATCTTTCCTATCTGTAGTAAGGTTTGATGTCAGATCACCCGCTGCAACACTCCGTGCAGCATTAACCACATTATGTATTGGTTTAGTGTATATCCATGAAAGAAATACTGCGATAAGAATACCCAGACCAAATACTAAAGAAGTTGCGATTATTCTTTTTATTGCATTCATCTTGATAATTTCGGAAAAATCCTCCGCATTTATCTTCAGATGTATATAGCCATAATGCTCATTGCCGGCAACAACAGGCAGAATGACATTGTAAACCTTCCCCTCTTTAGAAACAGGCTCTCCAAGTTCTGCCTTTATGATGCGCTCTTTTTTCTTGGGGCTGACCTCTTCTCCAACATTCATCGGGTTAGTACTTGCAATAATCTCGTCGGTATTACTGATAATCGAGATTTCTTTAACGCCCTTCGCGTTTAGCTTCTGGAGGTAATGTTGAAGCCTCATCTCATCTGTATAGCCGCTGCTTGTGACTTCTTCAACGCCAACCTGTATTGCCTTTGAAAGTTCTGCCGTTTGATTTTCGAATTCTTTAAGTAATGCCTTGTCAGATTTCGAATATAGGAATAGTAAAACCGAGACAAGGATGAAACTGAGGAAAAGCATCATCCCGATTAGTTTTTTATTTAAGGAGAGATTGAGGAAATAATTTTTAATAGACATGATAGGGTTATTTTATATGCGAACCCTCAGTTTCATTGCTCAGTTTTCTCGCTTCCCTTCAAGTCATTGAGGACATTTTCTATCGAGGGCTTTATTAATGAGCCGAAGATACCAATTTCGCTCACCTTGTATTTCCGGCTCACTTCTTCCTTGTGCTCTTTTAATATTTCCTTGATTTCCTCAAGGGTTTTCATGGTCTTCTCCTTGCTGTTGTTTCTTATGAGCTTATTTTATCATGCAACATGTTTTTTTTGCTTCTATTCCCCTGTTGGATTTTTCTTATCAGATAACAAGATGGCGATATTACTGGAATGTTACTTATAAGTTTATAAGTAAGGCTGTTTATATGTCATTCCTGCCCCGTATCAAAGCACGGGATAAACTCCAGCAGGAATCCAGAACCATAGCCACTGGATTCCCGTTTGCACGGGAATGACGAAAGAAAAAAGTGCATAGACCTGTTAAAGACAAGACACTATGGTGGGGGGTTAGGATAAAAAATTACTTCTACAGAAGAAGTCCAAACGTAACAGCGTCTTCCTGAACAACGCACTTGTCGAACATGATATATTTATGTTGAGTACAAATACAAATCAGGAGTCAATACCGAATTGTTCAAATCAAAACAGTTGGCGCGAAACGTTGCTTGACGCTCCTTGTGAAAAAGCCTAAAATTAGATGTGCCCGATAATCTTTTCGAACAGACGAAACTCCATCACGAGCTACAGCTAAAGGAGAGGGATCTTGCTCAGAAAGAATGGTTTTTTGGAATTACGGGGATAATGGCTTTTCTAATAGGATTAGGGTGCCTAGCCTACGTTGCGGTGAGCTTAGCGGCAAGCTAAAATGAAGAAGTTGAAGGGCAAGAGTCCTTCCTGTAGTCCTTAAGACAAAAATACTCAGGAAGCCTGTGAATTCTAACCTGCTATTTTCAGTTTCCACAAGCTACTGAAATGAAGTTGCCTTTGACGCAGAAACGTGATATATTTTTCCTTAAGGTAAAAATAGGTTTCTAATTTATGGGCATTACCAATTTTATGGTTAATAGGATGATGAAGAAAGAGGCCAAGAGTCTTGCAGTCTGGGCTGCGCAAACATACCCCGCCATAAAGGCTCAAATTCCTGCTGAGAAAGAAAAAGAAATCCTTTGCAAAATGTTACGATCAGCAGTTGTTATCAAATCTGAAGAGAATGCGAGAAAAATCGCCGAGCAGTGCTGCCTTTCGATAGAAGCATTGTGTTATTTTATTGCAATGGAACTTGGTAAATTAAAGGGATTTAGTGTCCTGCGGTCTTTGCAATTTACTCGATACATGGATGCTGAACTTTATGCTCGGGGTTTTACACCTCAATCCATAGAAACAAAAGGCGCAATTTTTAAATTGTTGGGTTTACCAGACGATAGGATTTGACTCAATCAAGAGTGAAGGAGTCGAAGTGCCCGTTGATTTAAAAGTATCAATTTACGAGAAAGACCGGAAAGTCGGCGCAATGGTAAAGGCTCTGGCATTTGAAATATCAGGCACAAGTTCCGTTGTTGGTGCGTCAAAAGAGTTTCTGGAGGAAAATGGATATTACATCTTTCATTTCCCATCTCAGCAGAAGGCAACAGCGTTCCGTGAAGCTGTAGCCAAGTATCTTCCGGGGCTTTTGGCCCGCGTCCAGTGATCTTTCCATTGCAAAGTGACATCTAATATTTCACAAACAGGCACAGGCTTTCCCTCATTGCTGACCTCGATCGTTATTTTGAGCATTTCTAATAAAAATCATCAGTGGCGAGATCAGCTTATTTTTGCGCAGTTGTAGGTGTAGTCGTTAATCAAATCTTGTTCAAATATTGTCTTAATTCAAAGTATGTTTCTTAAGCAATTCAGGATTCCGTATTATGCAAGTGCGATTAACAGTATATTATAAAATCTCCCCTTCCCCCTCTCGGTTGCGAGTCGTACCGACTTTACCAAAGAGGGGCATAACTTTTTATAAAACAAACTCTCTTTGCGATGCTGTCCTTTGCTCTATGCGCTTTTTTTCTGGTAAAATCCTTTATATTTCTGCAACAGCTAATAAATGGTCTTACCCTCGGCAGGGAGAATAAAAGGGGACATCCTATAGTCCCCTTCGGAATCTCCTTACCCCTCTATTTCTTGGGGAATAAATCGAGCGCTCTTATTTTCATCTTCACAACAATAGTCTTTATTTTCTCCATCGTATTCGCCGGCCTCATTACATTCAAAGCTGTCCGTTATGTTCATAGATATTTAGAAATCATTTGAAAAGAAATTGTTGGATTGACAAGGCAATCCGCATGCTTGACAGACGGGAGACGTTATACTAAAATTTTATTTAATATAAGCTATTCCAGTAGAAATTTTTTTGATTAAAACAAGGGAGGTAAGTGAATTATGCAATTCAGGCAATTTGAAAAGGATATTGAAGTCAATGGGCAAACTGTTTATGCGATAATT
>JBGQLV010000026.1:0-31937 GCA_041500225.1 Thermodesulfovibrionia bacterium | reverse complement strand
GGCAAACCAGCCACCCTTTTTATGCCTGCCGGGAACATCGGCAGAATGAACCTCTATATATTCTTCTATCTCACCGAGATGGATAATAAATAAACGCGCGGATTCCCTGTCCACAAGCATGATGGCGTATCTCCGATAATTATCGAGAATATCAAAGAGTGGTTTTATATATGGTGTTTTATCCACTATGACTTCATTCTTTATGGGGACTGAAAGGTGAAATTCCTTCCAGATGTTTTTTTCCTGAGAGCTCAGGATAGCAAGTCCTTTTTTAAATATCCTTTTATTTGCCAGAATGTATGCTTCAATTTTCTCAAGGTCACTACTTACTTTCTTCAACACAATTTTGTCCAATTTTTCAGCCGTTTGTTTGAACATATTCTTTACATGTATCACATAATCATTCTTTCTATTTGTCAGCGGATTGACATTTAGATAAAGGCTTACAAAAAAGGCATCTTCATCACGCATCTTTGCTATTTCTTTGAGCTCTTCACGATTAAGCATTTTCTCCTCCTTCTATATGTCTAAATATTTCGAAGACTGAAACAAAGAGGGCCAACACCAATGGCCCCATGATAAACCCTATAAACCCGAAAAGTTTGATACCGCCGAGCACACTGAAAAATACAGCAAGAGTAGGCATCTTTGTCCTCCCGCTTATTATTATCGGTCTAAGTATGTTGTCAACCATACTGATAACAAGAGAACCGTACAAAAGAAGAATAATACCCTTGCCATAATTACCCTGAATAAACAGATATCCTGATATAGGTCCCCATATGGAGAATGTACCGAGTAACGGAAGGAAAGACATAATGGTCATTGCGCTTCCCCATAATACCGGTGATTTGATGCCGAGGAAATAAAACGCAGCACCGCCTAATAAGCCCTGAATAGCAGCTATGACAACTCCACCATAGACAGTGGATATAACCATATCCTTTATCTTTGATATCAGTCTATTCTTATCTTCTTCAGAAAAAGGTAAGTATTCCCTTATTCTTGAAAGAAAATCCGGCCCATCTTTGAGAAAGAAAAATACCGCAAATAACATAAAAATAAAATTTATAAACATACTTGCTATATTTGTAATGCCGGTTGATAGACTACTCGTAATGCTCTTGCCTATACTTTTAATGTTCTCTGTTATTGTGTCGCTATTACCTATACCTTCTATCCCTACATATGATTGAATCTTATCTACAAATTTCGTAATCTTCGAATTAGTAAAGACATCTTTTATTGAATCGAATGTGTCTTTATTGATACTTCCCGCAAAATTTCCTATCTCATCAACAAGGACAAATGAAAGATATGTGAATGGACCTAAAATTATCAGGATTATTATTAGTAAGGTCGCAGTCGAGGCAATAACTTTAACCCTAAAATATCTTAACAGGAATACATAAACAGGATAGAAGACTATTGAAAATACAACTGCCCAGGCAATTGCATTAAGAAACGGTTGTAGTACCTGATAGGTCAAATAGCCGAGAATGAGTACTAAGAAGATAGAGGTTGCAGTATAGAATCTATTTGTTAACATCCGCTGCCTCCACAAATGATTCAAACAGATTTAAGGAAAGTTCATCGTCTAACATGCGTTCCGGATGCCATTGTACCCCGACAAGAAAAGGATAATCCTCCATATAAAATGCCTCAATCAGATCATCCGAAGAATAAGCAAATGCCAAAAGGCCGGATCCAAGCTTCTTTATAGCCTGATGATGAGTGCTATTTACAGAAAACGCGCCTTTTTTCAAAAACTTGTTTTCTGTTGTCACTATTATATGATAATCTTTTTTATGATTAATTTCTACTGACATTTGTGATTCAATATCCTGATAAAGTGTACCACCAAAAACAACATTCATGAGCTGCATACCGTAACAGATACCGAGGACGGGTTTACGAAGATTTATCACCTCTTTAAGCAGAGAAATCTCAAAGTCGCTTCTTTTTCTTGACACAGGCTTAACCTGATGCATCAATGCCTCATTGTAATAAAAGGGGTCAAGATCATCCCCGCCAGGGATAAGGAGTCCTTTAATCTTTTCTGCATAAACTGCAGTATTACCTGCAAGGGGTATTAATAAAGGAATTCCACCTACCCTAATTATCGCATCAGAATAATGGTGCTTGAGCCTTAAATTTTCGCTTTTTATATCTATTGTTATACCGATTATCGGACTATCTTCCATGTTTAAGAATCCTACCTGCATTAATGCCTGTCAACTCTCCTTCCCACACACCAGATAACCCGTTAACAAAAACATAATAAATCCCTTCTGGTTTTAAAAAGGGTTTATCGAATGTTGCTCTGTCAATTATTTTTCTATAGTCAAAGACAACAAGGTCTGCAAATGCACCCTTTTTTAAAACTCCCCTCTTGCTTATACCAAATGTTTTAGCAGGAAGCATTGTTATTTTGTATATAGCTTCATTCATACCCATCAGTCCATCGTCTCTTACATACTTTCCCAGAAACCTCGGAAAACTCCCGAAACCTCTCGGATGAGGTTTTCCTTTATATGTAAGTCCGCTCGTAGAGCGTGCAGAACTATCAGTGCCTATCATGACATATGGAAGTGAAAGAAACCTTTTTAAATTATCTTCATTCATTGATGCAAATATCGCACTAACTCTGAGTTTTTCTTCGATAAGTATTTTTAGGAATATATCAACAGGTTCGGAATTTTCATGATGTGCAATGTAAGCAATATTTTTACCTTCCATCCATCTGTTCTTCTCAGAAGATACAGAAGCTATATTCACGTTTCCCCAATATTCTATTTCAGGGTATTCGTATAGTATTTCTTTCTTTATCTTTTCCTGAAACTCTGAACTCTTTAACCTTTTCAGCTCTTCTTTTATACCTCCCTCATATACCCAGGGCGGCAGTATTGTATCAAGGTCTGTAGATGCCGCAGTATAAGGGTATCTATCACATGTAACTTTTATATCTTCCCTCTGTGCCTCTTCTATCAATGATATGGCATTATCTATTTTATGCCAGTTCTTCTTCCCGCTCGTCTTAATATGGGAAATATGAACCCTAACACCTGCTTTCCTGCCAATCCTTATTATTTCCTCAATGGATTCTAATAATTTATCCCCTTCACTTCTCATATGGGATGTATAAATAAGACGCGAGGGTCGAAGGATGAAGGACGAAGGACGAAGAAGATTGATTAATTCTTCAGTAGTTGAATAAACGCCTGGTGGATAAATAAGTCCAGTTGAAAGACCTATAGCACCTTCTTTTATCGCCTCTTTCAAAAGCACCTGCATTTTTTTTATTTCATTATTATTAAGTGCTTTATCTTCATATCCTGCCACACATGCCCTTAAATTGCCATGACCCACCAGGGTAACAAAATTGAGAGCTATACCCTTTCCAAGGATATCAAAATACCCTTTAAATGTTGTCCAGCGTTCGACTATACCAAGTTCCATTAGGTCTTCTTCCCTCTGTTTCAATGCCTCGCCATAGAGAGGGGCAGCAGAAAGACCACAGTTCCCATCTATTTCAGTTGTTATTCCCTGACTTATTTTACCTTCTGCACGGTGATCAGCAAGCAGCGTAAATTCAGAATGTGCATGGGTATCTATAAATCCCGGGGATACGGCAAGCCCTTTCGCATCTATAACTCTGTTTGCGCTGACTTCTGACTTCTCGCCTCGGCGAGTCACCGAAGGAGACTGACTTTTAACTTTTGCCTTCTTATTAATAAAGGCGATCCTGTCTCCTGAAATACCTATGTCTGCTTCAAAAGGTTCTGAGCCAGTGCCGTCAAAGATTAAACCACCTTTTATTAATGTATCAACCATTTTTTTCTTGTCTTGAATCCTGTTCAAAAAAAATCTCTGGTGATTGTATGCTCTTTATCATTAAAGGCACCAGGAACATCGAAACAACCTTTGCACGGTTCCAGAAACCTTTTATATTCCCTTCTTTCACTTTCTCTCTGTAATTCGCAGCTATCTGGTCTTTGAGTTTTGGAAGAGATTTCATAGTCAGACCCATTGTAGAGAAGAATTCGACAACGGGTATCCCTAAACGCTCAAGTGGTTTTAAGATTTTCCCAAAGGCACCTATAAGTGATTCTATTTGTGTTGTAGCAGTAATTATCCTTGCGCCGGCAATCATAAAAAAAACCCGCATTGTTCTGATAACAGCTATATTGAGCCCTTCTTCTGTTATAAAAAGAGGACCTGCACTGTAAAGGATTCTTCCGTGCTGGAATAGTATATTGCTGATAAAAGTGAATAAAAGAAAAAGGCTTATCGGAATCCAGCCACTTTTCAGAGATTTAAAGGGTATCCTGAAGAGGAATATCGAGATTGCAACAAAAATAAATAGATAAAAAGTAACATCTTTTATAAGCAAAAGACAGCCAATAAAAACTATATATAAGATAATCTTAATCTCTGGAGACAATAGGTTATCTCACCAGTTGCATCAAATTACTATTATTGACAGGGCAGATGTGCTGGAAAAGGCTCC
Organism: Thermodesulfovibrionia bacterium; assembly: GCA_041500225.1. GTDB lineage: Bacteria > Nitrospirota > Thermodesulfovibrionia > Thermodesulfovibrionales > SM23-35 > 0-14-3-00-41-53. The sequence continues at coordinate 27,427 of JBGQLV010000026.1, read as the reverse complement.
GCTTAAGGCGGACGACTCCTTAGAGACCTTTTGTCCGCCATAGGCGGACCAGCCAGCCTCTATCCAAAATACACTTACTGTGAGATTTGCAGTCATGTGCATCATAATAAATTCCTTTCGCTTTGACGGGGTTTTTCAGTATATCTGCCCTGTCTTTTTTGCAATGTTTAGGTTATCTCTAATGCAGGTTATTGCTTTTAAAATTCTGCAACCTTTTGAACTGTTGGTATAGATGTAATGTATTTATTAAGACCTTCAGCAATCGCCCCTGCTATTTGCTTTCTGTATGAGTCTTTTGAGAGAAGTTTTTCCTCTTCAGGATTACTTATAAATGAGACTTCAACAAGGACAGAGGGCATCCTTGCACCAAAAAGAACATAAAAAAGCGCCTGCTTAACACCAAGATCTAAAGTATCTTTATTGCCATTGTCCAGAGTTGATACCATGGATTTCTGTATATAGTGCGCAAGCTTAATAGACTCATCCCTTTTATTTTGCCTCAGAAGGTCACTCTTTATTATATCCAGGTCATCCATCTGCATCTTCCGATTCATCGCTTTCATCTTCTTTAATGATATTTGATTCTCCCTTGCTGCAACCTTATTAGCCTCCTCATTATCTGTCCAGTTAAGCAAATATGTTTCAATCCCTCTTGCTTGTCTTCCAGGGCTTGCATTGGCATGTATTGATACAAAGAAATCTGCATTTTTTTTGTTTGCGATAACAGTCCTTTCTTCAAGAGGTATAAATACGTCAGTTTCTCTTGTAAGAAAAACCTCATTCAATGGGTCAGATGAAAGAATCTTCCTGAGTTTCAGCGCTATGTCAAGCACAACGTTTTTTTCATAAAGCCTTTGCAATCCTACTGCACCCGGGTCATGGCCTCCATGCCCGGCATCAATAACAATCCGCCTTTTTGCTATTACTGTATCCGGTTTCTTTACTTTCTCTTTTCCATAAACATCAATAACAAATCTTGCAGGATTCTCAAGGACAAAGGCATTAAAATCTGCAATCTCTTCAAGGTCAAGTACAACTCTTACTGTATCAGTTTTAAACTGGCCTGCCCTGACTACCTTTAATATCCCGTCTCCAACCGGAAGGATAGTTTTTACCTCTTTTGCTATCATGGTATTCATCAGATCAAAATAAAGCCTGTCAGGATTTAATATTCGGTTCTTTGAAAACTCAACAGGTTCTGATAGATCAATCACAACCCTTGTGTAATCCGGAGTTGACCAGTAGCGAATATTTTTTACTTCGATTTTACCCGGTACTATCAAGTTAGTGCTGGATTTACCGGAAGCTATTATAAATGAAGGAGAAAATATCAGTACTAAAAATAGAGCGCATTTAAATATTTGTTCACTGCCTAATTTGAGATTTAAAAACAATCCCTGTTCCTCAAACTCCTTTTTGTTGCTAAACAGACTGTACAGCGCTTATCTCTGGTATCTCTCTTTTTAAGTGAGCCTCAACCCAATTTTTAAGCGTAAGCGTTGCCATCGGGCATGTGCCACATGCACCCTTAAGCCTAACGTAAACAACGCTATCCTTTATATCAACGAGTTCTATATCTCCACCGTCTGACTTAAGACCTGTCCTTATCTTTTCAAGAACCTTTTCAACATTTTCCTTAAGCATATAACCCCCTTGTTTCTATATTTATAATATTATACTTCATTTTTCAATGTAAATCATTTCTTTCGGTTGTGTTATCACAAAGAAATTTATATAGTAGAAACCTACGGCCTTATGCCCATAATCCTCAGCGTGTTTCTTGATAAAACTTATAGAATGTCTTTACAAATATATCAAAATCTATTTAATGTATATAAGATAGTTATAAAATAGAAATTGTTTAATCCTTTAGTAAAATTTATATAAAAAAACATAGGAGGTTATGGATGCTGGATTTAACTGATAATGCAACTAAGAGGTTTAAGGAATTCCTCGAACAGGAAGGCGTCTCTAATTCCGGGATTAGGATATTTCTGATGACTAGCGGCTGAAGACCATCTCTGGCTATGGACATAGTCAATGCTTCTGAAGATGATGATATAACCATTGATCAAGATGGGTTAAAGGTATTTTTGGCAAAAGAGGCAAACAACCTGTTTTCAGATGCTACAATAGACTTTTTAGAAGAACAAGGATTTGTAATTAAAGGGATGCCCCAAAGCTCATCCTGTTAGTTCACATTATTCTTAAATGAAATTATGATTTTAAAATGTGAAGGTTTTCAATGAAAAAAATCATGTTTTTATGCACTGCCAATTCCTGCCGAAGCCAGATGGCAGAAGGGTTTGCAAAAGAATTTGGCAAAGGTTTAATAGAAGTTCATAGTGCTGGCCTCATGGCTGCCGGTGTTCATAACAGGGCAATCGCGGTCATGAAGGAAATCGGCATAGATATATCAAATCAGAAGTCAAAGGTGATAGAGGAAGGTCTGCTCAAACAGATGGACATTATCGTAACCCTCTGCGGGTATGCTGAGGAATTATGTCCTTATACACCCCCTGAAATAAAGCGTATCCACTGGCCAATCAAAGACCCTGTGGGAACAATAGGGACAGAACAAGAGATTATGAATGAGTTCAGGCATGCAAGAGATGAGATAAAGGAGAAGGTTCAAAAGTTAATAGAGGAGATTGCTGCCTAATCTGTACCTGTAAACCTTACTAAAGTACCTTTCTTGGCAGTTCCGTATCTGAAGATGGTAATCCCCTTACAGCCTTTTTCATATGCAAGCAGGAATGCCCTTGCAACATCCTCTTTTTTTGATCTGTAGGGCATATTGATGGTTTTCGATACAGCATTATCAGTGTACTCCTGAAAACATGCCTGCATCTCTATATGATCTTCAGGATGAATCTCATGTGCTGTTTTAAACAGCTTTTTTATCTCCTTAGGTACATCTTTAATACCTCTTAAATGTCCTTTTTCTATTACCTTCTTTTCCAATTCCTCGCTATAGAATCCTCTATCCTTAGCAATCTCAAAAAAGTATCTGTTAATCTCATAAAGCTCGGCGTCCAATATAAGTCTCTTGTATGCAAGGGCAAAAAGGGGCTCAATTCCGCTTGAGCAATCAGCAATAATTGAAAGTGTGCCTGTAGGTGCTATTGTAGTTGTTGTCGCATTCCGTACACGAGGCATACCTATATGATCGTAAATAGAACCCTTGAAATTAGGGAAAACTCCCCTTACTTCAGCAAGCTCGACAGATGCCTCCCTTGCCGTGGCTCTTGCAAATCTCATCAAATCCCTTGCGAGACTGAACGCTTCTTTGTGGTTATACGGGATGTTAAGTAGTATTAGCGTATCAGCCCATCCCATAATACCAAGCCCTATCTTCCTGTTGCCCTTATGCATCTCTTCTATTGCTTGAATTGGATATTTATTAACATCTATAGCATTATCAAGAAACCTTACAGCAGTCCTGATATCGATGGACAAAGAATCCCAGTCAATATGTTTTTTACCGTTTTTCACATACTTTGACAGGTTCATCGAGCCTAAAATACATGCCTCATAGGGAAGTAAAGGCTGCTCTCCGCAGGGATTGGTGGACTCCATGGTTCCAATATGAGGCGTTGGGTTTGCCCTGTTAATCCTGTCTATAAAGATAGTGCCCGGATCACCTGTTTCCCATGCACTTTCGACCATTTCGTCGAATATGACTCTTGCCTTCAATTTACCCACTACAGCCTTACTTCGTGGATTGATTAGCTCATACTCTTCATTATTTTTGAGCGCATCCATAAATATATCTGTCACAGCCACAGAGATATTAAAATTAGTAAGTTCCCCTTCGGATCTTTTGATTTTTATAAATTCAAGGATATCTGGATGGTCAATGCGCAATATTCCCATATTTGCCCCTCGCCTCGCCCCACCCTGCTTTATAACCTCTGTGGCTGTGTTATAAATCCTCATAAATGAAACAGGGCCGCTCGCTATCCCTCCAGTAGAGCGGACAATATCTGCCTTAGGCCTCAGTCTTGAAAAAGAAAACCCTGTGCCCCCACCGCTCTGAAGTATCAATGCGGCATTTTTTAGTGTGTCAAATATGGAGTTCATCGAATCATCCACAGGAAGCACAAAGCATGCAGCAAGCTGGCCCATATCTTTCCCTGCATTCATAAGGGTTGGTGAATTGGGAAGGAATTTAAGATCTGTCATCAAGGTATAGAATTTTTCTTCCCATTCGACGGTGTTACCTTTATACAGACTCTCTGCCGAGGCAACAGTTTTTGAAACCCTCTCGAACATTTCTTCAGGGGTTTCTATAACATCCCCTTCTTCATCTTTGAGAAGATATCTTGCCCTGAGAACCTTCAGTGCATTTTCAGTTAGTTCCATGCGAATATTATAGCAAAAAATCTTGACAATACAGAAGGCTTAAGCAATAATCAACCCATATAAAACCCTTATCTACTTATATCTTCCCCTCCCTTGATGAGAGGGGTATAAGGATGTAAATGTTTGATCGTATTTTGAAAGAGATGCGGGATAAGATTCGCAAGCTTGAATACATCATGTCAATTCATGCCGACGATGAGATGAATGACGACTGCTTGACGGTTTTTGATGTTGAGCGATGTATTCTTAGCGGAAAGATTCTGGAGCGGCAGAAAGATAAAGTTACTGCTGAGTGGAAATACCGCATAAATGGAAAATCTCTTTCCGGTGGTGAGGTTGAAGTTATTGCAAAACTAAGTCCAACTGGCAAGTTGGTTATCATTACGGTGTATGTGCCATAATATTTCTATGGGAATAGAGAGACAAATGATTTGTGATTTTTGCGGGAAGAAGGGTGCTCGTATCCGCAGGGTTGCACGGACTTATGGGAAGGGCAAGGATATTTTGGTCATAGAAAATGTCCCTGTCGTTTCATGTCCACACTGTGGAGAAAGTTATCTTGAGGCAGAGACACTGCATGAAATTGAGCGTATTAAGTTGCACAAAAAAAGTTTTGCGGTTAAACGTTCAGTTCCTGTTGCTGAATTTGCTTAAAGAAAAGCACGCACCCCACTCCACATAACAAGCGCACAGGCGGTTTAAGGAAGCCATTTGCTGTCTGTTACGAGCCCCGCATCGGGTCTCGCGCCAGCCGTCAAACATCGCCCGTGCGCAAAACGTTATCTGAAATTGTGGCAAAAAGAAAGGAGGATTTTAAGAATGAGAAAGAACTGGTATGTTGTTTTTCTGATTATAGTACTTATGTTTTTGCAATCCTGTGCAACAGTTCAAAAAAGCGAAGTCGAAGTACTTGAAAAGAAACCACAGGTTAGCAAGGTATTATCCGATGAGGCTCCAACGAGATTTCTGAAAAGAAAAGTAGCAATCGCAAGATTCTCCAATGAAACTAAGTATGGACAGAGTTTTTTTATAGATGAAAATAAGGATGTTATAGGAAAACAGGCAATGGATATTCTTTCTGCAAAGCTTACTGCTACTGAAAAATTCATATTACTTGAGAGGGCGGATATAGAAAAGATTAATAAGGAGCTTAAGATAGGTGATTTGTCGAGTTTGAATATCCCTGCTGATTATTTAATTGTTGGGTCTGTTTCCGAGTTTGGCAGAAAAGAAGTTAGCGATGTGGGGATTTTTAGCCGCGTGAAAAAGCAACAAGCGTATGCCAAAGTAAACATAAGGCTGATAGATGTTTATACAGGACAAATAATTTATTCCGCAGAAGGTGATGGCGAGGCATTTTCAGAAGCCGGCACTGTTATGGGTGTTGGTGCACGGGCTGCTTATGATTCCAGTTTGAATGATAAAGCAATTTCAGCGGCAATATCAAAGTTGGTAAATAACATCATTGAAAGTCTCTTGGATAAACCATGGCGGTCTTACATCTTGGCCTATGAGGGTGGTAATTACGTCATATCAGGCGGCAAATCACAAGGAATAAGAAAAGACGATGTTTTCGGAGTTTATAAGAAAGGGCAGAAGGTCAAGAATCCGCAAACCAATATGGTTATTGAGCTTCCAGGTCAATTAGTTGGAAAGATAAGGGTTAACACATTATCAGGCGATAATCCGCATAATGAGATTTCCCTATGTTCTGTCTCAAGTGGTGATGTGCCGGTGAATAATTTTTCTGATTTTTATATCCAAGAAACAGATAAAAGATAAGCACGGAGGTTGTGATGAAAAAGGTCATTTTATTGCTTTTGGGAATACTGATTTTACATGCCTGTGGTTATCAGGAAGGCATTGTTCAAAAAGGGGAAAAAAGCTTTATCAAATTTGCTGGGAATTGGGAAAATGCAGCGGTTCAGATCGATGATATGAACCAATTCGTTCTGAAGTCAGGAGCGGATTCAGAAAAAAGCAGTGGCGATGACAACAAACTATATCAAGTCTCTCCGGGAAGCCAAAGAGGAGCCAAAGAGGGGTCAGACTTGCTTATTGACATTTGTAAAAAAACGAATGGTTTATTTTAAATACCCGCAGCAGCAGATAACAGGATGATAGAGGTTAATCTCACAAATACTTCGTTTTACCAGAACTTAATGAGAACGTGTGGGACACATCCCTTTTTTAGTAACGTAGAACTTTTTAGAGGGTCAGGCTTGTTTATTGACTTTTAGGGAGTAGAAAAATCACTGTTATCGCAACAGCCGATAGCAGAGCGCTTGTCCACGACTCGTAGAGAGGTTAACACCCAAAGGCTTCGCCCTTCTAAAATTATTTATGCCATGTTCTTTGTAGAAATGGTAAAATTGGATAGTAAGAAGGAGGTGGATTTATGACAGCCACGTTCATAAAAAATAATCTTATAGACCAGATAAGCAGACTTCCCTATGACCTTCAGCTTCGTGTGTTTGACTTTGTAAAAACTTTGATTCCCAAAGGGATCGAAGGGAAAAGTCTTCTTAGATTTGAAGGGGCTATTTCTGCTGATGATTTGCATCTAATGTCAAAAGCTATAGAGGAAGGCTGTGAGAAGGTAGATATCAGTGAATGGTAGATTCCTTCTCGATACAAATATCATAATTTCTCTTTTTGCTAAAGACCCTCAGATTCATGACCGCATAGCTAACGTCCAAGAAGTATTTGTTCCTTGTATTGCTATTGGAGAATTATATTTTGGAGCTTATAGATCGTTAAAAGTTCAAGAAAATCTCAATCGTATAGATGAATTTGCCCTCAACAATACCGTCCTTGTTTGTAATACTGACACAGCCAAAAAATACGGAGCTATAAAGAACCGATTGAAAGAAAAGGGTGAACCAATTCCAGAAAATGACATATGGATTTCTGCAATCGCTCAACAGTATGAACTTACATTGGTTACTAAAGATTCACATTTCGAGGCAGTTGAAGACCTAAAAATTGAAACATGGTAAAAAACTGCCCGCAACGGACGGCTAACACGTTGCAAAAGACTAAAGTCCAAACCTTTCAGGCTTCTTTTGCAACGGAAACGTTAGCGTACATATGACCAATTTTTTATGGGTCAAAGGAAGTTCCTAAAGGCACCTGTCATGCCATATTAAAGGATGCAGGCATAAAGAAATAAAAAGTCGGAGGTGAAATTAAAATGATTGAATTAGAATATTCTTTAATAATTGAAGCAACGGAAGAACCTGATTATTTCGGATTTTATTCTCCGGACTTAGCTGGTTTTTCAGGGATAGGACATTCTATCGAGGATTGTCTGTACAAAGCAAAATGGGGGATGATAGAACATGTTAATCTGCTTAAAGAACAAGGGTTGCCTGTTCCTCCCAAAAATCCAAATCCCAAAATCATAATTCAAAATGAAGAAAAATTAGTAACCGTTTGAAAATTGGTCATACGTCCGCTAACAACAGGCCAAAAGATATACATCCAAAATGCTATCGCACTTCTTTTGGCCTTGTACGGTCGGTACGGTTGAAAAAATATTTTTATTTGACTCGTGAAGACCAAAAAGCGAGATGTCAATCATTACTTGAAATCTTTTTATAAAAATTTGTTATAATTACACGTTTTCCTATTTATAGGCGGTGTTAGAGCAGGAGAATTAATATGGACGAAAGAAATTATATATTGATTGTTGATGATGATGAAAGTTTGCTGGATATTTTCAAAACGCGCTTACTATCAGAAGGTTATCGATGTGAAACAGCAGCAAATGTAGAGTCTGCTCTTGAACTTATCAACAAAATCCCTTTTGACATTATGATAACAGACATTAAAATGCCTGGATTAACAGGATTTGAACTCACAGAAAAGGCGAAAAAAATCAGGCCGGATATGGCTGTTATTATTATGACCGCATATATTGAAGAGTTCTCCTATGACGATGCCATAGAAGCCGGGGCATCAGACTTTATAAAAAAGCCTTTTACTGTGAAAGAGCTTATAGTAAGGATACATCATGTTATATTGCAGGAGAAAATACGTGCAATGTCAGTTACTGACGAGCTAACTGGTCTTTACAATCGGCGTGGTTTCTTCACTTTGGCTGAACAGGAATTAAAGACAGCCAATCGGAAAAAGAGAAAAATATATCTGGTCTATGCAGATTTGGACAATCTGAAAGAGATTAATGATGCAGGTGGCCACTTAGTGGGTGACTTGATGTTAATCGAGACTGCTAAAATCTTAAGAGGATCTTTTCGTCAGTCTGATATTATTGCTCGAATTGGTGGTGACGAGTTTATTGTTATCTTAGTCGGAACTAACGGGTCTGATGCCGAGTCAGTAGCTTCACGTTTGCAAAGAAACATTGAAATTCATAATCAAAAAATAATCAATAATCATAAACTCTCGATAAGCTTTGGAATTGCATGCTATGATCCGGAATTTCCATCTTCAATTGTTGAACTATTAAATAATGCTGATAAATCAATGTATGAACATAAAAAGTATAAAAACCTGTTTTAGTCAAACTGTTATCTTTTCCTTACCCTAAAATACAGGATACGCGTTCTACCATTGCAGTGAATTACCATATTCTCCCTGAAAAAGCTAACTGGATATATCAGAAAAGTGGATGAGATTCCCGTATTCCATTTTTTATAACATTGCTATCCTTTGATCTTTATAGGGCTGAGGCCAGTTATATGTATTAATAAGCCATATAAGATGTTCTAAAAGTTTGGGTTGACTTAGTATATTCAGTTCCTCATCAAAAAGGATACCTAAAAGATAAGCATTTTTAAATTTTGACTGCCAGTCAATTTTACCCGTTGTAATATCTTCGCATGTTTTGCCGGCCCTATCGATAAAAGTGATTTTTATCCTTACCTTTTTGCCTTTCCCTATAGGAGTGGGTGAATATAACCCAATTCCTGAAAACGAGATATTGGCTATGGTTGCATTAATAATGTTCTTCTTTTTTGGAACTGTAACTGTAGCATTACCAAAAAACTGATACCTGTACCATTGCCTGGTATCTACAAAGCCCCTTTTCTTTTTTCTCATAGCAAATTCCTACTCCTTTTAACCGTCTAAAGTAGCCCTGCCCTCTCCATTATAATCGGTACCTTATCTTCCATACCTATTGCCATTATGTGGACACCATCGCAGACTTTTTCATCTTTTAATTGTTTAATCTGTCTTGCGGCTATGTTCAACCCTGTATCAAGTGCCTTTTCTTTACCTGCGGCTTTAAGCTCATCAATCAACTCCTGAGGAACCCTAATGCCCGGCACATTTTTATTCAGGAAAGTAGCCATTCCGGCACTCTTTAAAATAACAAACCCTGCCAGGATCTTTACAGGAAATTCTCTTGCAAATTTCATAAATTCCTTAAATTTCTCTATGTCGTAAATAGCCTGTGTCTGAAAGAACCTTGCGCCTGCGTTAACCTTTTTCTCAAACTTCATTAGTTGAGGTTCTATTGGGTTTGCCTCGGGTGTTACAACAGCACCCTGGAAAAAATCTGTTGCACCCTTAAGTTCATTCCCGGACATATCTTTCCCGTTATTGAGACCATCAACTATCTGAAGCAGTTGCACAGATTCCACATCATAAACAGGTTTCGCATTTTTATGATCTCCGGCAGAAACATGGTCTCCTGTCATGCACAATACATTTTTTATACCTAAGACTGATGCTCCCAGTAAGTCTGACTGAAGACCGATCCTGTTTCTGTCACGGCATGTCATCTGAAATATTGGCTCAAGACCATGCTCAATGGCAAGTTTGCATATTGCAATGGAACAAATCCTCATAACTGCTGACTGGTTATCAGTGACATTAGCAGCATCCACCTTTCCTTTAAGTAACTCCATATGGTGGAGCGTTTCTTTAATATCTGTTCCCTTTGGAGGACCTACCTCTGCAGTAACAACGAATTTTCCTGAATTAAGACTCTCATAAAATGTCACTTTAGCCTCCTTTCATTCCTTACCGATATCTTTTCTGTAGCGAATCCCTTCAAAATGGATTTGTTCTATACTTCTATAAGCAATATCCCTTGCCTCCTGTAAATTCTTTCCCCTTCCGACTACATGAAGAACCCTGCCACCGTCTGTAACCAGACCTTTCTTTTCCGAATTATTCACCCCGGCAAAAAATATTTTGCAATAAGAATCTTGAATCCTTTCAATCCCGGAAATAGGATACCCCTTTCCATATCGCGCAGGATAACCTGGATACCAGCCCTTGCTCCTGCCATTCTTTACCTGTCGTGTCCTGCCTGCTGCAGCCACTACATCACAAAAATATTCATAGCTCCATTCTACCTTTTTTTCACTAAGAACTCCATTAATTATCTGGAAGCTTATATCACTCAACGGGGTCTTCAATCGGGGAAGGATTACCTCAGCCTCTGGATCACCGAGACGTACGTTAACCTCTAAGACATAAGGGGTTTCGTCAACCAGCATCAGACCTAAATAAAGTATTCCCTTATATGGAATACCTTCCTTTTCAGCAAATCCTCTGATTAAAGGCATAGCAATCTTCTCAGAAACAAGACTGTTAAGCTTTTCTCCTTCGAGACGGTGAGGAGAATATGCACCCATCCCTCCGGTATTAAGACCTTCATCATTATCATAGGCCCTTTTATAATCCTGAGCAACCGGCATCGGTGCTATAGCTTCTCCATCAGTAAAAAAGAAAAATGATATCTCTGTGCCATAAAGTCTTTTTTCAATCACCACCTTTTGGCCGGCTTCTCCGAAGACCTTTTCCACCATTAACTGATTAATAGCCTGAATGGCTTCTTTATTATCTGAACAAACGATTGACCCTTTCCCATGAGCTAAACCATCGGCTTTGACAACAACAGGGTATTTTACATACTCAACATAATCCTTTGCATCCTCAGAGTTATCAAAGATCTCGAATTCTGCTACCGGTACTCCTATCTCTCTGCATAATAATTTTGTATATGCCTTGCTCCCCTCAAGAACACTGGCCCTCTTTGTTGGGCCAACAACAGGGATCTTCTCATCTGTAAAGAGGTCAACAATCCCGTTTGTCAGAGGACTTTCAGGACCAATAAAGACAAGGTCAACCTTTTCTCTCTTTGCAAGTTCCAAAATCTCTTCATTCGTTCTTGCATTCTCGCATCTGATCTCACGAGCAATACCGACATTTCCGGGTGCACATATCACCTCCTTTACTTCAGGGTCATTCTTAAACTGCCATGCTATGGCATGCCCTCGGCCTCCGCTATCAACTACAAGTACCTTCATCTAACCTCTCTAAAAAATAGACTTAGAACGTGAAACATAATTTAAACCATTACGCTATACAGGAAAGGCTGGTAAAGAATTTTTATACGACACCTTAAAGAAAAACCTTTTGAAGCGTAAACGAATAAGCCATTAATCTGTAAGGCACTAATGTTTGCCATATTAAAAATCTGTCGATTATAAAAATTCTGAGACAGCCTTTCCTGTATATTTAGTGTTCTTTAACATTTTTGATATTTATCGAACAATGACATTATCCTCTCAGCGTCATTTTCCTTTAAGGTTCCTTTCTCAAGGGCTATCTTAACTGTATGTCTTCCGAGTTCGGTGTAAAGTCTTAACGTTTCGGGTCTTTCTTCTGATATTGCCTTGAGGTGATCCTCGATAACCCCTGTGTCTCCTCTCGAAATAGGACCTGTTAGTGCTAATGGAATACCGAGAGTTTCGATGTTTTTCACTGTACCCTTTATCAAAGGCATTAGTGCTTTGAGAGCATCGTGTCTTTCAATCCCTGCTGCCTCAAATAACTCCAATCCAAATCCTACAGTTGCTACCAAGAAATTTGAGGCTGCACATGCACCTGCATGATAGAAAGGTTTTTTATATACATTTAAGGTTATCTCTTTACCTCTAAGGACAACGACAATTTCTCTCGCAATGGGAAGGGCACTTTCATCCCCTTCTATACAAAAGTATGAACCTGGAAGGTTTTTAACCGCCTTTTTTACATTTGCAAAACTTTGAAGAGGGTGTAAAGAGACGATTTTCGCACCATTATTTCTTGCAGACTTTAAGACCTCTGAGGACAACGCCCCACATGTGTGGAACACAATGGCTCCAGAATTAAAGCCACTTACTGAAGCTATCTTTTCACAAACCTTCTCAATAGCATCATCAGAAGTTGTAATAAAGACTATGTCTGCCTTCCTGGCAATGGCCTTGAGGTCAGCCGATGCCTCACCTGCACCTATAAACTCTCTTGCTCTTTTAGCTGATTCAATGGTTCTACTGGCAATGCCAACAATAGAGTAACCCCCTTGTTTAAGGAGATAACCCAGGGCAGTTCCAACGGTACCTGCGCCTATAATAGCTACCTTATGCATTACACGATAAAAGAATTGGTAATATCAAAAACACATCAATGATAGCACCCAAAACCTGGCCTGTATTATATTTAGGAATGTCAAAGATTGCAATTTCAAGATATATCCATAACTACAGCTTAAGGAACTTACCCGAAGGCCTAATCTGCAATCTGAGTCCAAAAAATGATTCTGAGAATCGTGTGTCTAAACCTTTTGATAAGTCAAAAAAAATTTCAGCTATTGAAAAGGCATTTTCAGGCCGAAATTTTAGATGTTAATTTTTTCTCGTTAACCTTTTTTAACAGTTTCGGCTTCTTCTTTTTTAACATTATATCTACCTGGCCTCTGACTCTTTGACCAGTCTTTTGCACCGATTACCTTTTTCAGGTCATCGAGTCTGCCCAGTTCCTTCATCCGCTCATAAATCATAACCCATGCACAAGGTATATCTTGACTCACTTCACATTTTCCGTTCTTGGTGCCGCCGCATGGGCCATTAAGTAAGCCCTTAGGACATCTTGCCACCGGACAGATACCACCTGTAAGGGCAAGAATACACTCACCGCAAGCCGCACACATCTCTAAAAATTCGCCCTCCTCATTCGCAGATCCGATAAATCTGGTATCGAGAGCCGGCAAAACAGGGATACTGTTCAGCCTCTCTGCAATTTCCTGCACTCCTGCTCCACAGCCCATTGACAGGATTACCTCGTACTGGGAAGCCTCATCCTTTATCATGTCAACAAATTTCGGCTCGCATTGTCTTGGTATTACCTTTTCTCCTACAACTACATCATCACCTTCAATCTTTCTCGCTGTCCTGAGGGCAGAAGCCAGTAATTCAACCTGTTTTTTCCCACCGCTGAGACAGACAGTAACACAACTCCCACAGCCCGCAACAAGAATTTTTTTATACTTTTTCAGTAAATTCTTTATCTCTCCAAAAGGCTTGATCTCAGCAATAACCATTCTCTATCACCTTCTTTTACTTTATTTATAGCTTCTACTCTTTAAACCTCCCTTAATTATTTGTCATCCTCATAAATTACCTTTACACTATCAGCATCTATGCCGATATCTTTTAACATTTTTTGAGCACTCTCAATGTGCTTGATAATCCATTTTTCACAACCCTTAAACCGGCAATCTTTTTCATGCCCGCATTTTCTTATTTCCACAGCTTTTGAACCCTCCTCAAAAGGTTGAATAAGCTGATAAACACTAACACGAGCCATGCAAGGTTTCCCAACAGTATATGTCCCTTTTTTCTTTTCCGAAGGACCTGTGGGTTGCTCATATTGGCAATAAAAATTAATAGTAAAATCCTTTAGTTCTTCTTTTTTCGCATCATCAACGGCTTTCTTCAGTTTCTTGCGGCCTACCTCTCTTGTTTCAAGCTTAACATCAATTGCCGATGCAGGACATTCTGCAGCACAAATTCCGCATGCCTGACACTGGCTTATATCAATCTGCGCCTTTTCTTCGCCAGCGGTAGGTACGCCATAAGGACATACAAGGACACAGTTAAAACAGGCTGCGCAGTCTTCCGAAATAACAGCGCCTGCACCGCAATTTAAGCATCGTTGGGCTTCCGATACAGCCTGATCCCAGTTAAATCCCAATTGTACCTCTTTAAAACTCTTGATACGTTCCTCTGTAGGAAGCATCGGCATCTTTTGTCTCACTGCTTTAATGATTAAACTGACAATCCTTTCATCAAGCGGTCTGAGGACTACAGGTTCAACAATCTCTTTAGGCGGAAGATTACGGAGATACCGGTGTATTGCATCGGCAGCCTTTTTCCCGGATGCTATCGCATGAATCACGCTTTGTGGGCCGCTGACAACATCTCCTCCGGCGAAAACACCTTTAATATTCGTAGTGCCGAGCTCGTCTTTTACAACGATTGTTCCTTTTTTCCCTGAAATTATCTCTACTTCTTCAATTGAATCCGTTTTCGGGTTATAGCCGATTGCCAGGATAACAGCATCAGTATTAATATCGAATTCAGAGTCTTTGACAGGAAGAAAAGATTGCCGTTTTGAACCGCTTGCATGACTCAATTGCATCTTGACACAGCGCACTTTTTCTACTTTTCCATTCCCTATGAATTCAACCGGTGCTGTAAGAAATTTAAACTTCACTCCTTCATGCTCAGCTTCTTCAACCTCGCCCTTCCCGGCAGGCATCTCCTTTACAGTTCTCCGATAAATAACAGTGACATCATGCGACCCCAGGCGGATACAAGTGCGTGCTGCATCAATTGCAGTGTGCCCTCCGCCAACAACGACAACACTTTCACCTAAATATGGCCTATGTCCCTCACTGACTTGTTTTAGGAATTCAACAGCTGTAATGATTCCAGGCATTTCTATTCCTTTACATTTTGGGAATACACTCCTTTCACTCCCTAAGGCCAGGAAAACAGCCTGATAATCTTTAAGAAGCTCATCAATAGAAAAATCACGGCCGAGTACCATTCCTGTTTTAACCTCAATGCCCATCGATAGGATGAAATCAATATCAGCTTTAACAGCACTTTTGGGCAATCTATATTCCGGTATTCCCCTGCTGAGCATTCCTCCGAGCTCTTTGTGCGCTTCAAAGACTGTTACATTGTAACCCAGTAACGTCAGGTCATGGGCAGTGGTAAGGCCTGAAGGTCCTCCTCCTATAATAGCTGCCTTTTCTTGGAAGAAAGGTACGCGTTTGTAAGAAGATTTAAAGTCTTTGGTTTGGTCTGCTGCAAAGCGTTTCAGCGCTGCAATTGAAATAGGTTCGTCTATTTGTGCACGTCTGCAAACGGATTCACATGCCCGTATGCAGATCCTTCCGCATACTGAAGGAAAAGGATTAACCTGACGGATAATCCCGATCGCTGTCTCTACATCACCTCTTGCTATTGCAGAAACATAACCACGTACATCTGTATGTATAGGACATGCACCCTGGCAAGGCGGCATAGCAGTATGCATTGGCATCACCCTCCTTTTTTAAAGTGATTCTTAATTACCGAAAAAAAACTTTTTTATATATTTATTATAATTTATTCTGACTTCTAAAATCCATTAATCCAAAATAATGCGATTGAATAATGCAGATGTTGTGAAAAAATTAATTTTTCGATACCTTAGTGTACCTTTAACTAATGGTATAGCGAATATTTTTATCAATAAAATAAATAAAAATGATCTCGATATACTCATCGAGTTAAATAAATTTTTGAGCAATGTCTGCATTATTCGATTTAATCCTTACAAACCTGCTATACCTGCCTGCATCTTTGCGGCCTGAACCGTATTAACCATGAGCATTGTTATAGTCATCGGCCCTACACCGCCGGGCACAGGAGTTATTGCCTTTGCCTTTTCCTTAACAGTCTCAAAATCCACATCACCCACGAGGCCGGTCGGCAGTCTGTTAACACCAACATCGATCACAACCACACCCTCTTTTACCATATCTGCGGTTATTGTTTTAGGTTTTCCAGCAGCTACAATCAGGATATCTGCCCGTCTGGTATGAGAGGCGATGTCTTTTGTTCCGGTATGGCACACTGTTACAGTTGCATTTCCTCCCTTTCTTTTCTGTATCATCATGTTTGCGATGGGCTTTCCCACTATATTGCTTCTTCCCACAACAACAACGTCAGCACCGCTCGTTTCAACGCCGCTTCTTATCAAAAGTTCCAGTATGCCGTGAGGCGTGCACGGGAGAAAACAGGGTTCACCAATTATCATTTTGCCCACGTTCACAGGATGAAAACCATCAACATCCTTATTCGGATCTATGGCATGAAGAACCTTAGCTGCATTGATATGTTTTGGCAGAGGCAGCTGCACTAAAATACCATTAATCTTGCTGTCCTTATTGAGCCTCTCAATAAGGACAAGCAGGTCAGCCTCGCTCGTATCCGCCGGAATGTCATTCCTTTCAGAATACATGGCTAATTCCTTACAGGCCTTTTCTTTAGCGCCTACATAGACCTTAGAGGCTTCGTCTTGACCCACAAGGACAGTAGTTAGTCCGGGGACAATATTATATTTCTCCTTTAACAAAGCTATTTCTTTTTTCAGCTCTTCTTTTATCTGTTTCGAGATCTCGGACCCTTTAATTAGTGTTGCTGCCATAGTACCCTCCCTTTATAAAGTAATTTTAGTACAGAGTTCTCAGATGATAGCTTGACTACCCTTTAAAGTCATCGGCTGTTTCTACTTTATTCTCTCCTCTTTATAAGCTCCAGCAACTCTGCCCTTGTAGACTGTTTAGTCCTGAATATTCCCCTGACTGCTGACGTTACTGTCCTTGAACCTGGTTTCTTTACACCCCTCATGCTTATGCATAAATGTTCTGCGTCAATAATAACCATTGCACCTTTGGGTTTTAACCTGGTCATTATCAAATCAGCAAGCTGTGTCGTTAAACGCTCCTGTACCTGCAGCCTCTTGGCAAGAACCTCAACTGCCTTAACAAGCTCACTCAGACCTACAATCTTTCCGCCAGATGGGATATATGCAACATGAACCGTTCCTATAAATGGGAGAAGGTGATGCTCACAGACAGAATAAAATGGGATATCTTTTAACAGCACCATCTCGTCATGGCTTTCACCTTCGATGGTTTTGAGTAACTCTTCGGTAGGAGTCTTCAGACCAATTAATATCTCCTCATACATCTTGGCAACCCGTTCAGGCGTTTCTCTAAGCCCTGCCCTTTCCGGATCTTCACCGACGCCTTCAAGTATGAGCCTTATACCCTTTTCTATCTTCTTTAAATCCATGTTATATGTGATAAAAATCTTTAATTCTGGGCTGTATAATAGCACTTGCGATAATTTTGTGTCAAAGCCCGATTTTCATTATTTATCAATGATTCCTGCAAATACACCCTTTGCTTCAATTAATAGCTTTTCATGGATTGCAGGGTTCCCTGCAACTACATTTCCGGTCAATAAATGATCATGGCCTCCGCCAAAATCTGTTATAACTCCGCCTGCTTCCTTTATTAGAATATCTCCAGCTGCTATATCCCAGGGACTTAAACCTATTTCAAAAAAACCTTCACACCTTCCACATGCAAGATAGGCAAGGTCAAGTGCAGCTGAGCCTGCCCTCCTTAAGTCACTTACCTTATGAAAGACATTTTTGAAGAGTTTAAGATACATATCAATAAACCCTTTACTGCGGAACGGGAAGCCTGTTGTAATAAGACTATTTCCAAGAGCATCAACATCTGACACCTTTATCGTATGCCCATTCAAAAATGCCCCTCTTCCTTTTTCCGCAGTAAAAAGTTCATCTTTTAAGGGATTAAAAATAACACCTAATATTATCTCCTTCTTATATTCCAGTGCTATTGATACAGAAAAAACAGGATACTGGTGGATATAATTTGTAGTGCCGTCAAGCGGGTCTATAATCCAGCGGTATTTATCTGTCTCAGCCTCTTTAACAGATTCTTCGGCAAGAAAAAAGTGATGAGGAAATTTTTCTTTTATAGTATTTATGATTATCTGTTCTGATTCCCGGTCAATACGTGTAACAAAGTCGGCCGTCTGTTTGCGACCAATATCCTTCTTTGAAATTCTTCCAAGATTATCAAGTATAACCTTTCCTGCAAGCCTTGCGGCCTTGATAGCCGTGTTCAGAAAATCGTTTCTTTCTCTCAACTCAGATCTTTATCACCCTCTTATCTGTAACAATCATATCCACCTTCACGTCATGCGTCTCTGATGGTATTTTATCAACAAGCTGTTCTTCATAAGCAAGGGCAATAATCGGTATCTTTCTCTTGCCTTCCGACAACAGAATATCATAGTAACCTGCACCATATCCAAGCCTGTTGCCTGAATAATCAAATGCTGCACCCGGTATGATAACAAGCTCAATATCATCAAGGCTTACAAGTCTTTCACCTGACAGAGATGGCTCAGGAATTCCCATATACCCCGGAGATAATTCACTTATATCTTTTATCTCGTATAACATGAGTCTGTGCCTTTTCTTATCTACCCTTGGAAGCACAACCCTTTTACGAATTTTGAGCGACTCTTTTATCATACTTAATGTCTCGACCTCTGACCTGAATGAGGCATAGAAAAATACTGTATTTGCATTAATAAACTCAGGCAGGGAGAAAAGCCTCTCTTTTATGAGCACGCTCTTTACAGATTTTATATCAGGAGATATTTCGTCCCGTTTTTTGAGAACTTCTTTTCTAATAGCTCTTTTCATTATATTTTACCGGTAATTAACACAACTACATATATCAAATAAAGTCCTCCGCCGAAAAGCATTGTGAATGGTGAAATGCGCTTTTTAAATACTATCTCTCCAAAAACTATTGATGCTGATGTAAGGGCAATTATCGCCGATAAGACAGCCATTCCTGTAAGCCTCCACTCGGTAAACAATAATCCTACAGAAACAGGAAAGGTAGACTGAAATACCATAGCACCTGTTATATTTCCGATAGCCAATGTATCCCTTCCCTTCCAGGTCCATGTAACACTGTTGAATTTTTCCGGAAGCTCTGTTGCAATGGGCGCGAGCATCAGGGCAAAAAGGAGAGGGTTCATCCCGAATCTTATCGAAACATGCTCAAGGCTCTTAACAAATGTGTGCGCACCCGTTATCATAATAAATAGAGCGCCTGCAACCTGTAAAAATATCAAGACAAGGTGGGGGCTGTGGGCAGTTGTCAATCTTAATTTCCTGATTAATCTCCAGAGATACATCCCTTCGGAATGCTCGACATCTGCACTTTCACACTTAAATGTCCGATATACATAAAAGATATATCCACCGATTAGAATTATTGCTATTGGTATAGAAAATGATCTTCCTGCAATAATTGGCATTATAACTGCTGCAGAATACATGGGCAAAAAGAAGATTAGATCCCTCCTCGTTGAATGGGTCTCAACGTTAATCTCGAATTTCCTTCTCTTTTTTATATATGCTGCTAATACAGTTATACCAACAAGAAAAAATGCTAATGTGGAAAGCATAAATGGCGCGCCAAGTATAGCCCCGATTCCGATATCATTCGCTGATCTGCCACCGTAAAAGAATATTGCAACTATGGGAAGTACCGTTTCTGGAAGCGCTGTACCAACTGCAGCGAGGATACTACCCACAACTGCTTGAGAAAGGGACAATCTTCTACCGAGGGTCTCTATACCATTTGTAAATATCTCGGCAGCGATGAGTATCAATATAAGACCTATTACAAGAAATAAAATTTCACCGAACATCAGTGTATCACAAGTACAGGACAGGGAGATGATTTCAATACAGCGTCAGTAACACTTCCAATAATCATACCTTTCATTAAACCCAAACCCCTTGCACCCATGACTATAAGGTCAATGTCCTTTTCCTTTGAGAATGAAATTATTCTTTTAGCAGGTTCTCCTTCCTCTATTACCCCTGACTTTTCAATGTCGTAATTACTCAAAAGATTATTAAGATTGTCTCTTGCTTCATCATTTAATTCTTGAAGCACTCTGTCTCTATCCCTTACCTTTTCTATCTTTATCTTAATAATATGGTTTGGCAAAACATGTATCACAGCCATTTCTGCAGAAAATATATCTTTTAAATCATTTGCAAATTTCAGTGCCTTTTTTGATTCTTCTGAGAAATCAGTTGGGCAGAGAATTCGCCTGATTTTTATAGAATCCATCCTTGCAGACTCTGCCTTTTCCCCTCTTACAACAAGCATAGGCATCTGCAGTCCCTTAATCAATTTCTCCGAACTGCTTCGTCTTAAGACATGGGACATAAAACCGAGAACAAGCATATCTGCATTTATCTTTTCTACCATTGCATTAAATGATTCATGAAGTCTTCCACTAATAACCTTCGTCTCTGCTTTAATCCCGGAAGCCCTCAATCGTTTTTCCAATGTAGCAAACTTTTTCTCAGCAACCTTTTTTTCTTCTTCCATATATGGGGCAAGATAAGCTGGTGGGGTTACGAGGTAATCGATTACATGGAGAAGGTTTAGAGATGCACCCAAAACCTCAGCAAAAAATGATGAATAGGCAAAAACTTTTTCTGTAGATGGTCCGAAATCAATGCCTGTAAGGATTTTTTCTATCTTCATTTCTAATAATTAATATTTCTCTCTATTTTTTCTTTTAAATCCTTAACCTCACTGACTGTCTCAGGCGAACAATTATAAGGGGAAGATCCCTTAATATCAGCCTCCATTATTGAATGGTTAAACCTAATCGATCCGATTAGTTCCATATCTCCAATGTTATCTTTTATGAAATTTAAATCCTCAGGCCCTCTCACCTTGTTTGCAACAATAAAGACTTTTTTGACACCGAGTCCTTTTGCCATCTCCCTGACTGTCTTTGCTGTCTGCATGCTTCTCTGTCCGGGTTCAACAACGACAATAAATGCATCTACAGATTCTGCGGTTCCCCTTGTCAGATGCTCTATCCCAGCCTCCATATCAACAATGACTACTTCACTTCTTTCAATTACAAGATGTTTGAGAAGCCTTCTCAGAAGCACATTTTCAGGACAGTAACAGCCAGAGGCTGCTGCCTTTGATTTACCCATTATGAGAAGCGTAATTCCATTCAGGTGATAGCCTATACCTTCCGGCAGATCATCGACTCTGGGGTTAAGCTTAAAAATCCCGCCCATACTGCCTGGCTTTGCGCCTGTCCTTTCCTCTATCAGTTCCGCCATGTCTGATATGGGCCTTATCTTTTCAGCTTTGTCCCTTGGGATGCCTAAAGCAGATGCAAGATTTGCGTCAGGATCTGCATCAACCGCAATAACTTTTTTTCCCTCTGCTGCAAATAGATGACTTAATAAAGAAGCAAGTGTAGTCTTACCAACTCCGCCCTTACCTGTTATTGCAATTTTCACCTGAATAGACCTTCTTTCTTACTCCCCCTCCCTTGACGGGAGGGGATTAATGAAATGGTTTATGTTATCCAATTCATGTTAAAAGAACTAAAAACATATTTAAACAATGTCTGCATTATTCAGCCTAAACATTTTTTAGTTGACGGAACCCCTTTCACTCGCGGATCAATTAATACCGCATGCTTTAGCGCCCTACCCAAAGCCTTGAATATTGCCTCGATTATGTGATGAGTATTTCTGCCATAAGGTGATTCAACATGAAGTGTAATACCACTGTTGCTGACAAATGCCTGAAGGAAATCCTCTATAAGGTCAGGGTCGAAATTCTTGATCTTACTTCTTTTCGGGAATTCAACCTTATACACAAGATATGGTCTCCCGCTAATGTCAAGACTTACTGAGGCAATTGCCTCATCCATTGGCACAGACGCCTGGCCATATCTTGATATTCCTTTCATGTTAGCAAGTGCCTGTTTAACTGTTTTTCCAAAAACTATACCAATATCCTCTACTGTATGATGATAGTCAACATCTATATCACCTTTTGCCTTTATCTTCATATCGAAAAGTCCATGTCTGCACATCAAAGAAAGCATGTGGTCAAGGAACGGGATGGAGGTATCTATAGTATATTTGCCTTCACCGTCAAGATTAAGCGTTACCTTTATATCCGTCTCCTTAGTCTTTCTGTCTACCTTAGCTGTTCTCATTTGTTACCTCCTCATATCCCTCTTATTTTCCTTAATGTCCCATTTTTGTTTCTTCCAAAATTCCACCAACACCAATAGGCATGGCTGGCCTGAGCGTCATCAGATAACCTCTTTCATGGCATTAAGAAAAATCCTATTCTCCTCCGGCGTTCCTACTGTAGCCCTCAGGCAATTATTCACAACACCATTCATATTTCTAACGAGTACACCCTTTTTCAGAAGTCTTTTATATATTTTATCGGGTTCTTTTACTCTGAATAATATGAAATTCGCCTCTGATGGGTATGGTTTTATCCCTTTAATCTTTGCCATCTCACTAAAAAGCCTTCCCCTCTCAGAGATGATCGATTTTATATATGACTTCAGAGCCTTCCTGTTCTTCAATACCTTGACAGCAACTGCCTGTGAAAGGGAATTGAGATTGAATGGAAGTCTGACCTTATTCACCTCATTAATTATCTCTCCATCCGCTATCAGGAACCCTACCCTTAAGCCTGCAAGTCCTATCTTGCTAAGTGTTCTCATAATAACAAGATTTTTATAATCCTTAAGCATCGGCATAAATCCCTTATCGCTCGCAAAAGGCTGATAAGCCTCATCAAGAATTACGATAGACGAATGACGAGAGACGAGTGACGAATTTGTTTCGATTATCCTCAGAATTTTCTCTGAGGAAAAACAGTTTCCGGTGGGATTATTCGGTGAGCTCAGAAATATCAATTTAGGCTTCCGATTTTTTATTGCCATAAGAATTTTTTCAAGATCAAGGTCGAATTCTTTATCCAGAGGAATTGCTATCCTCTTTTCACCAAGTGCCTGTGAAATAATCCCGTACATTGAGAAAGTAGGTATTGGGTAAAGAACGGGTCCGCCAAAGGTAGTAATGAGATAATAAATCAGCTCATCCGAACCATTTCCGGGTAGTATGTTTTCTGGTTTTACTCCAAAATCTCTGGAGATAAACTTCTTAAGAAACTTTGCCTCCGGGTCAGGATATCTATTTGTTTTTATAAATTTTACCGCATTTAATAAACCCTTAAAGCCGTAAGGACTCTCGTTAGCATCGAGCTTTACTTTACAAGGAATATCTTTTGCCTCATAGGCTGATAAGGAACGAATGTTGGGCCGAACGAACTTCTTAATATCCATTGCGAATGAATTATAACATAACTTTCTTTTTAAACTTATCTCTGCCGAAGGTCAGAGTATTTTTAGTAATTATTTAGGTTAAAATAAAACATGAAAGATTTAGATAAAGCTTTACAATCGGCATCTACAACAAGTAATGAAGAAGAACTCAAGTTTCTTGCACATCACCCATCTTCCAAAGTTATCTTAAAACTTATACTCAACAATAATCTTACAGAAGACCTCGCCCTTATTGTTGCAAGCAGAAAGAATATCAGTCCGGAGATACTCGAATCTCTGTCCAAAGACATAAGATGGATGGAAAGTTATCGCATCATGCTGGCTTTATGCAAAAATCCAAAAACACCGCAGAAAATCTCTCTTTCGCTTATCAAATCACTAAGGATATTTGACATGGCTGATCTGACAAGGAATCAACATGTCCCCATAAACGTGAGGATAAAGGCCGAGGCTAATATTAATGATAAAATCCTGTCAATGCCTTTGGGCATCAAAATAACACTCGCAAAAAGGGCAAGCAGCAACGTCCTCATGAAACTTATTCAAGATGGCATGAAAGAGGTTGTCATTACATGCCTTGACAGCCCATATCTGACCGAAGGAGACATATGTAAAATCATAAGTATGAAGAAAATATCTTCACTTGTTATCCGCCTGATAGCAAATCATCCAAAGTGGTCATGCAGATACCATGTACAATCGGCACTTATTCTTAATAACCACACTCCCCTTTCTTCTGTAGTAAATTTTCTGAAAAATATTAAAACAACTGACCTTAAAGAACTTTATGCTGCCCCTGAAGTGCCATCAAGCACAAAGCCTTTTATTTACAGAGAACTTTCTGACAGGGAAGAAGCTTTTCCTGAAAGATAAACAGACAGGATATAGTATTTGAGCGGATTGTCGATGCGACCCTCGGAGTCCCGATTTTATCGGGACGAGAATGAGCGAAAATACTATATCCTGTCTGTAACACCTTGCTTAGAACTGTTGAAAAATATCGTAGGAGCGAAAGCCAATCCTGTTATTAGATACTTTAGGCATTATCAGGTTTTACACATTAAACCTAAAATTTATAATATCACCATCCTTCACTTCGTATGTCTTTCCCTCCAGCCTCAAAAGCCCCTTATCCCTTGCGGCATGCATACTTCCAGTGGAGATAAAATCATCAAAAGAGATGACCTCTGCCCTTATGAATCCCCTCTCAATATCAGAGTGTACCTTACCAGCGGCTTTTTGTGCATTGGTACCTTTTGTTATAGTCCATGCCCTTACTTCATCTCCAACGTATGTAAAAAATGAGATAAAACCAAGAATGTCATAGCATACGTGAATAAGCTTATTCAATGCAGGTTCCTCAATTCCCATGTCATCAAGAAATGCCCTCGCCTCATCAGGTGAAAGCTGAGCAATTTCTGCCTCTATCTTTCCGCACAAAGTTATAACAGAAAGCGAGGGGTAACGGATAGACAGTGATGATTGAAGCTCTTTTATATTGTCTGTATTTAAATTTCTTTCTCCTATATTTAAAAGAAAAACCTCAGGTTTTGTTGATAAAAATTGTAATGGACTCATCGCCTTCTGCTCTGCCTCATTGAATTCTACATTCCTCAACGCTATCTCCTTATTAAGAAAATCTTTACATTTAAGCAATAGCTTCCTTTCTGATTCATCAGGCTTCTTACCACGTTTCGTACCTTGTTCCATCCGGTCAAGACGTTTTTCTATAAACTCAAGATCTCCAAATATCAATTCAAGTTCAATCGTCTCTGTATCTCGTAAAGGATCAATACTCCCTATTGGATGGACAACTGCATCATCTTTAAATGCCCTGACAACGTGAACAACAGCATCAACATCTTTTATCAAATCAAAGACTTTCCTGTTCTGCTCCATGTCACCTTTTGTAAGGCCGATATAATCAATATATTCAATCGTGGCATAAGTAGTCTTTTTAGGTCTGAATATCTCCGAAAGCTTATCAAGTCTTGGGTCAGGTACTTTCACAACACCTGTATTTGGTTCACCGGTAGTTGCTGGATAGATAGGAGTCTCAAGGTTCAACCCTGTAAGGGCATTAAAAACTGTAGTCTTCCCTGAATTGGATAATCCGATGATTGCTATTTTCAATCTTCTTTCCTTGCAAGCTATTATAATATAAACCCGTCGAACCTTTTATGCTGGATTTAAATAAATTTAAACTAAAATGAAACTTGTGTTGACAACAGGTGTTATATAGATATATAAAAATAACAATTGCCAAATAGGAGGAAAAATGTTTTCAAAGGGAAAAAGATTATGCACGATTTTGACTTTTATCAGAACATGGTTCATATTAGGACTTATCTTTTCATTTAACTTCGGGGCCTGGTCAAATACTTATGCCAGTGACTCGAAAATATCCCAACAGTCTATCGATATCCTTACTCAAATTGGACAGGCTACTGCTGAGATTGCAGAAGCTGTAAAACCTGCCATCGTCAATATATCAACAACAAGGACTATAAAGATCCAGGGGAATACTAACCCATTCCTTGACGATCCTTTTTTCAGAAGGTTTTTCGGAGACCAATTCAGGGCACCTAAAGAACGTAAAACTGCAAGCCTCGGTTCAGGTGTGATTGTTGATTCTAAGGGCTATATTTTAACAGCAAATCATGTCATTCAAGGTGCCGAAGAAATAAATGTAACACTTTCTGATAAAAGAGAGTTTAAAGGAAAGATTGTCGGTAATGATGCAATGACTGATATAGGAATTATAAAAATAGATGCTGACAACCTTCCTACAATAAAATGGGGAGACTCTGACAAATTAAAAGTTGCTGAGACAGTGCTTGCAATTGGTAGTCCTTACGGATTAAGCCAAACTGTAACAACAGGCATAGTAAGTGCTGTTGGAAGGGCTAATGTCGGTATTGCTGATTATGAGGACTTTATACAGACAGATGCAGCAATAAATCCCGGGAATTCCGGCGGGGCACTGGTAAATGTAAGAGGAGAGCTTGTCGGCATTAATACTGCAATCTTTAGTACAAGCGGCGGTTATCAAGGCATCGGTTTTGCCATACCTACAAACATGGCAAAGACCGTAATGGATAGTTTAATAAAGAAAGGAAAAGTCATAAGAGGATGGTTTGGGGTAACAATCCAGCCCTTAACACCTGAACTCGCTAAGCAGTTCGACCTAAAAGAGGAAAAAGGGGCACTCGTTGGAGATATCATCGAAGGAAGCCCTGCTGAAAAAGCAGGTTTACAGAGAGGTGACGTAATCATCGAGTACGATGGCAAAAAAATAGAAGAGCCTTATCAGCTAAGAAATATGGTAGCAAACACTACACCCGGCCAGGAAGTAGAGCTGAAAATCATTAGAGAAAATAAAACAGAAACAAAGAAGGTTACTATAAGCGAGCTACCTGCTGAGATGCAAAAACCTTCTAAGAGTGAATATAACAACCTCCTGAGAGGAGTAACTGTACAAGACTTTACACCCGAAATTTATAACAAGCTTAACCTTCCTAAAAAACTCAAAGGAGTTATTGTCTCGGATATTGATGAAGATAGTCCGGCAACTATGGTACTGAAGGAGGGAGATGTGCTACAGGAGATCAACAGACAAAGAATAAACAATGTCAGGGATTACGAAAATACAGCAGCCAAAATAAAGCCCGGAGAAAATATACTACTCCTCGTATTCAGAGGTAGCTCATCCCTCTATATTACACTTTCGACTAAGTAGAAATTATTTTTGTGGTGAGCATTATTTGCTCACCACAAAAAATTATCCAGAAACAATAAATCCTCCTACAAAAGCTATTAACCCAAAAAATGCAATTCATTCATTTTAAGGTAGGCATATATGCAGAAAAAGCTTTACCAGCAGCACCTTTGTAAGACACATGATATTCAGAGTGCCTGAATATTTTCATCAGTAACGATTG
>JBGQLV010000025.1:0-31943 GCA_041500225.1 Thermodesulfovibrionia bacterium | reverse complement strand
TCAGCTACGGATGTCTCATTCCTCAAGCCTGCCAATACCATTTTCTGCTTCTCTTCTGCACTCCATTTCTTTCTTGCCATCTGCTTCCTCCTTCCGGAGGACTAACTTACCAGTTGTTCCTAATTTCGTTAAACCCTACAAAGCCTCTATAGCTGATTCGCGGATATCACCGCGATTCTCAGAACAAAAAATAAGTAATTCATCAACTGTTAATGCATTAAGTTTACTTAGAAGATGCAGAAGATGCGCTCGTGGGCTTTTTGTAATGTAGCCTCTTTCATCTGTATATGGTAGTTCATGTTGTTTCCAGAAGTCGAAGGCTTTTCTAATTTCATTAATATTAACGTCAGGGAAATCTATTGAAACACAACTTTCTGCAGCAGCCTCAGCTATTTTAGTTAAAGGAGTCATAATGCCCTTTATCAAACATTTGTAAACTCTATCATTGCCCTTTCCTTTGATAAGATTGGTAAGACTTTTAAAAAGATATTCGCAACCGTTATTTAATTCTCCTTCGAGCCGCCCCAAAATAATGTCGAGAGCTTTTTCTCTCCATATTTCTGAGGCAATAACGCTTATCATTCTCAGCGATTGGCTACCGCCAGTTTGCAGAATTTTCTCTACAGCAACTGCTGCTTCATCTCCACCAACACCCGCATGGAGTAGTTCAGCCGCTGTTATGGCAATAGCATCCGATGGATGATTCAATGCCTGAGCAAGAATATGAATAGCAAGATTTACATTTTCTGCTCTTGACCATATAGGATTCACATCAACCTTGATCAACATACTGAGCAAGTCTTTGCCATGTTCGGGCTTTATTTCTTCAAGCCCAAGCTTGGCTTCAGCAACAAGCTTTTTGGGATCAAGCTGTAATGCAGCCACTGCCCCTTGTATCGCTGTTTCTAATGAACGAATACCTTTTCTATGTCTTAGAACACTGTAACTGCTAAATCCAACTTCATCAAATCTCATTGCATAGAATAAAGCGCTTATACATAAGAAACCTTCAGTGGATACTTCGTTACTGTTTACATCAATATCAGGAAATGCAGATATTACAGCCTCTAACAGCGCCTTCTCAGCCTCATAGCTTGACTGCTTCCATTGTTCCCACTTTTCTGATTTTAGCCATTCGTAATCTGACATGACATGTTTATAATAATTTTGCACAATATCTTGCAATCCTTTTTCATTGAGAACTTTCGCCAAATCGTCGGTTATGCTCATTGACTGATTAACATTATTGATTATGCGTTCCATTGTTGCAATTACATCTGGAGTTCTGCGCTCACTTAGCAGTAGTTCAGCGCCTTTAACTATGAAAGCATGGTTAATGGTATATCTATCATCGGTAAGAATTCTTATTGCAGATCCAGCTGCAGTAACATGTGGTTCTATTAATGCCTCATAATGTTGCTCGAGTAAATCGAGATTTACATATTTTCTTCCACAGGAAACCAATAGAGCCCAAGCTACTTTCTGGGTCCAAGGTTGATCATGGATTAATAATCTTTCAACTTCGGGCCCGATAACATCCGGCACTATTTCAGTTAATTTTAAAGCAGCATTTCCAGCCTCATAAGTAATCATGGGTATATTTGATGACAACCTCGGAATAAGATATTTTATAATATCTTCAGCTAAGCCTAAATGAATTCTTGCAGCTTCTAAATATGCAGAAACAGCTAACAAAATTTCTGTAGATGTTAGATCTTTTACATCATCCAGTGATATTAAAGTTCTCACAATGCGTTCTTTATCTCCGGAGCCAGCTGCAAACATGATAACTTCTCTCCACTTAGCCTCTCTGCGAACTTTAGTTAGCCATTCTTCAAGTTGCGTATCAGGCAATTTTGACGCATATCGACCAGCTGCAAACTCTCCAAGAGAAAGATGTACAAAAGTTACTACTTCATGTGTACCTATGGAAAGTTTTTCCAACATCCTTCGTTCTTCCCAATAATTGAGAGCTTGCTCTGCCTTTCTCCTTGCTTCTAACTCTTCATCTTTTAGCTCGCCTATTATCAAATCACCGCTTTTTTGAATCAATAAGGAAATTGGTATTGCAGGATATTCAAGGAGTAGCCACCCAAAGATATCGAGAAACCGTGAGGCAATTACATGCTCCATATCTACATGAAAAGAACGATCTTGCGGTGGTGTACGCTGGATGAGATTAATAATTTCATCATAAAGAGCTGAACGTTTTCTGCCAAATTGAATCCTATTCATCGATAATTGAATTATGAACCCTAATAATAGAGGATTACGGGAAGCTATAGATGCGACATAATTAGCCTTAAGATATTTCTTGAAGGCATTAAGTTCTTCCTGTAATTTTTCATTATCATTTTTAAAGCACTGTACCAACACTTGACCTGCATATTCTTCAGCATCAGATTTCGAAAGAGGCAAAAGTTCATAATGTTTCCAGCCATTGAACAAACCCGGGTCATGCCCCACAGGACGTGTTGTTACAATGATAGAGGTTTGTTCATGACCATGAGCCCATCTTACTAACAGATTTGCTATATTTGTTCTGTGAGGACCACACTCATCAAGTCCGTCTGCCAACAAATAGTTGGGGGACGCTAATAGCATTTTCAATTCTGTATGAGCAATACCCGACCCATCACCAGCAACTTTAATAAGGGCGCACTCGAACATATCTCCTGCTTTTTCCATGTATTGTGCAACAAGCGGGAGTCGCACTTTTAGAACGGTTTTACCTATATTTGAATATTTGTGCGCCAATCTTTTTAGAAGAGTACTTTTACCAGATCCAGGACCACCTACAATAATAACCCTCTTATTAAAGACTGCAACATGCTCAGCATCTTTGAAAGTATCGTTTGTGCTCCTATCTGCTAACTTTTCCCATTCATGATACTGGGCAATGACTTGTTCGAGCTTTTTTGTTTTAGATAGAGTCTCTTCTTTTTCAATATCGAAAAACCTAAGTTTCACCCATGCCTGAGTAATCGGTAGCGCGACTCCAAGCCCTACTACTGTAAAAGTTTCGGTAGTTCGAGACAGCCAGTCACAATAATATTCAGATAGTATGTTAAGATTTCGAGAAGCAATTGGTGTCTCTTTTCCTGTAATATATTCATCTAAACGTTTCACGCCTGCCTGTATTTCATCGATTTTATCTATAGTGGTTACTCTGGCTAACTCTTCATCTTTCTTACAGGTAACCGCCAAGCGCTGCGCAAGGATCTGGAGCTGTCGTCCGGCTTCTTCCGGTAACTGTTTAAAAAAAGGATGGGCCTCTTCTGGCCGGTTAATTGAAGAAACATACTGCCATCGTTCAAAAAGAGCCTCAAACCATGTAGCAGTGTCCGGTATATGATATTGCTTAAATTCCTCACGGAGCTTGAATAGTTTTGGGAATTTCTCTATCTCAGAATCAGCAGTGATCTCACCAAATAATGCTTCATGATGAAATTGTAATTCTGGAGGCAATTCTTTAGACCATTTTTCAACTTCTTTCTCAAGCTTTGATGGTAAGTCTTTTGAAAATAGTTTTCTACTGAAATATTTGACCAAACTGTCTAAAGCTAACCCTAAAGCCCATTCTAAAGGGGTAGCCATGGCTCATTACCTCTCATATCCTTCCTAATTTCTGCCTACTTTGATTATGCAAAATCCAATACAGTCAGGTCTTGTTTCGTGCCAGCACGCCAGGGTCAAGTCTTGAAAAGTTAGTTTTACAAGCTAATCAGTAATGGTCAAACGAAATTCAATACAGTCAGGTCTTGTATCGTGCATCCTCTTTGTTCTGCCAAATCAATCCTCTCTCCCTTGTCATAATTAAGAATAATCATATGCCAAAAAATGCAAAAGGGCAATAGGGAAAGGCCGTGAAGAGTGAATCGTGAACAGTGAAGAGTAATTGAGAGCCAAAACAGGAGAGGCCATGCTCCGGGGACACCATGCCTATTTATTGCTGCCTTCTCCTTTCGGGGCCAGCGGCCAGAGATTTTCTCTGATTAATCTTTTTTCTATAACCTGGTCGGATACTTCAAAGTGTTTTGCAATCATTGCAGGGCTAACTCTTCCTTATTTTGTCCGCCAGTTTGGTCATCTCCTCCACCGTCGGCTTCTGGCCTCGTAATGTCCTGAAGAATGCAGGGAGCATTTTTACAACTTCATGATCATCCAGCAGATCTTTGGGGATGATCCCCCTATCTGCCGCAGCAAGATCGAAAAAGGTATACCAGTCATCACTTCCCACTTTGATACCCAGAGCTTTTGCATACCGTTCGAGTATCTCAGTATCCTGGGGCGCCGGCATTGCTGCACGTTCGAGGCGGCTGATATTCGCCGGATCAGCAGACGCTTTGATGCAAAATTCTCTTAGCGTAATTCTCTTTTTTTTCCGAAGGCTTTTGAAAAAATCCCCGAAGGATTTATAATCGCCAGCCATGTCTATACACCTCCCTCCTAAACATTGTACTATTTGTACAATTATTACAAATTTTTGAAATCTTGTCAAGCTATATTGTTTGAAAGCATTAGAATATAAGGTTGGTGCGCAGGTTGTCTGCGCTTGTCCAGAGGCGTTTCTCTATCGTTTCAATGTCTTGCATAACCAGTGTTATGCTGTTTTCAATTCAATGCCGTTTTTTCTTATTTCATATATCAGCGGAATCCATGTATCATTTTCATATGAGGATTCTTTGGGGACGTTGGTGATTTAGTCAACTTGCCCTGCCCTCTTTCTTCATCATTTTAACGACATATTCTTTAATACTCAAGGCAATTTCATAAGCAGCCTTTGCCTCCTCTATACTTGGTTCCGTGCGGTCATCAGGATATCTTATTTCAACAGCATATCCCGAAAGAGTCTCAACCATATCATAAAACTGTTCAATCTCCTTATTGTTCTCTGCTATCAAATCAATGAGATAATCGAGGTCGTGTTTCTTTTCAAAAGGAGTATCAAGGTGTACAAGATATGCTTTAAGATATTTTTCAACTGCCTGCTGACAATGATAACAGATAATATCGGTATAAGCAGGTTTATTATCAAGGGTAAGATGTACGGTGTCTATATCCCGTTCTGCCTTGCGTATCCATTCTTTGACAAGGAATTCCTTTTTATCTTCTTCACCCATAAAGGACTTTGCCTTTTTTTAGAATACCTGTGATGAACGCAGTATCGATACCCCTCCATTTCTCGACTTCTTCAGGTGTATAAACGATTATGTCTACTGCAACCTTCATGCCCCGAAGGATACGTCGCACCTCTTTTGATCTATGATGTCTCGGGATAGAACTCTCCTTTATGATGAGGAGATCGATATCGCTGTCTTTTGTGGGTTTACCGTATGCACAGGAGCCGAAAAGTATGACCTTTAAAGGATCGAATTTCTCCGTAATCCTTTTGACTATTTCATCAATTTTTTTCCCATAGTCATCTGTCATATCATTAACCTTATACTCCAAACCTCTTAAAAATTATACATTTTCTGCCTTTGTAAAGCAATTTATTTCACGTAATTTACCGTAGCATTTTCCGGCGGGAAAAGCGAAAACACGGCGCCAGTCCCTGACATGATCAAGAAGAAATGAGATCAGGGATAACGGCATCATATTGATCGACATTGGCCACCACGATGAGGCATACTTGCAAGGCTGATCCGAATGCGACGCAATACGTTTACTTTTTTGCTCAGTTTATATATAGTATATATAGTTCCACATAGTTCCTAGTCCTAGCTAGTCAGTCTAGTTCCCAGTCCAGTCTCAGTCTAGTTCCGGGGACGCCATATTTATATAGTTAGATCATTCAATAACGACTGTCGGTACAACCGACATCCCTACCCTTAAGACATGCTCCGGGTCTGTGTCTTTATCAAGGACTATCTTAACAGGTATCCTCTGCACGACTTTTACATAATTCCCTGTGGCATTTTCTGGTGGGAAGAGGGAAAAAACTGCTCCTGTGCCGGCCATTATGCTTTCAACCTTTCCATTGAATGTTTTACCGGAATATGTATCAACCTTTATCTTTACTTTCTGTCCCAGTTTTATCTTTTCAAGCTGAGTTTCCTTATAGTTCGCAACTACAGATAAATCTTCAAAGGAGACGATTGCCATGAGAGGTTGTCCTTCATCTATACGGTTACCGATCTCAACAGATTTTTTCGTCACATACCCATCCGCAGGCGAATAAATTTTTGTATAACCATAATTAAGTTGTGCCGCACTTTGTTTAGCTTCTTTCTCTTTTATTGTAGATACTTGTGCAGTTCTTGATGCTTCTGTCTGTTTTACAATAGTTATCTGAGTCTCAAGCTCTTTCTCCACCTGTTTGACCTGTTCTTTTGCTGACTTCACCTGCGCAAGAGCAACTGTATAAGCAGTCATCATCTTTTCGTATCTGTCTTTTGAAATGCTTTCTTTTTTATAGAGATTTTCTGCCCTTCTGCTGTCATTTTCAGCCTGCTTAAGATTGGCCTCCTGAAGCTCAAGGTTCGCCTTTGCGGCGCCTAAGGCTGCACTTAACTCTGTCAGCTTACTTTTTGCCACCTCGATTCGCGTTTCAACCTCAGTTAGTTTTGCCTTTTCCGCACCAGCACCTGATGATGCTTCGTGTAACTTAACTTCGTAATCAGCAGGATCTAATTCTACAAGGACGTCTCCTTTCTTGACAAACTGGTTTGATTTCACATAAATATTTTTGACACTCCCTTTGACTCTCGATGCGATTGTATGGATATTGCCATCGACAAAAGCATCATCTGTTGTTATATGAGTACTCTTATATTGCAGGTAAAAATAAACAGTAATTATTCCTATAACTGTAAAAACAGTAAATACAATTAAAGCAATAATCTTTTTTCTGCGGTTATTTACAGGTTGTCTGGCTTCTTCCATCTATTTATATACCTCCGATAAATCCTTTCCGATTGAATATACGAGTCCTGCCTCTGCCCTTCTGAAGTCATAAAGGGATCTGTAAAGATTGGTCTCTGCTATTGTTAGAAGTGTCACCGCATCAAGCACCTCTGTTGCTGTGCCGACACCTTCACTGTATCTGACCCTGTTTATCCTGAGATTTTCCTCTGCCTGGCCAACTGCATCTTTTGTTACCGTTATTTTCTCCCTTGCAGTTTTTAAGTCAAGTATATATTTTTCAACCTCGAGTTTGACTTCATCTATAAGTTTATCCCTTTGTCCAAATAACTTCAGCCTCTGTTGTTTAATCTTTAAAACCTCTGCCTTTGTGCTCCCGCCGCTGAACAGATTAAGGTTTATTCCAGCAGTCAATGACCAGTTTCCCTCATGTACCTGATAACGGTTTTCTGTAAAATCATAGCCGCCTTGCAGAAAGAACTTTGGGTAATATTCAGACCTCTTTGCTGCTTCTTCCATATCTAACGACTTTAATGTTGTATCAACAATCTGTATCTCTGGTCTCTGACTTTCAGCAAGTTCCCACGCCTTTTCCATGTCCAGGTTTAAACCATCTGATGGAGTTTCCTTTACATCCATAACCTGAACATCTGTTTTCAATGGCCTCGCGAGGACACTGTTAAGCCGGGAGGCATTTATTGCCCTGAGATTCCTGACAGCCATTAATCTCTGTTTTACGTCTGAAAGCCTTACTTCTGCTTGAAACAGGTCGTTCTTTGTTATCACTCCTTCATCATAGAGATTTTTTGCATCACGGAGATGAGACTCTAGTCTCTGGACTTCTTTTTCAGCCACTATGACCATTTTTTCAGACTCAAGGATGTCAAAATAGATAAGGGTAAAATCAAGGGAAACAAGGGTTCTAATCCTTTTTGTATCAATCTTTTTTGTTTCTAAAATCAATTTACTTGACTCATACCTTGAAGCATCACCCTTAAAATCATAAAGCGTTTGTTGAATACTCAGGCTG
The DNA here is from genome assembly GCA_041500225.1 of Thermodesulfovibrionia bacterium. Classification (GTDB taxonomy): domain Bacteria; phylum Nitrospirota; class Thermodesulfovibrionia; order Thermodesulfovibrionales; family SM23-35; genus 0-14-3-00-41-53. Next base: position 24,046 of record JBGQLV010000025.1, on the reverse strand, counting down.
TATGAAAGAAAATTCTTCTCTGACATAGGTACAGACTGTGGTCCAAATATAACTTCAGGCTGGTATGTGAGAAATGTCTGCGTTAAAGAGGCATTTATATTAGGCAGCATCCTTGATCTTGCAAGTAATGTATCAGCCTCTGATACAGCCTCTTCACGCAGGGTTATCTTTACAAGCCTGTTTTCTTCTGTAACAAGCCTTAATCCGTCAGGCAGTGTTAATACATCGGCATAAGCAATACTCGCATAGATAAAGGAGAAGATTAGAATTAAAAAAACAATCAGAAATTCACTTTTATTTTTCATTTCACTTTTTCCCCTTTGACTCGTCCCATAAACTATCCATCTCGTTGAGTGTCATATCTGAAAGCTTCTTGCCCTGTTCTGCAGCATTCATCTCGATATAACGGAACCTATGAATAAATTTACTTATAGTCTTCCTCAAGGCATCCTCCGGGTTAACACCAATAAACCTCGAAATATTTACAAGCATAAAAAATATATCGCCAAGCTCATCTTCTATCTCGTCCTGCCTTTTTGTTTTAAGTGCCTCTTTAAACTCCTTTAATTCTTCATCGAGCTTCTTTAAAACATCCTCGACCTTTTCCCAATCAAAACCAACTCCTGCCGCCCTCTTCTGAAGCCTGTGTGCCCTGAGTAAGGAAGGCAATGTTTTAGGGATTCCTTCAAGTATAGATTCCCGCATTTTACCCTCAAGCTTTTTCTGTTCTTCCCAGTGCAGAAGTACTTCATCTGCAGTCTTGTAGTCTGCCTTTCCGAAGACATGAGGGTGCCTTGCAATCATCTTTTTACTAATCTTTTCGATAACATCAGAAACCTTAAACTCATTGTTCTCTTTTGCTATCTGGCACTGGAAGACTATCTGAAACAGGAGGTCTCCAAGCTCCTCCTTTATTTTATCAGGATCACTCTCGTCAATCGCCTCTATAAGCTCATATGCCTCTTCAACAATGAATGGTTTAAGTGATTCCCTTGTTTGTTCCTTATCCCAGGGGCATCCTTTCTCACTCCTGAGCGCCTCCATTATTTTTAACAGTTCCTGAAAATCCATACCTAAAATTTCATCTCTTTCTTTGTATTAAGTAAAAATATGCTGATATTGAAATAAGGACTAAGGTTAACACAAAAATTATCACAGGAGTCAACTCGATATAAATAAGCTTTTCCATATAATAAACTATAAATGAACCGCTATATGTTAGCAAGGGGTCATGTCTCTGCCTGAGCCATATTTCAAGATAGGTAAGAGGACAGTACCATCCAAATATCTGTATTATAACTGCAAAGCCAAGACCTGCAATATGGAATATCTTTGCAGGCAAATACTTCTTCCCTATAAATGCGCCGAATATTAAGAAAACAATCCATAGAAAATGGATAAGGACAATAAAATCTGCTGCTACCTTATAGAACATCCTTGCCGGCGCCGCATTACTCTACCCACTAGTGCTTAATTGCATAAGTAAACGATATTGTTTGTCATTCCAGACTTGATCTGGAATCTAGGTTCTTTGCTGGATTCCCGCTTACGACCTGCGGGAATGACGGCCTCAATATTTATGCAATTAAGCACTAGTTGCATAACTTTTATTCAATTTGTGAGGCAGATGTGATGAAAAATCCCGACCAGCGACACCTTATAGCCCTTCAGTCCGCCAGAGGCGGACCAGCCAGCCTTTTTTCAAAATGCACCAAACGTTAAAAATGCGGTCACGTGAATCAGAATAAAATCCTGTCGCTTTGGCGGGGTTTTTCAGCATGTTTGCCTCACTTTTTATGCAACACTTAGGTCTATACCCTTCCCTGCTTATAAACAAGCCTCGTTAAATCAACTCCGATTGAGTCTGCTGCAGCCTTCCAGCGGTTATTTACCGGCATATCAAAGATAATTTTGTTATTTACAGGGGCAATCAGCCAGCTGTCTGTCATAAGTTCGTACTCAAGCTGTCCTGGAGCCCATCCTGCAAACCCGAGAGTAAAAAGAAACTGTTTTGGCCCCTTACCCGCTGCGATATCAATCAGGATTTCCTTTGCAGTAGTCAGGGCAAGGTTATCATTAATCTTTATTGAGGGATAGTAACTGCCTGTCGGAATCGACTCGCCCCGAGAGGGTGAATATAGGATGTATCCCTGTTCAGGCTTAACAGGACCTCCATAGAATACCGGCAGGTCTATCGCACATTCCTTTATATCCAACCCGCCAAGCAGGGGCACAAAACTATTCAGCAGAATGCGGTTTACAACAAGTCCAAATGCCCCGTCCTTTGTGTGGTCACAAATGAGTATAACAGTGCGTTCAAAATTCGGATCTTTTAGACTTGGAATAGCTATCAAAAACATACATGTCAGATTTCTGATATCAACATTTTTCATTATGAAAAAACCTCAAATCCCCCGTTTCCCCCTTTTCTAAAAGGGAGGCGAGGGGGGATTACTCTTTTTCTTGCATCTCTTTATTGCGAGCCTTGCGAGTTTATCACATCTTTCATTCTCGGGGTGATCACTATGCCCTTTTATCCACTCCCATTTAATATCATGAAGATTTGAGCGATTGAGGAGTCTCTCCCAGAGATCCTGGTTTATAACATTCTGTTTCTGACTGTTCTTCCAGTTATTTTTAAGCCATCTGAAAACCCATGCTGTTATACCCTGAACAACATAATTTGAATCGGTAACTACCCTAACCTTGCACGGTTTTTTCAGAGCTTCAAGCGCTTTAATAACCGCTGTCAGTTCCATACGGTTATTTGTAGTCATAGGGTTACAGCCAGAGAGTTCCTTTTCACGGGTGCCGGACCTTAAAATAACACCATAACCCCCTACACCCGGGTTACCACTACAGGCACCATCCGTGAAGATTTCCACAAATGGTTTCTCGTTTACGCCTCTGCAGATCTCCGACTTCTTCATTTGAACAATGTCTTCATTATTCGGGTCAACTCTAATTTAACAAGGACATATGTATTATATAACACTTTTTGATGTTAATTTATACTTTATACGGATGAATTGAGGATGTGGACTATTAAAGAAGGGGTTATCGCTGGATTCGGGGTCTATTAACCTGGTTACTTTAAATGTCTTATAATTATGCTTGCTACATCCTCTATTGTTATATCATTGCATTCAATAGGAATCGATGCAAATAAGTGTGCATCATCATAAGTATGCATGCCTTTGAAATGAGTCATACCAAAAAGACTGTCCCTGTTCACAGCACCCTTAAGATCAAATCCATAATTTGGTAAAAGATAAATATCAGGGCCGCCATCTACATAGTCGCCATGAAATATCTCGTGCCTAAGATAAATCTTTTTTATGACCTTCTGTCCCTCAAATGTGATCTCGCTGAATTTCTCTTTTAATTCTTCAACCAATTTACTGTAATCAGACTGCCTTATCTTCCCTCTACTATATCTTTCGTTAAGGTGTATATAAATCCTTGAGGGGTCAAGACAGAATGCCTTTGTATCAGAAGTTATCCCCTTAAGGCCTTCCGTACTAATAAGCTTTAGATATCCATTTTCTATTAACCATTTACTCAAATAAACCTCTGACCTTATAGGAGTAAAACCATGGTCTGAACAGGTAAGAAAAAGTGCACCATCCTTTATCGCTTTATTTGCCATTAAACCGATGAAACTGTCGAGTTCTTTATAAAATTTCTCGAATATATGAAAATACTCTCCATCCCTTGCAGAGTCAAAAAAGAAGTGATGAAGGCGGTCAGTTTCTGTAATTGTGCCTATAAATAATTTCCAGTCCTCATTTTCATAAACATATTCAATAGCCTTTTTCCGTTTATCAAAGGCGTCGAAAAGATCTTCAAAAAACGCCTCGGGATTCTCCGATGCAAGTTTGGCATTAACATCAATCCTGTAACCAATTCCCTTAAGATACTGAAAAACCCTTTCAGGGTATGTTGCCTTCTTGAGGTCAATAGCCACAAATCCGCTGACCAATACACCATTCATTGGTCTTGCTGGATATGTCTGAGGTATATTGAAAGCAATAGTCTTTATATTCTCTTTCTCCCAAAAAGGTTTTTCTTTAAGGGAATTAAAATTTGGAAATATGTATTCATAACTTTGCCTATCTATTTCCATGAATCCGAATATTCCGTGTTGTCCAGGATTCTTTCCAGTTATAAAACTCGTCCATGCTACTGATGATACCTCTGGCAGGGTGGATTTCATCCTGAAAAGCCTTCCACTCTTACATAGTCCAGAAAATTCTGGCATTATGCCTCTCTCCATATAATCAACAAGAAGGGTATAGGGAACTCCGTCTAATCCAATAACTACTACCTTTCTATCTTTTTTACCTTTCTTGAATATGTTGAACATGCTATTTCTCCTACCAGTTGCATAACTTTTATTCAATTTGTTAGGCAGATGTGCTGGAAAAGCTTTTCCAGCGATACCTTATAGCCCTTTATGAGGCCAGCCAGCCTTTTGTCAACGTGCACCGAACGTTAAAAGTGCGTTTACGTGAATCAAGATAAAATCTTATCGCTTTGAAAAGGTTTTTCAGCATGTCTGCCTAACTTTTTATGCAACATTTAGGTTCTCCCTACATATACCCAAGTGCCCTTAACTGATCCATAACCTGCTCTTTATCCTGACCTCTACCAACCCTTTCGGGTGTACCTTCAATATCTTGCATCCAGGCTGGTATGTCTGACGCCTTTCCAGTTGAACACCTGGCCCCAAGGGAACGATAACCAAGTTTGTAAAGTTTATTGAAGGGGATGTCATACTTGAATATAGCTATCCAGATATCCCGTTCCTTGAAGTGTAAAATAGGGTGTACCCTTGTATGAGCGGGGTCAGTTCTCGGACTGAAATACTCCTCATCTTTTCTTGCCTCCTGTTCGTCCCACCTTATTGCTGTGGAAAGCGCCTTGATATTATTCTTAACAATGAATTCCCTCATAGGGATAGTTTTCATCAAGTGATTGCATACTGTAGAATCAGGGATAAAGGGAAACTCTGCTTCAGTAAATCCCATTTCTTTAAGGGCATTCTTATTTACTTCATTAAGAGAAAAAACCTTGATAGTATCTCCTATCCTTGCAGCTTTAGAACTTACATCTTCGTTCTTTAGAAAGGCTATTTCAAGCGACCATAATTGCCTGATATAGTTAATAAACTCTATTATCTCATCAAAAATATCCCCCTCGTCTATAAACATACAAACAGGGAGTTTAATTCCCATTCCGTCACATACTTGCTTGAAAATCCAGAGATTTGTTGTGCTGTCTTTACCGCCAGTTATAGCTATTGCCACATTTTCAATACCAAACCTATTGATAGCTTCCCTTATAACAGATTTGGACCTGTCCACCTTCTGGTCAATATGGAGGCTTAAAAGCTCTTCTTTTTCATGAGGTTCCAATATTTACTTTCTCCTTGTAATCTTTAATATTGCTAATAAGTTATAAGTTCATAAGTAAGATAACATATTTTTTCACCCTCCCCTCAATCCCCTCCCGTCAAGGGCGGGGAATTACACACCCCTGCACCCCTCTCAAGAGGGGAATTCCCTCTCCCCTGGCGGGAGAGGGTAAGGGTGAGGGGGTATGGTTTTACTAATGAACTCCTTAGTAAACTTAAAGAATATAGCTTGTTATTTTATCTACCTCAGAACGTCGATTGTTCAATCTACGTTCCTCATAATAAAACTTTCTTAAAATATTCTACCGTCTTTTCTAATCCTTCCTCCAAACCCACATTTGGCTGCCATCCTAATACTTTCTTTGCTAATGTAATATCTGGACATCTCTGAACAGGATCGTCTTGAGGCAGAGTCTTGAAAACTATTTTCGATTTTGAACCTATTATCTTTAAAATCTTTTCGGCTAATTCGAGAATGCTGATTTCGGAAGGATTGCCGAGATTAACGGGACCCGTAAAATCATCAGAAGTGTTCATAAGTTTTATGAAACCATCAATCATATCATCAATATAACAAAAACTCCTTGTCTGACTTCCATCCCCGTATACCGTAATATCCCCGCCTTTCAATGTCTGTACAATAAAATTACTCACCACTCTCCCATCATTAGGATGCATTCTCGGACCATATGTATTAAAAATCCTTGCAACCTTTATTTTCAGCTTATGCTGGCGGTGATAGTCAAAAAATAAAGTCTCAGCACACCTTTTACCTTCATCATAGCATGAGCGGAAACCTATGGGATTCACGTTACCCCAGTAGTTTTCAGTTTGCGGATGGACTATCGGGTTTCCATATACCTCACTGGTTGAGGCCTGAAGTATCTTTATCTTTAACCTTTTAGCAAGGCCGAGCATGTTAATCGCACCGTGAACTGCCGTCTTGACGGTTTGAACTGGGTCAAACTGATAATGTATGGGTGATGCGGGACAGGCAAGGTTATATACCTCATCAGCCTCTAAATACAAAGGAAAAGTTATATCATGCCTTAAAACCTCAAAATAGGGATTGCTAATGAGATGGGCAATATTATCCTTTGCCCCAGTGAAAAAATTATCAACACATAAAACCTCATTTCCTTCATTAAGTAACCTTTCACACAAATGGCTTCCTATGAAACCTCCACCACCCGTAACAAGAATCTTTTTTCTCACTATACCCCCCCTAAGATTTTAAAAAAAGACGATAAATTGAGCCTTTCTATATTAATTTTACTTATAAAATCATGAAACTCCTATACAAAAAATTCAAATCAATTCCTTTGGGGAACACATATACAAATAACAGAATAATTTGCGTTGCAATCAATGCCAGTGAAAAAGTCCTTCAGCCTTTTCGAATAACATTTGTAAGAATCTGAAAATACTCATTTTTCAGGTTCAATCCGGCAGAGAAGTCCCCTTAATTGATAGGCTCCAAAAGCCGGATCATACGGTGGGGCATTGCTCGTTAACACATTGGCATTTGATTCGAGAAACCCGTAATCTGGTCCTGTTTTTTCGGGAAACCACCACCCGTGATCTATATTAATCACCTTCGGGTGGATATCTTCAGTGAGCAGGGCTTTTAACCGGATACTTCCACGGGGAGAACTGACAATGACCCAGTCGCCGTTATTGATCCCATGTTTCGCAGCGGTGTCCTGATGGATCTCCACCTGAGGGTCAGGCCTCCGTTTTCGCAGTGATTGTATCTGGCGGTGTTCGCTATGGAAGAATTCGATTCTTCGACTGCCTGTTGTGAGAACGTAAGGGAATTGCGCTGTTAATTCAGGTGTCTGCAACGGACTTTCCGGTGGTTCTTTGTATGTTGGCAGGGGGTCGTATCCCATCCTTTCGAGAGCCTTACAATATAGTTCGATCTTTCCTGAAGGTGTCTTAAAACCATCTTTTTCATATTTCCGATATTTATGTGGCGGATAAATAAATGCTTTCTTCCTGAGATCCTGGAATGTGATACCCAAAGGGGCTAACTGATAATTCATCACATCCTCAAGACTTTCTTCCGAACCCGGCAGGTTTAATCTTTTAGCAAGTTCATCCATAATCCATTCGTCCTGACGGCACTGTCCTATCTGAATCGCTTTTTGCTGGGCCATAACAATATTATCTGCTACAAGGGGATACGCTATCACCTGCTCTACCTCCGGCCAAAATGCTGCTGGAAGGACATAATCAGCCATTGCAGCGGTAGGTGTCATGAAGAGTTCTACAACAATCATGAGATCTAATTTTTTGAGAGATTCATAAACTTCTTTCGAATTCGCTATAGTAACCAGGGGATTACTTCCAAAAATCAGCAGGGCCCTGATTCTGTATGGTTTGCCAGTCCTCATGGCTGTCAATACTGTCGGAATATGAGCTGACGGCATGAATGCACGCCATCCTCCCAGAAGTTTAAAGCTCTCTGCACCAAGTCTCTTTTTCTGCATTTCCTGAGGGAGTTTGTCCCTGAGGGTTGGATAGGCCCGGACAATATTCATGCCTAAAATATCTCCTCCGGGAATATCGATATTGCCCGTCAGTGCACGGAGAATGGCTATTGCCCTCACTGTCTGCAGAGAGTTGGTACCATGCTCAATGGATACCCCCCATTCTATAACTGAAGGCCTAGTCGCAGCATATATTCTTGAAGCTTTCACAATATCTGCAGCAGGTACCCATGTAATAGTTTCTGCCCATTCAGGCGTAAACGAGGCTACATGGTCTTTTAATTTCTCAAATCCTACAGTCCATTTCTCTACAAATTCCTTATCATAAATTTTTTCTTTTATAAGTACATTAATCATAGCAAGCGCTAAAGCTGCATCCACCCCCGGTCTTACAGGTAGCCATAAAGCACACCTTTTAGCTGTCTCAGAGCGTCTTGGATCCACAGCAATGCCTACAGCACCTTTATTCAAGGCCCTTCTTACTGCAATAGAGAGTTCTCCGTCAGGGCCTGAAACCAAGGGATTATGGCCCCAGAAAAGGATACATTTGGGTGGTACTTCACCATAATAATCTGCAACTACAAATCCCCCATATGTTAGATTACTCACTGTAATCCTTGGTATAAAACAATGTGCCAGTCCCGGCTCATACCAGTTAGGCGTTCCCAATGCATTTGCAAATCTTATGACATGGAGAAAATGGTGACGTCCTGTGCCCTGCCCTATTGCTACAGATTCAGGGCCGGATTCTCTGCGGATTCTATCAACTTTTGAGGCAATGTCATCGAGAACTTCTTCCCATGGTATTTCCTCCCACTTTCCACTGCCCCTTTCACCTTTGCGCCTGAGCGGTTTTATCAAGCGGTCGGGATGATGAGTTATCTCAGGGGTATTCAATCCCTTAATGCACATCCACCCTTTATTCAGGGGTGATTCAGGATCTCCTTTTACCCTGACAAGCCTGCCGTCTCTCACATAGAGGATAGCACCGCATCCTCCGTGACAGATCCTGCAGACACTTTTTAGTATCTGAATATCATCCTGCTGTTCTTCCATTTCCTATCTTCTTCCCCTGGTCAATATCCCATGGATTATTCCGAACCCTATCGAAGCTGCCCTCACAGAGATGAAAAAAGGTGACAGCACACCGATTAGCAGATCTTTTTTTACAGATGAAAGAGCAAAGGGTAGTATTGAAAGGCAGTATATCATGATACTTACGATGAAAGGATAAAATACGATAAGTGGGAACAGCCACAAAAAGGGTAAGCAGAGAATCGTAAAGAGTAAAGACACTATTTGGAGCTTCAGGGTTTGAGGGGTATATGTGTCTTTGAACATCTTATCAGGGTATCTCTTATATACCACCATCCGCCAGTAACCCCTCCAGAACTTGAGTCTTACATATCTTTTCAGAGAGTCAGGGTGATTGAGATGATACACAATAGCCTTCGGGTTGAAGACCATCTTGTATCTCAGCTTCGAAAGTTTGTATGAAAGGTCTGTGTCTTCATTATTTGCAACAGGGAATGACTCATCAAATCCCCCGGCCTTCCAAAAAATTCCAATTCTGAAAGCAGCAGAATATGTATCAACCATGTCAATCGAGTCAGCTTTCTTGAGCATCTCAAATCTCTCTTCAAACTCCATCTGTGCAAATCTGGCAGTGAGGGATTTCTGAGATGTCTTATAAGCTCCTTTAACAGCTATAATCTCTCGATCATTGAAAGGTTTGATCATTTCTTCTATCCAGGTGTACTGCGGTATACAATCTGCATCAGTAAAAAGAATAATTTCTCCCTGTGCTTCTTGAGCACCTCTGTTTCTTGCAGTGGCTGGACCCCTGCTTTCCTGCCGGAAATACTTTACAGGAAATATTTTAATAATATCACCGGTAGTGTCGGTTGAACCGTCATCAACAACGATGACCTCATAATCCATTGTATGAACCGACTGATGAATAAGTGCATTTAGACATGCCTCGATGGTCTTGCTTGCGTTGTATGCAGGGACAATTACTGAATATCTCATGTATCAAAGTATCCCTTGATCAAAATAATAATGTCTGCATTATTCAAATTAACTTTTTTGAATATCCGATCCTTTCAACAGATATTTTGAAAATGTCTTCAGAGATTTCATCGTTCTCTTAATCTCTCTCGGATGCTTCATCATCTGGCCCGATTTATACAGGATATATTTCGGTCTCAGGTAAAAAGACCGCCTTGCATCATCACAAAACTTCACCAGATCTTCAGACGATAATTCCTCTGTTCTGATAACGGTATTATGAAGTCCTTTTGGTGTCAACCATTTTGAGAAGTCATTGGTAAGGAGTAATCCCCTCTCTTTATACCAATTATAAGCCTCTGTGCCGGGATAAACCATCATGGGATAGAACTGGACAGTGTCAGGATTGAGACGTTTAGCGAGTTCAAGCGTTTGTTTCATCGTTTCTCTTGTCTCATTTGGGAAACCTACCATAAAACACCCATGAATGAGTATCCTCGCTTGCTTTGCATTTTTCATGAATTCGAACATTTTTTCGAATTTGATGTTTTTCTTCATGGTATCTAATATTATCTGACTGCCGCTCTCAAACCCTACACAGAGCGACCTGCATCCTGCCTTCCTCATGATCTTCATTGTTTCATAATCCAGGTCTGCCCTTGCATTGGCAGTCCATGAAATTCTGATATCCCTCTTCAGTATTTCATTGGATATCTCTATACATCTCTTCTTGATTGTAGTAAATGTGTCGTCTTCAAAAAAGATTGATTTCACACCATCAAAAGACCTTATTATATATTCTATCTCTTCAACAACATTTTCAACGCTCCGCAGCCTCAGTTTATGGCCCATCATAGTCTGTGGATATACGCAGAATATACATTGAAAAGGGCAACCCCTGCTTGTAGTAATGGTTACCATTGGATAAAGGGCGTTCGGATTAAAATAATTCTCTACCTTTAAGAATTTTTTATAGACCTTGCTTACAAACGGCAGTTCATCCAAATTTTCTATATATGACCTGTCAGGAATATGCGTTATTCCTTTACCGCTTCTAAAACTTATCCCCTTGACATTATTCAGGTCTCCGCCTTTTTCAAGTGTTCTGGCAAGGTCTAACAGCGTATAGTCGTACTCATGCCGCGCAATTGCATCAACTCCTTTATTTATATTTAGTGTCTCATCAGGAAGCGCTGAGACATGAGTGCCCACAAGCACGATAAACGATGACGGGCATATCTCTTTTAGATCGCCTGCAACAGCGGCATCATTATAAATGCTTGGGGTGCTTGTCTCCATGATTATCAGACGCGGCTGAAATTTCACGGCTTTTGCAATGGTGTCGTCAATGGAATACCCGTCTGCCGGTGCATCAATCAATTCAACTTCAAAGCCGTTTTCCATTAAAACTCCGGCAGCATAAGACAGCCACATAGGGAAGTAAATAGTACCGCTTTTGGTCACAGCAGGACTGCGCTGGGAGCGGGAGAATTTTTTCAGGAATGGAGGATTAAGCAGCAGAATTTTCATTTATGTTACCTTCCTTGTTATATCATCATATTGCCTGAGCTGTTCTGCCATAAAGCCGAGTTTGCCCTTAAATTCAACTGCCTTTGCCGGACAGACCAGAAAACAGTAAAGACATCCGATACAATTATTATACTTATTTTCAAACTCATCGGGAAGTTTTAAACCAACAGGACAGTAATCTGTGCATTTGGTGCATCCCTTAATGCACCGGCCGATATGAAAGGTCAGACCCTCAAACGACATTTCTTCTTTGATGAAATTATCCTGTCTCAAGCCTGAAAGAAAAAGGAGGTTGCCGAATAATTGAGTGGAGGCTAAATAACTGAAGAACCTTGTATTGCGGACTGCTAAAAAATACTTCTGCCTTTTAGGGCTGTGTATAAAAGAAGCGAAGAAATTTGCCTTTGGTTTTTCAAACTCTTTAATTAAACCAGTAATGTCCTGGCTTTGAATAAATTCATGATAGTCTTTGGTTATGATGCCTTTGTCTTCAGCAAGTTTTAACGTAGTGATTAAGCGGTGGTCAAAGTTGGCAATCTTTGCACATAACAGGTCTATGAGGCAGGGGTTAGTGCCTAAAATAATAATCCCCATTTTTTTAGGTTTGCCCCTTGTAGGTCCAAGTCCTTCCATGGCTATGAGGCCGTCAACTATGTGAAGATTGGGTTTAATATTTTCATTTATATGCAAGATATTCCGTGCCAGGCTCTTATGGGTCTTTTTCTTGTTTGTCTGTCCCACGAGGCATCCCATCAGGTTTTTAAGGCATACACTCATCCCGGCTTCAAAATGAGTTTTGAGTTTAGGCATATTTATGACAAAGCCGGATTCTAAACATTCTTTTGCTATTCCTGCTTTAACCCCGTCTTCAAAATTAATATATACAGGTTCTGAGTAGTTAAGGTCTTTTACTTTAATGCCGTAATATTTTGCCAGTTCTTCCACCTTAAGGCGGGAAATGACGCTGATATTGTTTCTGTAATAGCCGCTGTTAGTGCCTTCACCAATAGCAATGTTTTTATATCCTCTGAATTTAAGATATTCAATTGCTGATGCGAGGAGCCTGAGATCAGTAGTATTACCAGTTAATGCATTCATATTTGCGTTCAGATTCGGTTTTATGAGGATGCTGGCTGTATTTGATACGGGCAGAATTTCCTTATAAGTTTCCAGAACCAAAAAAAGTTTTTCTTTGATTTCTTTTATGGAGTTTGTCTTTATGATATCTAATCGGAAAGCCACTTTATATTATTGGGTAAACTTATAGTGCAACAACGTCTTTTAAAAAAGTTAAAGGGTTATCGCCATGTTCTATAGTATAAACCTTTTGGTAATTAGTTATTATTTCACTGACAGTTGTAATTTTATCACCACTTGATTTTATGAACTTGAACCACTTTTCAATGATTTCAGGATTATTGGCAAAATCTTTTTCATGTGTGACAACACCAAAAACCTCATCTTTCCTTGATTTTATATATTCATATTTAAAGCCTTCAATGTCTCCCTCAAAAGACAAGAATGCGATACCTACCTGAATTACCCTTATGCTACCCAAGATAACTCGTTTTGGTTTGGTTCTGGCATGGTAAATCTGTATGCCTTCTGTATCATATTTTATATCCACTGGATAATCAGATTTTTCATCGGTAATTGTGCCAGACAGGAGTTGGTAAGGATGAACAAACTGCCTCATGAGTTTCATCATGTCTGCGACATTCCCTCGGAACTTCGGATCGCCCTCTTTCCCAGTCCTGTTTGTGTAACCGTTCCAATCTCCGTGGTCATAGCCGTGATGATGCAGTCCGACTTCATGCCCCTGTTTTTGCCATTTTTTAAGTAGATTGAAATTGCTTTTATTCTTCATGATATACTCTGCCCACTGGGGGTTGAATTGCAGAGTCAGCTTTGCATCATACCGGTCTGCTAATTTAATAAGATCAACTGCTGCAGGCCAGAAGGTATTTTGATATTCAAGGCTTTTTATATCTCCGCCAACCTCAAAATGTATTACAAAAAAAGTGGAGAAGGGGGCTGAGAAACTTTCATGCTTTTTAGCGCTTTTCATCCTTTCAATATTTTTTCAGGCAATTTCAGACCCTTATCAGCTATTTCATTCATTATATCCTTAACGGCATTGAAAAGATCCTCAGGTGTTATAGCGTTCATGCATTCATTATTTATTTTATTCAGACAGACATCTTCATCGCAGGTGTATCTGCATGGAAAATCTTTTTCAACTACCCTGTGGATATTGCCATAGGGGCCTGTCTCATTGCTTTTAGATGGACCAAAAATAGCAACTGTCGGCGTTTTTATGGCAGAGGCTATATGAAGCGGAGCGCTGTCATTACATATAAAGAGATTAAATCTTTCCAGCAGGCTTGCAAGAATCCGCAAGTCGGTTTTGCCGGCAAGGCTGACTGCTTTAGCGCTCATTTTCCCCATAATGTCTTCAATCAATTTTATTTCTTCCCCTGAACCTGTAAAAATAACTTTAGCATTATATTTTGATATTATCCAGTCAGATACCTCGGCGTATTTCCGGGCTGACCAGCACTTCAGGCCTTTCCTGCCTCCCGGATGGATGCCTACGACGGCATCTGAATCGGCAATTCCCTGCGTAGTTAATAATGCCTTGCCGGAGTTCCTTTCTTCCGTGGTTAAATACATATCCCACTCAAATTTACCTGCTCCGGCTCCTAAAAATCTCACTATGTCAAGATGGTACTCTACTTTGTGTTTTATTTTGTTGAAAGGCACAACGTGCGTCAGCAGAAAGCCGCCGCCGCCTACATCATAACTCACCCTGTACCTGCTTCTGCTTGGATATGCAAGCAGGGCAATGTCCCTGATATCCGCTCTGGCCTCAATTACTAAATCATAATATTTGCTCCTGAGGAGTTTTAAAAAAGCAAGATAGTCCCTGACGGCTTTCCCTTTTGTCACAGGATAAAACCAGAACGGATCGTAGGTTATTATCTCGTCTATATAGGGGTTATTTTCAAGGATATACTTGTCTCTTTCTGCGGTTAGAAAAGAAAGCTTTGCGTCGGTAAACCCTTCTTTTAATGGCTTGATTATCGGGATGGTCATTATTACATCACCAATATACGCTGTACGAATGACGAGAATTTCTTTGATTTCCTCGTGCCTGATTTTATCGGTTCTTTTAAACAATAGCTTTGGCAGAAAGATTGTTTTCCCGATGGTATCTGCCATGATTGTAGCAAAGAGTTTTTTTCTATTTATTATTTTGTACATATCCTTCAAACATCAGGTAATCACAAGAAAACCTGTGCAATATGCAAAGTTCCTCAAGGTATGTATTTTCTTCAAGATTCCCGATCTACAAAGAGAGGACGGTTTAAACCTCTTTCTACCGCCCTCCCGAGAGAGTATAATATCATGGCAAAGTGACATGGGTAATCCAGGAGATATCTTTCAAATATCTTTACGTATTTTACAGTATTTATTTTCAACGTCTCTTCATTATCATTAGTTATCTCAAGTTCCAGCGGGGGCTCAATAATTATCCTGTGGTGGTCATCTTTCTTTCTGACAGTAAAAGTCGGCAGAATCATTGCACCTGTCCTTATCGCAAGCCTGAAGGGTCCGGGAGAAAATTCGGCAATACGGTCAAAAAAATTTACTGGAATAAACTTATTGCCAGCCCTTCCGTCAAAGGCTATCACAACAATACCATTCCCCTTAAGTGCCTTGACTACAGACCCTAAGTACTGACTTGACTGGATAAAATTAATTGGCAATTTATCCATAGCACTTTTTCGAAGTTCAAATATTTTTCTGTCTAACGTTCTATTTATAGGTTCTTTCCCCACCTGAAAGACCTTATATCCTCTATGTCCTAATGCAAGAGGGGGCAGAAGAAAAGAACCAAAGTGTGATAAAAGTAAAATAGCACCTTTACCTTCCCGTAAAACCCCTTCGAGGTTTTCTATGCCCTCAAAAGATACCATACTGTTTACACGCTCTTTTGTAAAAGTTTCAAATATTATATTTTCAACTTGTCTCTTAAAGAAAATGTCAAAACTGCTCCTCACTACTTTTTTAATCTTATTTTTATCGATTCTATCACCAAAAAGCTTACATATATCCTTTTCTACAGTATTTCTCCATCTTCGATCAAACGTATAAAAAAGACGTGAACAAACAGTCGATAGGAGATAATTCACCTTAAGTGAAAAAAGAGGAAGGATACGGCTGAGTAAGAGCCACACAAACCAGACAACATATGCCTTTGCTACACTTAAGAACTTCAAGAATTAAAAACCCCGGGATTTAATGTTGCTAATTCTTTTTTAGCAAGATTTAATGTAGCAATTAAAATGCCCAGTGCAAACCAAATTGATGCAATGTTATATTCCATATCGATCAATCCATGTATACCTGTAGCGATTACCCCCCCGGTGACTGAACATAACATAGTCTTATACGGTGACTGTACCTGCATAATCATGATATGGTACACTTTTTTTATTAAGACCCAAAGAAAGCTAATCCATAAAATAAACCCTACGATTCCAAAATCAAAAAGTACAGAGAGATAAATATTATGCGCATGGGGTATCGTCCAAGAGCCAAAATAGTGTGTAAACCCCCCCGGGCTTAACCCAAATCCTGCTGTTTTTTTTAGGAGCATCTGAAGAGCGTCTTTCCACCAGCCGATTCTTTGAGATATTGATTTGTCAGCAAGCTGAGTGGAATACCGCGCCGCCCCGTAAATGAAATCATCAAGGTTTACGCTTATGAATAAGAACACAAATATTATAAAGAAGAATATAACATTCCTGAAAAACTTCTCCCTTAAAGACCGGATGCTGACAAAAAAGAACGCAACCATTACTATAAAGCCGACAAGGCCGCCCCTTGAGCGTGTAAGTAACTGTGTTATTACAAACAGGAATAGAACCATGCCGTAATAGTACTTCTTTTCCTTTGAAATTAAGATTAACCCGAATGTTATGGCTATAAAAATATTAGACAACTGTGAAATTGTATTGTGAAAAGATAACCCCATCAAACGGTGAGGATAAGTGAAAAAACTAAAGTTCAGCCATAAAAAGTTGGTCGCTTCAAAGGTATATGAATAGGGTTTAAAAGTCATAAATAACGAGACAATGCCAGCAATGGATAAAACTATTCCCGTAACAATGTGTACATTTAACAGTTTTAAGTACAATTCTTTATGGTTATGGTTAATAACAGTTACTATGAGATAAAACAAAGCAATATTTGACAGGAAACGGGATTCGTATAGCAGGCTCTTGTAGAAGTTTGGTGCCCAAAATAAAGTAATAAAGCTCCATATAACCAACAGTAAAATAATGAAGTTGATTGCTGACCCTACCAGCTTTTCACCTTTTGTTTGTTCCACTACAGTAAATCTGAAGAGCACATAACTCATACAAGTAATAATTATGGCTGGGAAAAGATAAGGTATTGTAATAATGTCTTTAAAATTCTCCTTAGAAGCATACGGTAAAATAATTCGTTGTGACTCAAGAGGTATTAGTACTATTAGAATATAAAGTCCTGTTCGGAACTTTGACAAAATAATGATCGACATAAGGATAACGATAAAAAATAATAGTAATAATTGATATGGCAAGGCAATTATGCCCGTACTCAACAATCCTGCAGAGAGAATGAGAATAAAATTGAGAATGGTTAATTCTTTTAGGTTTTCTTTAGTTGTAAAGCCAATTTTTCTATGATGCATCTATTCAATTCCGGGCAGGAAGGTTGACCGAGTAAACTTTGAACATTTCTGCTTGGTTTGAAATTATTCTACCCATATTACATACATTATATTACTGTTTTTTATCAATCTATAAGCAAATATATCTTTACCAAGTTCAAGCGTTTTCATTTTGTTCCAGTATGTCCCATTAAGTTTTTCTACCATTAATTTGTAAGTATAGTAGGCCATCTTTTTGTGAGAACTGCCGTCGTTCCATGGATTGTTAATCAAACCGACAGAATCAAAGTAACCGTTCACACCCTCTCCATCAAAATTCTGCCACTCTATTAAAGAAACCCAAAATATCTTCTCAACACCAAGTGATAATGGATAGATATACCTCTTAAACAACTCTGAGGCATGGTCCCTTTCAGACTCGAAAGGAAAATTAATGCGCCTGTTCCTTGGCTTCCCATCATAGGAAGCCATTTCAGTAATCCATATAGGCACATTATTATATCCGTACAGGTCGAGTGACTCACGAATATGTTTTATGAGTTCCCTAAAGTTTGTTCTCTCATCCATGAGTCCCTTTGTGGTCTTGTAACCACCGGTTCCTCCCTCTATCCAGTGCAGGTCAAATATATCAAAGTACCTATCATCTGTTCTATCCTTGATTTTATTTAGATGCTTCAGCATCGGGATATAAAATTTTTGTACCCCGCCCGGCATACCTACTCCGGCTAATACTACCTTTGCGTTTTTATTATATTCCTTGATTACCTGGTAAGATATCTTAAGAAATCTGGCAAAATCTTCAGGGGTATCCCTCCAAAAAATGTCGGGTTCGTTCTGTATCTGCCAATACTTGATAACCGGGGAGCCGGGGGCATCATCTATGCCGTCACCATTATAACGCTCTACGACTTTTTTTAAAAAATTTTTATAGGCATCAATATTTCTCGGCAACCTGTGTGAAGGACGGCGTCCGTCTCTTTCTGCACGATCCCACCTACTTGGATTAAGGATTGTTATAACCATGTTTATTCCATCTTTAAATGTCTTAAGATATAAAGAATCGTTGTAGTACCAATTGAACCTTTCCTTCTCAGGCTCGACAATATCCCACACTATGCCGGATCTGCCTGCATACCTCACCCACTTCACCCTCATGTCTTTCAGATAAGGCAAATTTTCATCATAATTTTCTCCCACGCCAAGGAAACCAAAAGGCGAACTTTCAATATCTGATGTCTTACGCCCATTTTCTATTGCTTCTTCTACAATAATTGGGATGGAGGTTACCTCCAATGTGACCTCGCCGTCCTTTGCATTTATTATTTTGGGGTTAAAGGTCGTCTTATAGTCTATAATCTCTTTACCGGAGCTATAATCCGGAACTACTGGAGTAATAAAAACTTTTGATGTACTGACAGGTAGCCTAATTATCCTGGTTTTTGTCGAAGAGACATCCATTTTGCGAGACACACTCTCTAAATACTCTCTTTGCGCACACCCTCCTGTTCCTCTCAAAAAAGATATTATCAGCATTATTGCTACTACAAGTAACAAGTTTCGCGAGTCAAATCCCCTGTCCTTCCCTGTCATTGTGGCAAACACTTCTTTTTTGCCATTTTGTCTTGGTTAGCCATAATACCCGAGTGCCTTGAGCCTTTCTTTAACCTCTTCAGAGAGTTCACTATCTTCAAATCTCTCCTCTTCTTTTCTCCCGTCCTCGTAAGTATCTATATATTTTATTGGATGGTCTTTCAGATAATCAGGCGAAATAGCTTCCTCAATAACTTTCCCATCCATGTCCCTGGCAACCGGCATATCCAACAATGCCAGCAATGTCGGAGTAATATCTAAGACCGTAGCACCATAAATCTTTTTCCCTTTCAATATCCCCTTACCGTTTAGGATAAATATTCCCTGCAGGTCATGAAGTCCAGATATTTTTGCATCATTCTCCTCAATTATGTCCTCGAAAACGCACGTTGTACCGGAAAGATTAATGGTCAAACCATTCATGCTTTTGAACTTTTTTCTAACAGCAGCATGGATATTGGAAAATTCATCGACTGAAACATCAAAAAGCCTTGAGCCTTCTCCTCCTACTGTGATATCCTTAAGCATTTTTACTATGTCCGCCTCTCCCCCCTTGTACTTATCTTTCATTTTTAGTATGGTTACGGAGCCGAGGTTGTATCCGGAAACCCTGGATGTGATATGTAAGCGTTTCAAGAGATTCTCTGTCTTTATGACATAATCCCATCCTTCTTCTGTTACCTCGGCAGCGCGAAACCCATGGTCAGAAACAACAACAATTATGGCATCATCTTCTATGTCTTCAAGCACTCTGCCAAGGAATTTATCTGCCTTTGAGTAAGCTGCACTAATTATACCATTATATTTTTTAACCTCCTCCACGGGGACTTTCACAAATTTTTCAGGTTCCATGAATTTCCAGTATAGATGGCAGCAATTATCTACAAGGTTATTGTAGTAAAAACTGTAATCAGGCTTATACCTTTTTTTTAATGCTATAAAAAGATCATTTCTGAATAGTTCTTTAATAAACCTTAACCTGTAATATCGTTCAAGATAATTATACATCTGTACTTTTGAATAAGTCATAAATGCAAAAGCCTTAAACAAACTACCAGATTTTATGCCAAATCTCAAACATTTTATCAAAAACTCCACATAGTTACCTAACGTCAGTTTTTTATTCTTTACACCATCCGCCAAGATTCTTATAAAATTTAGTTCTTCAGGATATGTCTCTATACCATGCGAAAATAAATCGTCAGGTATGATATAACCATTTATTTTTCGCGGAGGCCAAGTAACAAGATGACCGCATAAACCTATAGTATACCCGTAATTCTCAAGAATGTCCCATACCCTTTTACACCGAACCATTTTAGAGTTTAACTGTGCCGCTGTAATTCCATGCTTAAGCGGAGATTTTCCTGATGAGATAGATGTCCAAATTATCGGGGAGAATATGGGGCTGATAGATTCAAGATTACCGAAAGACCCTGTTTCACACAGTCTTGCCAGATGAGGAAGTTTACCATTTTTTAACATCGGTGTAATTATTTTCCATGTGGCTCCGTCTAATCCAAATACATAGACTTTCCTTTTCACATTAGTCTCCTATGAATCATGTGGTAATTTGCTTTTACTTCTTATTTTCAAATAGAGCTTTTACCTTCCGACCGAACAGAAACCTCACCAGCGTAATTTATGAGATTGTTTATCCTGGAAAATTCTTTCCTTGAAAACATTCCGGATATAAGAAGCATGGCTACATATATAATAATAAATCCGATTATTGAAATAGTATTGTAAGTACTAGGACCTAAGAGTACAATCCCCATCATGAAACCGCTCAGGGCTAAGATAACTACAAACATTGATAGTGAAATATTTTTTATGGATCTCGACACAAAATAAAAATTGAGACCAAACATAACATACAAAGATGTAAGGGAAGCAATACTGGCACCGATGTAACTGTATTTATTTATAAGCATGATATCCAGTATAAAATTTATTATGAGGGCGACCCCGGCACTCACAAGCGGAAGTCTCTGCCGTCCAATGGTAACAAGGACTGCATCGGAGAATAAATCCATGAAAATTATGGGTAAGGCGCAGATGAGTATCTTGAACGGCACGACAGAACCAAGAAATGTATCACCAAAGATAATCGGAACGATTTTGCCAGAAAAAAGTATAATCAGTAAGGTAAGGGGGAAACTGACCACAGCAAGATACTTTAATATCATTGAATAAATATAATTAAGCTTTGAATAAGACGTATCAGCAACCGCAAGTCGTGCTAATAATGGAGCAAGAGCTATTACCAGAATCCGGGGTAAGAATTGTAATTTTAATATCATCATGTAAGGAGCCTGGAAAAGAGCGACTTCCTCAAAGCTTTTCAGTATTTTCAATATAAAAATATCTACATATTGAAGTAATTGTAAGATAATGAACGAAACCCCTACCGGTAATATTTCCATAGAAAGATATTTCAGATTTCCCTTCCATTTGCCAAATTTTGGTTTAATATTGAATTTTTTGGCACAGATGCTTAAAGCTAGAAAGAATCCAATGGAATTGGACAGTATCATAGAGGAAAAAATATATATGTAATTCAATTGAAGGGTTACCACAACAAATATTAAAGCAAAGAAGACCAATCGACTGGATACCGTGACCAATACATCATATCCCATTTTTTCAAAGGCAACGAATAGAAATATAAATGAACTGGAAAATATGCGGACCATTTCTGCCACGATCGCAACACCGAGAGCAAATGCCAGTATAATTTCTAATCTCAATGTGAAAACGACAACAGTGCTTATTAAAATTACGGCTGCAAACATTATTATAGAAAAAATTAAGGATGCACCAAGAAAATCCGCAGCTTTTCTTTTGTCTTGTGAAAGTTCTCTGATCAGGATTTTTGGCATGCCCATATTTGCAAAAGCTGTTACAGTAAAAACAGTTGCCATAACAACAGCATATTGTCCATACAGCTTAATACCAAGATACCGTGTTAGTATCGCAATAATAATGACACTGGACAGTATGTCAAATCCCCTGGCAACATAAACAATTAATGTATTTTTCGCTATGTTACGAATACCCTTCATGGCACCTTTTGTGTTAAAAGACTTTTCTTAAAAGAAAACCTTTTAAGAAAAGTCTTTTAATGAACAACCCTGCGGCAGAGACCGCAGGGTATCTAAAACTCCCCCTCCCTTGAGGGGAGGGGATTAAGGGGAGGGTGTAAGAAGAAATTGTCCAACACCCTCTCCCTACTCTCCCTAACCCTCCCCCCTCAAGGGGGAGGGAACTATAAGGTAACCCTGTGGCAAGACCACAGGGAATCAACATTCATTGAATACATAATGAGTTAAGAAAATTATCATCTATATTCTAAATAACGTTGTATTTCTTTTATCAAACTTCTTCTATAAATAAAATTACCAGGACTGCATTCGTATTTGCATTGTTTAATCATCTTTCTTGCCGTTTTTGCTTTTTCAGAATTCCATACATTCCTGAGTGGTTCTCTGAAATTCCCAATGGACGGCATATGAAAACATAAATGAATCTCACCATCACATGAAAGCAAAAAATTCGTTACGCCTACTCTGCAATTATTCCCGCGCGGAATAGATGGATTCCTGAAATAGGACTTCATTGCCAAGAATTGATCCTCGGTATTTAATATCTTTGCTCCACTTTTTTTCATTTCTATCAGCTTGTCCAAAATCCCGTCTAATTTTTCTAAATCTTGTTTTTTAGGCCATAAATCACTTTTTTCATACCATTGGGAGTCACTGTCACAGGCTGGACCTAAAGGGTTGAATATCACTCCGTTTAACCCTTCTTTTTCTGTCCATTCCACAATATCAATAAGCTCATCCATATTGTAACCCATTATAATGGTTGCAACAATTATTGAGAGACTACTGTTCTCTCTTTCGGCATGGTTTTTTAGATGATGAATAGCCCCTGTTGCTTTCTCATGAACTCCTTTTACACCTCTGATGAAGTCGTGAGTTTCTGGCCGAATCCCGTCAATTGAAATATCGATATAACTGAGGCCGGCGTTGACCAGTGATTTTGCCATTTCATTATCTATCATAGTACCGTTACTCACCATTCCGATTAATATATTATTGTTCTGTGCAAACCTGACTAACTCAACAATGTCATCCCGTATGAAGATTTCACCACCTGCTACCTGAACTCTATAAGGCCCCAGCCAGTTTTTGAGTGCAAGCATTATCATTTTCCATTCTTCTGTGGAGAGTTCTTTTTTCTTCGGTGATCTCCATATGCCACACTGTTTGCATTTGATGTTACATCTTAGGGTAAGACAAAAAATGATTCTTGAAGGCTTGCAGAAGCCGGCATCAGACTTGTATGCGAAGTCTTGTGATATATAGTTGATGAACTGATTGAATGCCCATGGCAAAGATCTCTTATACCTTCCCATTATTTCAAAATTCCTCCAATCAAGTATTTTATTCTGCTAATCTGCCTTCCCACTCATCCCAAAAATGCCAGAGATAGGGAAATACACTACAATAATGCTCCAATATTTTAACAAATTCGGCAGTAATCACAGATGTCGTATCACCTTTATGCAAGTGTTGCATAGTAATCGGCTTATGAATTATAGTTTTATATCTATTATTAAGGTCTATCGTAAACATTGGTAATAATGGACTATCTGTTTTCTGGCTGAAAGTTGCAGCACCAACCGGAAATAGAGTTGGTTTTCCAAAAAATTGCACGGGGACAAATTTACCGATGAATTTACCTCTTCCGGCACCATCTCCTGTTATCATCACTACCTTGTTATTTTTGAGCCAATCAAATACTGGCCTTAGGAAAGAATCTGCGGAAATAATTCTGGCTGGTATCTTGCTTTCATACTTCACCCTTAATCTGAAAGCAACTTTTCTTCCGATATAGCTTAACCCTTCATTGGTAGGGAGGCCCAACTGCATTACAGGATAACCAAGCAGTCCGAGGGCACAGAGTGGAAGCTGGGCTGGACCAAAATGGGCATGTACCAAGATACAGCCTTTCCCTTCTTTCAGGGCATCTTCGAGATTGTCCAGTCCTTCAAACGTGTGGAATCTTTCTATGTTATTTCTGTCAAATCTTGGGAATAAAAATATTTGCAGTTGGTTTACATAATGATTCCTGAAATATTTTCTTGTTATATCTAATATTTTTTTGCCATCCACCCTATCTCCGAAAGCAGAACGGATATTTTTTGCTATTACATTTCTTTTCCTTCTTGCTATATAATAATGGATATCGCCCATTATCCGAAACAGAGTGAATCCGTAT
>JBGQLV010000024.1:0-32181 GCA_041500225.1 Thermodesulfovibrionia bacterium | reverse complement strand
GGGCTTTCTTCTCGGAACAATAACCTCGAAATCTATCTTTTTATCGGGGTATTCATAATCCAGAACCAGCTCGGCAAAATAAGATGCTCTTACTTTTTCCTCTGGCTTTTTGAAACTTGCAGTATAGTCCCGGCTGCAACGATATGTAATCTTGGAATTATCTGAAGAAAAAGAAATAAAACCCTTCTCAACTGCTCTCTGAATGTTTCTCTGAAAAATTGATTCGTGATTTGATTTTTCAGACATGCAATAAGGTATCAGGATTCCCGACTTTTTTCAATGTGCATGAGAACACTTCTTTATCCGAATGCGAGATTCTTAATCTGGCGTGCAGCAGGCGCTCTAAGAGATAATGGCTTGAAAAGATGCCTGCAGGTAGCCAGACATCTTTAATCAACTTCGGCTGAAGCCTGCATCCTTGAAGGCGAAGGACATTATAAGTGCAAAAGAGCAGTAGAGCGGAAGCTCAGTAGTCTTGAATCGGACTACAAATTATCTTTTCCCTGTCTTTACCTGTAAGTTTTTTCATCTATTATTATATTATAGGCTTTACACTCAATAACCGGAATAATTCAATTTAATATTTTCTATGGTAATTATAAACCTTCAAGCTCGAATCTGGATTACCTGAAGCAGTTCAAGCGGTCCAATCAATGACCTTCAGTCCCTTTATTTGCCTGAATTCTTTTGTATTGTTCGTAACAAGCGGCACGCCGAGGCTGAGGGCATGGGCTCCGATTAATGTATCCATAGCGCCGATGGGCTTTCCTGATTTTTCCAGGCCAACTCTGATTGCTCCATAAGACCTTGCAGCCACCTCGTCAAAGTGAGCGATTTCGAGAGGTAAAATAAATTCTTTCAAAGCATCCTGGTTCCTCTGAACATATTGACTCTTCTCCACACCATATTGCAGTTCAGCAAGCGTTATGGAAGAGATACCGATATCTCCGGCGGAATACTTCATGAAATGTTGTAATACTTTCCGGGGTTTTTGTTTGATGATGTAAATGCAGATATTGGTATCAAGCATGAATTTCATCAGAGTGCCTCTCTTTTTTGAGTCAGAGGCTGTTTTCTCTCTGCCAAAAAGTCATCAGAAAACTTATCCAGGCTGTTGAACAGGGATTGCCAAGAGCCTTTGGCAGGGATGAGCATAACAACTTTTCCCTCTTTCTTTATGAACACGTAATCGTCATCAAATCTGAAATCTCTGGGCAGCCGGACAGCCTGACTTTGCCCGTTTTTAAAAAGCTTCGCAGTTTTCACCATGCACCTCCATATAGATATATATTAAAAGTATATACTAATCGGGCATTCCAGACAAGAACTATTTAGTGTCTGTTTATAAACTGTCATTTCCATAAAAAGTCGTCATTCTCGCGAAGGCGGGAATCCAGTGTTTTCAATACCTTCTGGATCCCCCGGTCAAGCCGGAGGATGACAAATACTGACTTTATAAACAGACACTATTTAATTCGAGGGTTATTTTGTAAGTAAGACATTATTTTTCTACAGATTCTCAATCACCTTCTGCAATTTTGCCTGTACCTGAGTAGCTATTTCGCCCAACTTAGGATTTTCAATTGCTTGCATAGACGCAACAGGATCAACAGCAGCTACTTCCACGCTGCCATCTGCAAGTTCTTGTACAATAACATTGCATGGCAACATGGTGCCGATCTTATCTTCTGCCTGCAATGCCTGATAGGCAAAGGGTGGGTTGCATGCTCCGAGGATTCTGTATTTTTTGAAATCCACATTTAGTTTTTTCTTCAGGGCTTCTTTTACATCAATATCAGTAAGAATACCAAAGCCCTCTTTTTTAAGTTCATCTGTCACCTTTGAAATCGCTTCTTCAAAAGAAACATTTAAGATTTTGCTGAAGTAGTAAGACATATGAACCACCCTTCCTTCACTATTCACTGTTCACTATTCACTATTCACTGTTTTATATCTTCACCCCTTTTAATAACGCTGAATTGGTTACAACAGACAGAGAGCTTATGGACATTGCCGCTGCTGCTATGATCGGGTTCAGAAGCCCAAATGCAGCGATGGGAATTGCGGCAGTATTATAGAAGAACGCCCAGAAGAGGTTTTGTTTTATCTTCCGCATTGTTGCCCTTGAGAGTCTTATGCTTCTTATGACATCTCTCAGGTCATCTTTAACAAGAATGATACCACCTGTCTCCTTTGCGACATCAGAACCGCTACCTATTGCAATACCTATATCAGACTGTGCAAGTGCAGGAGAATCGTTTATCCCGTCTCCAACCATTGCTACAACCTTTCCCTCTGCCTGAAGCTCCTTTATAACTTTTGCCTTATCACCCGGAAGGACATTGGCTATAATCCTGTCTATACCCACTTTTGCGCCTATAGCCTTTGCAGTTCTTTCATTGTCACCGGTAAGCATGATGACCTGAACGCCTTCGGCTTTTAGACCTTTCACCACATCTTCTGCATGTTCTTTCAAGGTGTCAGCCACAGCAATAAACCCTTTGAGTTTATTATCTTCTGTTATAATCATCACAGTGTTGCCTTTTTCTTCAAGACCTGAGATCACAGCTTCTTTGTCTTCAGTAGAAATCCCCATGTCTTTCATCAGTCTTCTATTTCCGATCAGAATCTCCTTTCCGCCAAAAGTAACTTTTACCCCATGGCCTGGTATGGCTTCAAATGCCTCTGCATCTGGTATAGAGAGACCCAGCATGTTTGCTCTTTTAATTATTGCTTCTGCGAGGGGGTGCTCCGAACCTTTCTCAGCTATAGAGGCAGAAAGAATGACATCCTCTTTACTTCCATCAAAAGTTATCACCTCAGTAACTTCAGGTTCTCCCTTGGTAAGTGTACCAGTTTTATCAAAGACAACTGCATTGAGTTTCTCTGCCTTTTCAAGATATTCTCCTCCTCTTATTAAAATCCCCATTTCAGCACCTTTTCCTACTCCGACCATCAAAGCAGCAGGTGTGGCTATTCCGAGTGCACAGGGACAGGCGATTATGAGGACAGCAACAAATGATAAAAGTGCGGAAGTATAATTGCCGAACAACACCCATCCGGCAGCAGATAAAAACGCGGCACCGACAACGGCAGGCACAAAATAGGATGCCACTTTATCAGCAAGCCTCTGAATATTCGCAGTCGACGCCTGGGCCTCCTCCACCATCTTTATTATCTGGTTCAGGGTCGTGTCGGCGCCTACTCGCGTTGCCCTGAACTTAAAGGAACCGACTTTATTAATGGTGCCGCCTATTACCCCGTCTCCTGCTTGTTTCTCGACAGGTACGCTTTCGCCTGTGATCATCTTCTCATCGATCGATGAATGTCCTTCCATCACAATGCCGTCTGTAGGTATCTTCTCGCCCGGTCTCACAACTACTATCTCATCTACCATGAGCGATTCAGCAGGTATTTCGGCCTCGGCGCCATTTCTTATTACTCTTGCAGTCTGAGGTCTGAGATCAAGGAGTTTTCGAATGGCGGCAGAGCTGCGCTTTTTGATTATTTCTTCCATATATTTTCCAAAGAGGACAAATGCAATGATGATGGCCGATACGTCAAAATAGACATTCTTTTCCTCTACCGGGAGAACGCCGGGAAAGAATACGACAAATGCGCTGTAAAGATAAGCCGTTGATGTGCCGAGTGCGATGAGGAAGTCCATATTGGCTACTCGTTGTTTAATCGCCTGATAAGCACCGATGAAAAATCCCTTACCGCCAAAAATCATGATCGGTGTTGTGATAATAAATAACCATACACCAGCAGTAAACCAGGGGAGGAATGAAAAAGGAACCCAGGTTAGGACTGTCGCTCCTGCAGCAAGGCCGAGGAATAAGGCTGCTCTGAAAACAGCGAGGGCAAGCACACCGGTAAGGGCGATGGTTACCCGCCTTTTCATATCTTTCAGCTCTGCTTCAGGCGCCTCAAAGGTCCTCACGCAAGTTTCACTGCAGAAATAGTATTCTCTGCCTCCGACCACTCTCTTGATCGAACGGTCTTTTGGGATAACCATTCCGCATATTGGGTCCTTTGCCATTTCTGCTCTATCCTTTGAGGTCGCAGAAACCATTTCTTTCATCTGAAAATCACCCCCTCCCCCTTTTGCTAAAGGTGGGTGAGGAGAGATTATTTCAGAGATAAAAGATTCAGGGTTCCTATCAAAATTCTCCTTGCACGGTTTTGAACAGAAGTAATAGGTAGCGCCTTTGTACGTAGACGTGGCAACAGCATCTTTTTCTTCAATGGTCATCTTGCAGACAGGGTCTATAACTTGCATTTTTATCTCCAGGTTCTAAGTATGACAATATTACATACTTGTTGGGTTTATTTCTTTTTCCCCATTTCGGACATCTTTTTCTGCAATTTCATCATCTTATCCTGCATTGTTTTCATCTCTTTTTCTGACATCATGCCTTTTCCCATCATATTCGACATATCCATCATCTGTTTAGACATATCCCCCGTCATCTCTGACATCATTTTCATCCTGTCTGCCGGCGTATCCTTCATCATCCCTGACATTTTTTCCATCATTCCAGACATCTGATGCATCATGTCCATCATGCCGCTCATCATTTGCCCCTGATCCATCATTCCCTTTTGCTTCATCATCTGGCCTTTGCCCGTCTCACTTTTCTGACCGCTCATCATGCCGCCACCCATCTGGGCATAGCTAAAAGAAGTAAGTAAGCCCATTACTAAGCCTATTAAAATTATTTTCTTCATATTCCTCTCCTTTTTGGTTTTTCATAAATTTTTTCAAGATAATTTCGAAAGCCTTTTTGCTCTATGTCTGCAAGACCTTTTTAGGTATTTCAAATAGCTCAGATAAGTTCTGCCTTTTTAAAATTCCCTGCCTTTCCGCCCTTTGCAATTGCCTTAATCTCCTTAAGCTTCATTTTATACTCTTTTTAAATTAATGTCCGTGTACATCGCCCTTAGGAGCCTTCTCCTTGCTCACAGGTTCTTTTGATGGTGTCTCGTTCATTCCGCAACATGCTCCAGTAATACATTCGTATGCCTTTTTCATCTGGTCCATCATCTCCATTTGGGATGCCTCAGTTGCTGTTTTTGCGTCCTTTATGTGTACTTCATGTAAATCTATCGCTTTTTTAAGCCACTGCTCTGCGCAAGTTAGTTTACACTGAGGGATATCAGATGGTTGTCCCATCATACCGCCCATCATACCGGTACGCATAGACATCATCTTCTGCATATTCTCTTTCATCTGTGCCATTTCTTTCATCATCTTCTTTTTCTCAGCAGGCTTAGCGCCCATCATCATCTTTTCCTGCATATTCATCATGTCCATCATCATCTGCATCATATTTTGCATCATCATACCCTGGCCGGGCATCTGCTGCATCATTGGCATCTGCTGGCCACCTTGCGCCATTCCTTGTCCGGGCATCTGCTGCATCATCGGACAATTCATCATGGGCATCTGTTGTCCTTCGCCCATCATCATACCTTGTCCCATCTGGCCTTGCTGTGCGCCCATCATGCCCATCTGCGCATATGCCGGAACATAGAAAACAAATAAAACCATAAAAACAATCATCCACTTTTTCATATCTTTCTCCTTAACATAATTGATGACATTTACATGACAATCCTTTTTCTTTCGATACTTTCTTAATGCTTACAGCTCACCCCCTTTTCCTTAACGATAAAAAATATATAATATATTTTTATCGAAACATTTTATGTTATACCTTTTCTCAATCTATTCTTTTGTAAGATCATCTTTCATCCTCTCAAATTCCTCTTTGGTAATCTCCCCTTTTGCATATCTCTTTTTAAGAATATATAACGGCGTCTCATCCTTTGTTCCTCCTTTTCTATCGCTAATTCCTGCAATTAACTTCACGCAATATATAACGCCCAATATGACCAGCACCCAGAAGATGATCATAAACAACCATCCCAATCCAAATCCTATTCCCCAACCATGGTCTCCCCAATGCATAACTTTATCTCCTCTTAAAAAGTACAACACCGATAAACAATATTTTATAAAAATAATATGACATTTTCAATTTTAGGGCATTTTTGTACCTTTATCTATTTAACTCTGTTGTCAGAAATAAGTTTTAAAGTTCATAAATTGCAGCAAGCTGACCAATATCCTGCACCAATCACCTCCCTTTATTTATTTCGCCCATTATCTGAACATATCTTGCAATGCCGTTTCTTGTTATCAACCCGATTATATTCCCTTTTTCTGTTACTACCAATCTCCCTTTATCCTCGCTTATCATTAGTTCCAGTGACTTCATAGCATCTTCATTTTCTGAAACCTCCCATTTTTTATCATGTGGTATGAAGACTCCAGATATCCTGACATCCTTCCATCTCTCTTTTGGAACATTCTTTATCTCCTTTAAGGTAAGGAGGCCAAGAAATCTCCCATTATCTACTACCGGAAAACCACCATATCCGTACTTCAGGAAATATTCATCTATAGCGGCATCTATCGTTATATTCGGGGAGATGGTCACAATGTCCTTTACCATTATGTCTTTGACCTTAACCCTGCTGAGCGTCTCCTGCAGGCTGGCCTGCTGATAGCTTGTCTGGGACGCAGTATGAAGGAACCAGCCTATCAGCATCAACCATATACCGCCCGGAAGTCCTGCGAATATGGAAAAAAACCCGAAGATTATGAAGAAGATTGCAATCTTCTGACCATAATTGGATGCCTTCCTGGTTGCATAGTAGAAGTCATTAGTTTTCTTCCAGAGGTATGCCCTTACAACGCGCCCTCCGTCCATCGGGAATCCGGGTATTAAATTGAATACTGCAACCACGAGATTAATATATGAAAGGTACTGGAATAGCGCTTTTTCGACTTGACCTGTTACAAGATTGTAGATTATAAAAAATATCAATGATAGGAAAAAACTTGAAATTGGCCCAGCGATAGCCATGTTAAATTCAGCCTTTGGATGGGCAGGCTCTCCTTTCATCTGCGCCACGCCCCCGAAGATAAACAACGTTATGCTGACTATAGATTGCCCGTATCTCATTGCGATAAATGAATGAGAAAGCTCATGCAGTGCTACAGAGACAAAAAGGAGGAGCGCTGCAGCAACACCGCTAATCCAATATGATAATCCCGGCAGTTCGGGTGCAGCTTTGGGAAAATAAAAAGTTGACAATGACCATGTAATCAGGCCGAAGATAATAAGCCATGAAAAATGGACTCTTATGGGTATCCCCATGATAGTTGCTATTTTCAACGAACCGGACTGAAGTAGTGTGTTCATTAGCCTATATATATTCCTTCCATCTTAATAATATGTGCAAGTTGTTTAGACATGGTTCGACAAGCTCACCATGACAGTCACCCTGAGCCTGTCGAAGGGTCACGCCGGGGGCACGCATGCCCTGTGTCTATCTTTTTATGCACTCCTTAATAATATTCAGCAGAAGATGAAGGTTATTTCTTTTCTTTTGTTGTAAACTTTTCAGGGTCCTTATCAAACTTATCTTTACAGCCTTTTGCACAAAAATAATAAGTCGTACCTTTGTATATACTTGTGGCTGCGGCCTTTTTTTCATCAACATTCATATTGCATACAGGATCTTTTGCCAATTCAATCACCTCCCCTTCTTTTTACTTAAGAAAAGGCTATCAAAAACTTAAAGAATCGTCAAATTTAACAATCTCTAAATTATGGTAATAAGCAGGATGGGCTTGAGCGATATCAGAGATTTTTCCTTATCGGAGGTCGGAACGACCGAGAATGAGAGAAAATACAATGCACCGCCTTTTATCGAGCTTAGGAATGTTGAGAAATCTCTTTGTAAACGAAAGCCTATCCTGCTTATAAATATCTCGTGGTTAATTCTTTATCTCAGTAGTTTATATATCGCTTCTTTAGCTGCGATTGTTTCTGCTTCTTTTTTACTTTTTCCATACCCTGTACCAAACTTTTTCCCGGCAATATCTACTTCCACTGTAAATATCTTTTTGTGTTCTACACCCTCTTGCTTTATCATTCTGTATTCAGGAATGGTATTGAAAAG
Organism: Thermodesulfovibrionia bacterium; assembly: GCA_041500225.1. Lineage (GTDB taxonomy): Bacteria > Nitrospirota > Thermodesulfovibrionia > Thermodesulfovibrionales > SM23-35 > 0-14-3-00-41-53. The sequence continues at coordinate 24,144 of JBGQLV010000024.1, read as the reverse complement.
TAGTTGAGTTTTTTCCTGTAGCTCTGTCTTAAAATCGTGGAATTCGCCGGAACTCAGTATGGTATCTATTTTTTCTTTGAACAACCTCAGTATAAGTTCCTTAGCTTTTTTATAACCACCGTCCAGGTAAACTGCACCTAAAACAGCCTCAACCGCATCTGCTAACAGTGAGCTTTTTGTTCTGCCTCCGGTGGCTTCCTCACCTTTCCCGAGTCTGAGATATTTTCCGAGGGATATCGAACTTGCGATCTCAGAAAGTACAGATTCCTTAACAAGATAGGATTTAGTCTTAGCCATAACTGATTCTGTAAATTGGTTTTTGGATAAAAAAAGATATTCAACCATTACAAATCCAAGTACAGAATCACCAAGGAATTCAAGCCTTTCATTGTAGACACCTGTCTTAGCAGGGTTTTCATGAGAGAAAGATCTATGGGTCAGGGCTTCGATGAGAAGCTCTTTTTTTTTGAACAGATAACCGAGGCAATTTTCTAATTCAGCAATATATTGCTCAGACATTGTTTACGACCCGCAAGGGAGAAATGATTTAATTTTTAAATTTCTTAAAAAGAAGACAGGCATTGGTTCCACCGAATCCGAATGAATTGGTTAAGGCATAATTAATTGTCATTTTTCTTGATTTACAAGGTACATAATCGAGGTCGCATTCAGGGTCTGGTTTATCGAGGTTTATTGTTGGAGTAATAATATCATTGTAAATACTTAATACAGTGATAATCGCTTCAACGCCCCCCGCTGCACCGAGTAAATGCCCTATCATAGATTTTGTTGAACTGATAGCTACTTTATAAGAATGTTCTCTAAAAACTGTTTTTATAGCATTGGTTTCGATCTCATCTCCATATTTTGTCGAGGTACCATGGGCATTTATGTAATCCACCTCTGAAGGATCAACACTTCCGTCTTTCAGAGTCATTTGCATACATCTTGCAGCACCCTCGCCTCCAGGAGCAGGAGAAGTAATATGGTATGCATCTGCTGTCATTCCATATCCGACTATTTCTGCATATATTCTTACTCCTCTATCCATAGCGCTTTCAAGGCTCTCAAGTATTACAATACCTGAGCCTTCACCCATCACAAAACCGTCTCTATCAATATCAAATGGTCTGCTTGCCTTCCCTGGTTCATCGTTTCTTGTCGAAAGGGCTTTCATCGCATTAAACCCGCCTATGCCTAATGGTGTTATTACTGCTTCTGTACCCCCGGCAATCATGGCATCTGCATCGCCCCGCTGAATAATCTTATACGCATCTCCGATCGAATGACTTCCAGTAGCACATGCTGTAGCAACTGCAGAATTTGGTCCTTTAGCTCCAAATTTAATTGATATCTGTCCGGAAGCAAGATTTATTACCAGCATAGGGATAAAAAAAGGAGAAATCCTTCTTGGCCCTTTTTCAAGAAAAACAGAATGGTAATGTTCGATGGCATGCAGCCCCCCTATCCCGGATCCAACGATCACACCTACTTTCTCTGCATTACTATCTGTTATCTTCAGCCCGGAATCATTTATTGCCATTGTTGCCGTAGCGATAGCAAAATGGATAAACCTGTCCATCTTCTTTATCTCTTTTGGCTCGATATAATCTTCAGGGTTAAAGCCTTCTACCTCACCTGCTATCTGTGTTGGGAAGTTAGAAGAATCAAAATGGGTAATCCTTCTTATGCCTGCCCTCCCGGCAATAATGCTGTTCCAGCTATCTTCAACACCAATACCAAGTGGGGTTATCAGCCCTATCCCTGTAACAACAACTCTTTTTTTATCCATCGAACCTCTCTAATATCTTAGACTGATTTTTTCTTATTAATATATTCTATAGCATCTTTGACCTTTGCAATCTTCTCCGCATCCTCGTCGGGTATCTCGATTCCAAACGCCTCTTCAAATGCCATAACAAGTTCAACTGTATCCAGTGAATCCGCACCCAGGTCTTCAACAAAAGATGCTTCAGATACAACCTCGGAAGGATTCACCCCAAGTTGTTTTGATATAATTTCCTTCAGTTTTTCTTCTACCATTAATACACCTCCATTTTCAATTTTAAATTTTAAAATACAAAAATTTTAATCCAAAAGCAAAAGATTATATTTTGTCCTGAATTTTTCACATATACATACCACCATTCACATGTATCACCTGACCTGTTATATAACCTGAATCAGGCGATGCAAGAAAAATAACAGCATTTGCAACATCCTCTACTGTACCGAATCTTCCTAACGGAATTAGTTTCTTCATCTCCTCCTTCACCCTGTCTGAAAGAACATCTGTCATTGCAGTCTCTATGAAGCCAGGGGCAACAGCATTTACTGTTATTCCCCTGATTGCATATTCTCTCGCTATTGTCTTTGTAAATCCGACGATCCCTGCCTTTGAAGCACTGTAATTTGCCTGCCCGGGATTACCCATAAACGCTGCTACAGATGTAATATTTACTATCCTGCCATATCTCTGTTTAGCCATATCCTTTATAGCCTCTCTGGAACACAGAAAAACGCCCTTAAGGTTAATATCTATCACTGAGTCCCAGGCTGCCTCGCTCATCCTAAGTAAAAGCCCATCTTTAGTTATGCCTGCGTTGTTTATCAATATATCTATCCTTTGGAACTCTTTACGTATTCCCTCGAATGTCTTTTCAACTTCTTCTGAATTCGATACATCAAGTTTTACTCCCATGGCCTTGACTCCAAATGCTGTAAGAGCTGCTGCAGTTTCATTAGCAGCATCAAGGTTTCTGCCTGCAATAACTAAATCCACGCCACTTTTTGCAAGACCCTCAGCAATTGCCTTACCTATACCACGTGCTCCACCCGTAACTATTCCAACCTGACCTTTAAAATCCATAATGTGCCTCCAATAAAAACTGGGTTTAATTTTAACAAAGAGTTCTTCTCTTTTCCAATCTTTATTTGTTTCAGTTTTTGTAAGGATATTTGTGAGTTATTGTAATATTAATTATTTTATGTTATTAATATTGATTAGGTTGAAGCCAATAGCCATCCTAAAAAAGAATAATTTGGGGGGATGCCGCTCAGGTTAAGGTTGCATAACTCGAAATTATACGCCATATTTTAACGAAAGAGATTAAAGGAAATGAAAGGTAAAGTATATCTAATCGATGTAACAAACAGAGACGGTGTACAGACATCCAGGATACTCCTGCCGAAACTCTCTAAGACGATGTTAAATATCTACCTTGATGAAATGGGTATTTATCAGAGCGAAGTAGGTTTCCCGACCATAAAACATGAGGTCAATTACATAAATGCAAACCTCGGACTTGTAAAACTCGGCGCTATAAAAAGGATTCACCTTGAAGGCTGGTGCAGGGCAATACCTGAGGATGTGAGGCTTAGCTTTAAGAATTGTCCTGAACTCAAACATATAAATGTCTCTATCTCAACATCAGAGATAATGATAAAGGGCAAGTTTCAGGGAAAAAAAACCTTCAAGGACATCCTTAAATCACTTGTTGATTCTGTTAAGACTGCAAAAGAACTTGGCGCAGAAACCATCGGGGTAAATGCAGAAGATGCATCGAGAACAGAGCTCGATAGACTGATAGAATTCACTCTTGCCGGCAAAGAGGCTGGAGCAGATCGCTTCAGATACTGCGACACACTCGGCACGGATGATCCAATAACCATATATGAAAGGATAAAGGCTCTTGCCCTTGCGACAAAGTTTCCTTTGGAAATGCACTGCCACAATGACCTTGGAATGGCAGAAGCTGTTTCCATTGCCGGTGCACAGGGTGCTATAGAATGTGGTATTGATTCATATATAAATACAACCGTCAACGGTTATGGAGAGCGTTGTGGCAATTGCGATCTTGTAGCAACAATCTTAGCGCTTAATTTCTCACATGGACTTAAAGATAAACTTCCTCTCGATGAGCACGTAGACCTTAAGAAGGCGTGGAAGATCGGGAGATATGCATCATACGCATTTAATATACCAATACCGATAAACCAGCCTGGAGTAGGTTCGAACGCATTTGCTCATGAATCAGGAATACATGCAGACGGAGCCTTGAAAGACAGACGTAACTATGAACTCTATGACCCTGAGGATGTAGGAAGAGGTGAACCGGAACTCTCCGAAACTGGAAGGATAATAACAACAGGAGAGTATGGTGGCATTAAAGGTTTCAGGCATGTTTATGACAAACTCGGTATACATTTCCATGATGACAATGAGGCAAGAAAGGTTCTTGAACTCGCACAGTATACAAATCTGCACACTCAAAAACCGCTTACAGATGATGAGTTGAGATTTATTGCCACTTATCCTGAAATTGTGCGAAGAATGCTCACAGTAAATCCATAATGCATACAGTTACATTAATCCCGGGAGATGGCACAGGGCCTGAAATCTCTGAGGCCACAAGAAGGGTTATTAAAGCCACTGGTGTTCCTATCATGTGGGATATCCAGGAGGCAGGACAGGATATCTTTGAAAAAGAAGGAACTCCTTTACCGCAGAGAGTCGTTGATTCTATAAAGAAAAATAAGGTAGCGCTCAAGGGACCTATTACCACTCCTGTAGGAAAAGGGTTCAGAAGTGTCAATGTTTCACTCAGACAAAATCTTGATCTCTATTGTTGTCTAAGACCATGTAAAACCTTCAAAGGTGCACGGACAAGATATGAAGATATTGACCTCGTTATAATCAGGGAAAATACAGAAGACCTATACGCTGGGATCGAATTCGAGAAAGGATTAGAAGATACCAGGAAACTTATAGATTTGATTAAAGGACTGACTGGAAAGGTAATCAGACCTGATTCAGGCATAAGTATAAAACCCATATCAGTTTTCGCTACAGAACGGATTGTAAGATTCGCGTTCGAGTATTCGAAAAGAAATAAAAGGAGAAAGGTTACCGCTGTGCATAAAGCAAATATAATGAAATTTTCCGATGGGCTTTTTCTTGAAACTGCAAGAAATGTGGCAAAGACTTATCCTGACATTGAATTCGAAGACAGAATAGTGGATAACATGTGTATGCAGCTTGTTCAGAAACCTGAGGTTTATGATGTAATAGTGCTTCCTAATCTGTATGGTGATATAGTATCTGATCTGGCAGCAGGACTTATAGGGGGGCTTGGTCTTGCGCCAGGTGCAAATCTTGGGGAAGAGTTTGCCGTATTCGAGCCTACACATGGAAGTGCACCAAAGTATAAAGGGTTGAACAAGGTAAACCCCCTTGCTATGATACTTTCAGGGGTTATGATGCTCAACCATTTAGGGGAATTCGAGGCAGCTGAAAGATTAGAAACCGCAATCGCCTCTGTTATAGAAGAAGGCAAAAATGTTACATATGATATGAAGCCCACACCCGATGATCCAACAGCAGCAACAACGTCTATGTTTGCAGATGCTATAATTGATAAATTAGTCTAATCTATAAAATGGAAATTGATCTAAATTTTGAATTTCTAAATCTATATGTGGTTTGATATCGTTCTTATCATCATCTTTATTTTTTTAAATGGTCTCTTTGCTGCAACTGAGATAGCCGTAGTTACAATAAGAAAGAGCCGAATAAAGCAGCTTTTAGAAGAAGGGAATAAGACTGCTGCGATATTGAATAAATTCAAAGAGGAACCTGACAGGTTTCTCGCCACAACCCAGATCGCTGTTACCCTTATTGGTGTTCTTGCTGCAGCCATTGGCGGCGCAGCAGCAATAGAGATTATAAAACCTGCTATTAGAGAGCTTCCATTTAGACTAATCGCTGCATCCAGCGAGGCCATTGCAATAGGCGTAGTAACAATTGTGATAACATACTTTTTGCTGGTCTTTGGTGAGCTTATCCCAAAGTCAATAGCCCTGGCAAACCCTGAAGGGGTTGGACTCAAAACAGCAAAATTTGTTGAAGGATTTTCAAAGATAGCAACCATCTTTGTGAAGATGCTGACATTCAGCACGAATATGTTGCTCAAACCATTTGGAAGAAAAACATTCACAGAAATGGCCTATATATCAGAAGAAGAGATTAGGATGCTCATCAGGGAAGGTGGTGAACAAGGCGTATTTGAACCTGCAGAGCAGGCCCTTATCCATAGTGTTTTTGAATTCACTGATATGTCAGCTAAAGAAGTCATGGTACCTTCCACCCAGATGGTAAAAATAGGCCTACACATGTCTATAGAAGACATAAAAACCACAATTACAGAGGAACAGTTTTCACGATACCCGGTTGTGGGTAAAGATATTAATGATATTCGTGGAATTCTCTATGCAAAAGATTTCCTGAATGCATTGTCAAAAGGAGTGGTAGACATAAGAAAGCTTATTAAACCACCATTCTTCATCCCCGAGACAAAGAAGATAAGCAATCTTCTGAAAGAGATGCAGAAAAAAAGGGTTCATATGGCTTTAGTTATAGATGAATATGGTGGGGTATCCGGTCTTGTGACCATGGAGGATCTTTTAGAGGAAATTGTAGGAGAAATAAGGGATGAATATGATATCGAAAGTCCTGTTATTCAGCTCAGCGATGGAACATTACTCGTAGATGCATCCATCAGCATAAGAGATCTGGAAGATGATCATAAAATAGACATCCCGGAATCTACTGAATATGAAACCCTGAGTGGTTTCTTATTGACAGCCCTGCAAAGGATTCCAAAGACTGGTGATATTGTTGAAATAGAAAGAAAGAAGATAACAATCTCTGAGATGGTGGGACAGAGGATCGCAAAGGTGAAACTCGAGAAACTACCGGAAGAAACCATAGAGGAACTATAATGAGCCTGTTATCCTGATAAATATAATATTAGTTGTATAATTAAAATCAGAGAAATTTGAATCTCTTTTTGTATATATATATCCGGTATCCAGATTTAACCACTCTTTAAACTTATATCGAAGTGCAAAGGCTCCTCTAAATGTATCGTCCTTCCTTTCTTTTGTTTCACCATCAAAGGTCAGATTACCTTTATAGCTATCATTTGTATAAGAAAAATTCACATCACCTGTAATCTTTCCGGTAAGTCTCTGTAAATATTCAACTTCTATATTATTGGAGAGTATAAAATCGGTTGTTGAGATATTGGTTTCATTGGTTTTTCTTGATGCTTTAATTTTCATAGATGTTTTTGGTGTAAATTGATGGTCAATCTGTGCTTCTACAATAAAGTCTTTAGCATCTCCTATAGAAGAGACGGAAAAGTTCTTAACGCCATAACCTGCCTTGACGCTCCCTTTTGATTTTGCGGTTACATCCCATTGAAGGCCTCCAAAATAATGGTATTCCTTGCTATCAAACAAGGCGTTTTCATCGTAACTAATGTCAATAAAATCATATTCGATAAATACAGATGTCTTTGGCTGAAATTTGTAAAAAATATACCCGGAAAATGCATTATCAGCACGATCCCTGTAATCATTTCTTGAGGCATCATAATTTACAAGAAAATTGGAATAATCAATCCTGAACTTAATCTTCTCAAGCGCATCATAAGTTAATATTAAATTAGATAAATTGGTTTTATATTTGTCCAGTTCAGAGGATATCCCGGTTCCTCTGATATCATGTGAAGCTAAGTACTGGTCAACCAATTCTATAGAAAGACCTCCTCTAAGGTTATATTGGAAAAGACCTTCAAGTTTGTGGCTAGTAACATTTTCTGAGGAATATTTTGAAAAGCGCTCAATATCAGCGCCATAAAATAAATATGTCTGATAACGCCTGAATGATCCAGCGGCTGATCTGCTAAGGCTGAAGCCACCCGGCGCTATGCTTGAAGTATCAACGCTTAATAATTTTTCATAGATGCGTGGAATTGTAAGCCATACCCCTGGTGATATTACAGTTATAAAATCGCTCTTCTTCTCACCATAAGCGTTAAAGACATTGTCTGTATAATATTCACTAATCGAGAGGAATGGATGCAGATAACCACCCCTCCTTCCAAAGACATCTCCGGAAAGTCTTTCCTTGCCAATGGGTTTATCTTCTACAAATGATTTTTCTGAAGTAGTGTATTGCTTAACTTCACTGGAAGATACAGCTCCTTCCGGTAGCTCTTTGGGTCCCACAGAAGGCATTTCTCTAACAACAGGTTTATCTTCTATAGATGATTTTTCTGAAACAGCGATTTGCCTGACTTCACCGGAAGGTACAGGAACTTTTGACAGCTCTCTGGGTTCGCCGGATAATCTTTCCTGAACAGCAGGCTTATCTTCTATAGATGCCATTTCTAAAGCAGCCACTTTCTTGATTTCACTTGAAGATAAGGCAACCCCTGATGGTTCTCTGTGTTTTCCTGCAAAAACTGTATAAATCGCTTTTTTATCTTTTGCAATTCCTTTGCGAATTGTTACTTCAAAACCTTCATTTTTTAGTTTTTTTGCAAACTTTTCTGCGTTCTCCTTAAAAGCAAAAATCTTAAAGGCAGCGATTTGTTTGACTTCACCAGATGATCCAGTAGCTTTTGATGGCTTTTTGGGTTCCCATGAAGGTCTTTCCCTGACGACAGGTTTATCTTCTATAGATGACAGTTCTGAAGTAGTGTCCAGCTTGACTCCACTTGAAGGTTCAGTAGCTTTTAGCGGCTTTTTGTCTCTTTTTACAAAAACCTTATAAAGTACCTTTTTATCCTTTGTAACAACCCTGCGAATCTCCGTCTTAAGGCCTTCATTTTTAAATTCTTTTGCAAACTTTTCCGCGTTCTTTTTAGACTTAAAAACACCAACTTGCTCTAAATTATTAACCTTACCATTATGAACCTTATTAAAAGTATTTTTCTTGTAATGGAACCTGCCTGTTTTTTTAGAAGATAAATCAGCAGAATGGATTATTTGAGGTACGAATAAGGAAATAATTATAAAAAATAATAAGCATTTTCTGCTCATAATTTGTTTAATTTTCTCTTTATTTTCAAGCCATATATATATATATAGTAATATAATACTTTAAAGATTATTAAAAACCTCTTTTAATGTCAAGTAAAATATGGTATCAATAAAATATACTTGTTCACTATTTACTGAATATCTTAATGACTTTTTTGAGGGATTTAAAATCGAAAGCTTCCTAATGGATAGATATATTGTGAATTTTTCATATAAAACTGCTTTAGTTAATTTTATGCCGGTATCAAAATGATGATGGGGATGATGGGCTGAGATATCCACCACCGCTGCTTCCACCGGGCAAACGAGTTTCTATTGGTGCTATCTCTGGTTCGACAATCCTTGCTAATTCCTGGGGGTCAGCCCCTCCCTCAAGAGCACATCTTGAACAGACATCAGAAGTAGCGCCTGCCTCAAGTGCGCCAATAATTATCTGCTCAAGATTCCCCTTAGCTTCAACTGCACATCTGACAACGAGACAAGCATCATAGCCCATCTCGATACATGCCCTGGTAACCTCCTTTACATTCATACCTTCCGCAATGGCTTTCTTTACAACAAGACAAATATCCTTTTCTTCTTTATATTTTTTAGACAGGATATCCTTTGACGTCTCTCCTGCAAAAGCCGTGTTGCTTATTAGTGGTAATACTGCAAAGATAACCAAGATAAGAAGAACTATAGTTATTTTCCTATTCCTATTCATAATATCCTCTTAATTAAATAATATTTACTTGTTAATGTTTATATATATCAAAATGAGAATACTTTGTCAAGAAAATATCTATAAACTGCTGCCCTGTCGAACCCTTCGGCGGTCATCGCATCTGTTTTTTTTGCCAATTGATTCAATTTAAGATATAATTTTATTCAGATGAATTAGTGTCCTGCTTTACTTATGGCAGGGAGGTAAAATATGAAATATAAACGCATAGGCGAACGTCTTATCGAAGCGGGGTTGATTACAAAAGAGCAGCTCGAGATTGCTCTTGAAGAGCAGAAAAAGACAGGGGAACTTACAGGGGCTATTCTTTATGGGCTCGGATTCATAAGCCAGAAAGACCTTTTTACTGTTCTTTCCATGTCACACGGTGGTGAACAAACAAAAGACAAAGAAGAAGAGATAGAACTGCCTCATGATATGGAGGATATTGTAAGACAAAGCAGTGCAGTATTGAAAACAACTGTACGGGAAGCAGACAGGATTTCTGATATTTCTTTGGCGCCTATTGTCAGACTTGTCGAGCGGATTATAGTTACAGGAATTAAAAAAGGGGTCACTGATATACATATAGGGCCTGATACCAAAGGAACTCGCGTAAGATACAGGATTGACGGTCTGCTACAGCACGGCATGTACCTGCCTAAGGATGTTCTGCCTGCAATTGTTTCGAGAGTAAAGATAATGGGCTCTATGAATATAGCTGAGAGCAGGGTGCCGCAGGACGGGTCGACACAGTTCGTTTGGAACTCCAAGGTCCTCGATATAAGAATCTCGTCCTTTCCTGTAATAGGCGGTGAAAACATTGTAATGAGAATACTGGATAAATCCCAGCTTTTGCTGGGACTTGAAAACCTTGGATTTCTTAAGGATGATATAGAAACCCTGAACCGTTCATTAAATATGCCCTATGGAATGATCATCGTTACAGGACCTACAGGCTCAGGCAAGACTACGACCCTCTATTCTGCGTTGTCAATTATAAACAGCGTATATAAGAATATCTTCACAATCGAAGACCCAATAGAATATCAACTCCCGCTTATAAGACAGTCACAGGTTAATGTAAAGGCAGGGCTTACCTTTGCTTCAGGACTGCGTTCTATATTAAGACATGACCCTGATGTGATACTTGTGGGTGAGATGAGAGACATGGAAACAGCAGAGCTTGCCATAAGATCTGCCCTCACAGGCCACCTTGTTTTCACCACCCTGCATACAAACAATGCTGCTTCAAGTTTACCGCGGTTAATAGACATGGGAGTTGAACCATTTTTGCTTGCTTCAACCATGGATACCATAATTTCACAGAGACTTGTCAGGATCCTTTGCGATAAGTGCAGGGAAGGATATTCACCTCATAGGGAGCTGATAGAAAGCATAGGAGTTGCAGTTCCTGAAGATACAATTTTTTACAGGGCTAAAGGATGTCAGGAATGCAATGATTCAGGATATAAAGGCAGGACAGTTATATATGAAATAATGAAGATGAATGAGTTATTGAGAAAGCTTGTTCTTACAAAAACCGGATCTGACACGTTATCCGATGCTGCTAAAAAAAGCGGCATGGAAACTATGTACGAAACAGGGATTAAAAAAGTAATCTCAGGCATAACATCTCTTGAAGAAGTGATCAGCACCACAAGGACTGTATTCTGATGGCCTATTTCAATTACAGGGCAATAGATAAAGAATCCAGAATGAATAAAGGTAGACTCGAGGCCTCTGATGAAGATGAACTCGAAGAGAGATTAAATTCTAAAGGCCTTACATTAATCGAAGCCACAAAAGGCAGATTTGTTTTACACGGCAAACTTAGACTCAGTGAGAAAGAGCTTGTTGACTTTACCTATCTCCTGAATTTGATACTGACTTCCGGCATTCCTCTCATGAGTGGCTTAAGCGACATGTCAAAACAGTCTGCAAACAGGAGGATATCTTCGGCAGCCTCATTTCTTCAAGCCAAGCTGGAAACAGGCAAATCGATTTCGGATTCAATGCTTGAATACCCTGAATTATTCCCTCCTTTTTATACAAGCATGGTCAGGGCAGGAGAGGTTTCCGGTAATCTGGAACTGGTACTCAATGACATAATGGCTTATCTTGAATGGCAGATAAAATTGAAAAAGGATGTCAGATCTGCACTTGCTTATCCGGCAATTGTTTTAACTGCCGTTGCTTCTCTTATAGCCATACTGTTTATTTTTGTAATGCCCAAGTTTATGAAAATACTTTCAGATTTAAAGGTAAGTCTGCCTCTGCCTACAAAGATTCTTGTTTTTACAGTCGGAGTTATAAAGGGTTACTGGCCCTTGATAATCTTATTTATTATCTCGGTTCCCCTTGTTTACAGAATTGCATACAATAATACGGCCGGAAGGCGAATTATTGACATGTCAATCCTTAAAATTCCACTTTTAGGTGAGCTTGTCAGAAAACTCAACCACTCAAGGTATTTTAGAACCTTTGCAACTCTCTTCAGGTCAGGGCTCAATATGAATGAAATACTCAGGGTCTCTTCTGATGTTGTAAAAAATACTGTAATTGCTGATTCCTTTAACAGAGTGACTAATGCAGTGCTTGGAGGAGAACAGTTCAGCAGGGCTTTAAAGAATTCAGGAGATTTTGCCCCGCTGCTGGTAAATATGGTTGAGATAGGAGAGAAGACAGGAACCCTTGATAACACTATTATAAGAATAAGCAATATATATGACAGGGAAATCCCTGAAACCATGAAGAAGATTTTTACGATAATCGAGCCGATAATACTCGTCTTGCTTGGAGGACTCGTTCTTCTGACTGTAGCATCGTTTTTCTTACCCTTATACAAAATCGTAGGCGGGATTCACAAATGAAGAATAATGTCAGAGGGATTTTAGTAAATGAATAATCCAGTGGTAGATTTGCGAGGTAAACAGCAAATGAAGGAGTCTTCAACTGTTTGTCATTCCGCACTTGATGCGGAATCCAGTTTTTTAATGTTCTGGATTCCTGCTTCCGCAGGAATGACGATTTTTATGCGCCAAAGCAGAGCTGCGAGGAATTCTTTTGATTAGAAAATATGCAAAGTTCAGAAATGGCTTTACACTGTTAGAGGTTATTGTTGTAATAGGCATAATCTCATTGATGGTTGGCATCCTTGTACCAATGGTTTACAGGGTATGGGAGAGCAGCGAAGTAGATACAACAAAAGAAAGGATAAGTGATTTAAAAAAAGCGATGACAGGCGATCCGAAATTGATTCAAAATGGTGTAAGGACACATTTTGGATACGTTGGGGATATTGGTCAATTGCCTTCAAGCCTAAATAACCTTATTACAAACAGTGATGGAGTAACTAACTGGAATGGCCCTTATCTACCACGTGGTTTTGATCCAAATGACTATGCAACTGATGCCTGGGGAACCCAAATTTATTATAACTCATCCAGTGGTCCTGGTGAGTTAATGGAATTAAGAAGTTGGGGTCCGGATAGATCATCCGGTCCTTCTCATGATTCTGATGATATTGTTGTTAAAATTTACAGCAATGAGGTATTTCCGACGAATAATGTTCAAGGCACAATAAATATTACTTTTATCTCTGCACCATCAACAACTTTAAATTATTCAGCAAAGATATGTGCAAGATACAGGGATGGGGCTGGTAATCTTACACTTACCACAAAGTGTTATTCTCCTGTTTCTATCCCTGGTAATGACAGTACAAGATATTTCCCGATCCCATTTAATGTAAATCTTGGAGTTAATATACCTATTGGACCTGTCTACTTCAGTGCAACACTATTTTTTGATGGCGCATGTACAAATATTATACTTGGTCAGACCGAATGTGGCGGGCCAAGTAACCCTGAAACCTTAGTAAATGTAAATGACAGAATTAGTTCTGTTTTTACAAATTTGCAGGTTTATTCTGTACCATAAGGATACATTATGAATTCGCTGAATATTGATTTCAGAGACGGATGTCTTAGAATCCTTGTCGTCAAAGACGGCTCTGTCAGATATTCAAAGCTTGTGAAGGATTTTTCGCTAACCGATTTAAAATCTGCAAAAGAAAAACTCGCGTCAGAGATAAAAGAAGCTGGAGGGAAAAAAGGAAAGGTTAACATAATCCTCCCTTCAGACATTGTAAACCATAAGGCATTCCAGATTCCTGCAATGGAGTTTGAGGATGCAAAAATATTTATACGGAGAGAGCTTTCAAAGGAATTAAAGGGACAGAAATTTTCCTATGGAATCAGAAGGCTGCTTACGCAAAAAAAGGCTAAGACCGGAGGGCAGGACATCCTCACAGAGTATGTGCTTGCTGATGATTCAGCCAAATATCTGGATCTGCTTAAGGGTTGTGGAATAAGGCCTGATATTATTACAACCAGCCTTGAGGGCAATATACACGTTTTTAATAGATTTCGTCCCGAGACAGATGGCAATGAGGCAGTTCTCGACATAGGTATGAACCTTATCGAGATTGCTGTATTTAATAACGGGCGACTTCTGGAATACGAGAAATTATCGATGCCATCTGTTCATGACGAAAAATTCGAAAGCAAAGAGTTCCCTGCTGAGCAGACAGACAAAATAAGGATTTACAGAATAATAGATACCCTTTATAACTTTATCATGGCATCCGGAAAGGATTCCCCTGAAGAAAAACTCTCCCTGCTCTGGATCTGCGGTCTCGGCTCAATAGCAGAGGGCATTACTGATTCTATATCTGACGGACTGGGAATCAATTGCAGATTAATAAATCCTTTTGATACAGAAGTCGAAAATGGAAGTGCATTTACAGCTTTAAAAGGTGTGTCTGCAATATCCAAGACTGAGCAATTCATTAATCTGATTCCTGAAGATGTGCTTGCTGCGAGAACAAAATTATTAAGACGGGTACTCCTTGCTGCCTCGCTTTCTTTTTATATAATCCTGCTGACAGGAGGTTACGCCATTCTGAACCGCACAGAACAAGAATTGAAAATAGTGTATGAGAAGGTTAAGTCAGACCAGGCTGTCCGTTTTAGCAAACATAAAACTGATGACACATATTCTACCGGACAGGACACATTTGCAAAGATAGTCCTGAGCAACAGAGGCATTTACAGCATATTCAGGGATATTGCAAACATGACTCCACCAGGCGTCATTCTTAACAGCATTCAGGTTGAAAAAGTGCATGACGTAACTAATCTGAAAATTAATGCAACCATAAAATACAGCGATGAAAATTTTAAAAATGCTGTGCTGAGTAAATTTCTGACTTCACTTGACCGCTCATCCAGCCTTAAAAGGACTTCATCTCCGGAAATTTCAATAATACATTCTGCTGCCAAACAAAAGGAAATTTCGGAAATTTCAGTAAAGGCAACATATGAGGTCGTGCGATGAAAAAACCGAAAATCGCATTTATACTCGTAATAACGGCAGTAGTTGTTTCAGGCTTATTATTCTCTTTTTATGTTAAATCGAAATTTTCATCAATAAAAAGTTTAAAAGCTTCCATAGAGGAGCTTCAGAAAATTAGCCGGGTAGCCATCGAAAAAGATACAGGTGAAATAAAGAATCTGAAGGAATTATTCCCTGAAGCAGGCAATGTTACTGGATTTATAGAAAACGCTTACAGGATTTCAAAATTACGCGGTATTAAAAATCTGACCTTTGAACAGAAAAGCAGGGAGTTTATTGATCTGGGTTCCGGTAAAATTTTAAAGGCCATGCCGGTTTCAGGACAGAAACCAGGGGTCATATATTCTTATCCCGTCAAAATCAGTTTTAATTCTAACTACAGGAATATGGCAGAATTCATAAGGGAGATACAGAATCAGGACAGGCTGGCCACAATAGAAAGTCTTATGGCAAAACGTGACAATGAGTATCTGTCAGTAGAGATGGTCGTCAATATTTATTCTACGGAGGGAAGGTAATGCTGGGGAATAAATATGTGGTTGCTGGTATAGGTATTATCCTTGTTCTTGTTATAGCCTATAATATTAAATTCTTTTCCTCAAAAAGCAGAACTCCTGAAATTACCAAAGTAGCAAAATCAGATGCTGTAAAATCTTCTGAACCCATAAAACATATTGAATCTGTTACTAATAAGAATCCGGAGCGCATTTTAGAAAAAGAGGATAAGAATAAGTGGAAAAGGGATCCATTCGGTCTGCAGGCTTTACAAAAGATACCGATATCAAAAAAACCTGAAATTGGCAAGGATTTTCACCTTATGGGAATTATAAAGAGGGATGGCAGAAGTCGTGTGCTTATAAATGGTAAAGTTTACACTGTTAATGATAAAGTTGAAGACGTGGTTATAAAAGATATAAAAAAACACGGCATTGTTTTATTCTTAGATGGAAAAAGCCAGGAAATATCTTTTGAGGATTATGTAGTCCTGAAGGAGAAAACAAAATGAATAGAACTTATTTTACTTTTTTATTAATGAGTTTATTTGTAAAGCCTCATAATTGGCCATTCCTGCGGATCCCGAAAGCTTTCGGGAAGGAATCCAGAAAAATTAAAAAAAAGACTGGATTCCCGCTTAAGAACTGCGGGAATGACAAAAATATAAGTAATATCCTCTCACTTATGGTCTCCCTTTTAACGTTAATTATTATTTATGGCTGCGCCACTCCGGAAATGACCGGGGTTTCGGAAACCATGGTGCTGAATGAACCGCCCCGGGTCGACGTGCCGAAGGCAAAGCCTGAGCCGCTTAAGGCGGAGGAAATCCCTTCTTCAAAAGAGGCAGGTCTTTTTTCATTAAGCGTCAGAGACACTGATATAAGAGATATTTTTCTTCTTCTATCAAAAGACAGCGGGGTTAATATCATAGCAGACAAAGATATCACCGGAAAAATTTCTATTGATTTTACCAGTCTTGACCTTAACAGCGCCCTATATGCAATAACAAGACAGCTTGGATATACGTTCAGAATGGACAAGGGTTTCATAAGGGTTTGCAAGCCTATATTGGAAACAAAGTCGTTTCACATCAACTATATAACAGGTAAAAGATATTCTTCAAGCACAATGAGTGCTGCAATATTCGGAGGCGATACATCCGGAGGTATGAGCCCGGGCAGATCAACTAATATAAACATTGCGACTACCCCGGGCTCATTACAGTCAACCTCAACTACATCTTCTATCGGACAGGGCAATGTCAATGTCACGACATCAGGCACCTCTGATTTCTGGAAAGAAATAAGGAAAGGACTTGAGGTGATAATATTCGGTGATACAAAGGGCGGCTCGGAAAGCGAAGGGAGTTACAGTCGTGGTGACAGCTCAGGGAAAAAACTTATAGTCAGTGAATTGGCAGGAATAGCGCACGTTACTGACTATTCAGATAACATAGAGCGGATAGAAGATTTTCTGAACGATGTGGAAAAAGCTGTCAGAAAGCAGGTTATGATACAGGCCCATATAATAGAGGTGTCACTTAATGATACTTACACGTTAGGGATAAACTGGGAGCTGCTTACTGGCTCTGGGAAAGGCGTTGATGGAGAACTTTTTTCTTTTTCCCAGAATCTTGTTTTAAATCCTGCAACAAAAGTCTTCCAAATGGATGTTTCAGGTAAAAAGATAACAGCGCTTCTCGACGCAATGAAAGAACAGGGGCAGGTTAATGTGCTGTCAAGCCCGAAGGTATCCACAATGAATAACCAGAAGGCAGTGATAAAGCTGACTACAAAAGAGGTATCGTGGGTAACAAACACTTTCCTTAATGCTGACGGTACTGTAGTGCTTTCCTATACAACCCCCCAGATTGATGAAGTCGGGTTATTTCTTGATGTTACCCCGCAGATAGACGATAACGGCATAATCACCATGCAGATACACCCGAGCATATCAGAAAAAATAAGAGATTCCATATCCCCTGACGGAAAGAGTTCAAAACCTGTCATAGACGTCAGAGAAGTAGATGCCATGATTAAGGTCAAGAACGGTCAGACAATCGTAATCGCAGGACTTATTACAGACAAAATCACTGATAGTACAAGAAGGGTTCCATTACTCGGGGATATACCGCTTTTGGGAGCTCTTTTCAGACAGACATCACAGGATAAGAAAAAATCAGAACTGGTTATCCTTTTGACACCATATATTTTAAATGACCAGTCTGTTGAAGACATAAGAAAAGAACACGAAGAAAGAATGAAAAAGGCTGGGAGGACATTCGAACCAGTGCCTGTTATAAGACAAAAAACTCCCGAGAGTAAATAGTAAAAGTCTTGTCGTGCAGTTATAATTCCTACTTAGAGGCTGTCCATAAACTCAGGTTTTTTGTCATTCCTGCGGAAGCAGGAATCCAGAACCTACGGCAGCTATATTGAAATAACTGGCTTCCCTCCGTCATCCGTCTTAAGTACTGACGGACGTAAGACGGATTCACGGGAATGACGTAAATGCAATTTATAAACATGCTCTACTGAATCCTTATCCCTATATCGTCTCCGATTACTACAGTATTTAACACAGGCGTATCTATCTGAGCATTCGGCCCTGCTGACAATACCCATACCGGCGCGTCCTTAACAGAGAAACCGTCTGCATTTGTTATATAAGCATTCCCCCATTGATCTGCAGTAACATCAGTCATGTAAGGGCCTTTCCAGTTGTTGTAACAACCATTGGCATCGGCTGCCAGATGATCATTAGAGGAGTTGGGAGCTATAAGAGTTATATGCTGCTTTACCCACTCATCTTGAGAAAGGGCCGCTTATTTCATCCGTAAGCCTATATCATCGCCCTGAAGAGTAGTGCTGTTTGTAGCGGTCTCGAGCAGTTTGTTCGGCCCTGCTGAAATGATCCAGAGGGGCTGCCCCGCAGTTGCAAAACTATTTGCGTTTGTAATATAGCTGTTTCCCCAGGGATCAGCGGTCACCATCGCCATATACGGCCCCTTCCAGTTCGGAGCGTAACAATCGTTGGCATCAGCAGAAAAATGAGAATCGTATGAACTCGCTACGCCCGTGTCATATCCCATTGCTGCAAGGTTTGAAGGAAGATTGCCTGCCCCCGACAGAAAAGTAACATTCGGATCACAGTTCTCATCCATAGCAGGCCACTGAGCCGTATCCTTTTTGAAGACGATCATGGCAGTAGATATTGATTTTGTGTCTGCAGCTGCCCTTGTAATCCTTGCCTCGTCAATTTCTTTAAAAATCAATGGCACCAGGATACCGGCAAGTATGGCAATAATACCTGCCACTACAATTACTTCGATTAATGTAAAACCTGCATTTCTTTTAAGACTCATAAGCCCCTCCTTCATTTATTACTTTTTAAAATGATAAATTATCTCTATCTAATTATATATAGATAGAACGATTTGTCAACTAATAATGTGCATCTTGTTTGCGGGGTTCTGAATCTCAATCAAAAGACGTGATCGCATAAGCAATTTAAATATGTAATCCAGGTTATAGCACATGACACGAAGTGTTATATCATAATTATTATCTTACGATAACCGAGGCTCTTGCAAAAGTCATAAAAAGAGCTAAAATGTAACTCCGAACGAAGTGAGGAATCTTTTAAAATCAATGTGTTTTAAGACCCCTCGCTTTGCGCGGGGTGACAAAATAGGGACTTTTGCAATTGCCTCAATCGTTTAAAAAAAATGCAAAATTATACTTGCAAAATCATGGCATAATACTTGCTTATTTTAAGATGAGTTTGCATATAATTATTATGATATAATTTATTATTGATATATTTTTAGAGTGGCTTTGTTTGTGTAATTAACTCAAACAAAAGGAGGACAATTTGATAATCAAAGGGAAAGGCGGCTTTACACTCATTGAAGTAATTGTAGTCGCCGGGATTATTGCGATACTTGCAGGGATTCTTGTTCCGTTGATTTTTAAAGAGATCGATAAAGCAAGAATCACGAGGGCTACCGCAGATACAAAGTCGATCCAGACTGCAATTATGGTCTTCAGGAAGGATACCAGTAAATGGCCGGCTCTTGCAGAGGACTGCACAACCAAGGTCACATTGCTTGAAGGCAGAGGCAATCCTCCGACCAATGACATAAACTCCTTTGGGTATGATACCTCGGTCACAAGGTCGCTTAATGATTATTTTCAGAGCAATAATGGCTGTTATCCGAACTGGAAAGGCCCGTATATGGCGGTTGTTACAGCAGACCTCTGGGGAAGGAAGTACTATAAAAATGCAAAGCAATTCAATACCAACAGGATAGTCTGGATTATATCAGCAGGGCCGAACGGCATTCTTGAGACCGATCCTCAGAGCACCATGCAGCCAGTGGGTGACGATATTGGAATTGTGATACAGCCCGGAATAATAGTGGGATAGATTGTTTTTTATAGCAATTTATGCATTAGGTTTTATTTTAACTTTAATGTTAAAATTTATCAAAGGATGGAATACATGAAGAAAACACTGATTAAAATATCAAGGTTCATCTTCCTGTTTTTAATCTTTCATGCAGCTCTGTTTTTCTGTGCGCCATATAGCTACGCCTCAGCCCCCGCAGGTTATTCTGAATACTTCATCCCCGGCGATGAGAACATTATGGGTCAGGTTTGGGCTGATATCGGCGGAACCGGCGGTGCTGTCCTGACAGATCCAAGGCATACAATCATTAGCGTAGTCGCATGGTCACCCAACACCACGCTCTATTACGACCACTGGGAAGATGGATATGATTTTGATCCGGATGATCCTTCGACAGCAGACGAAACCTACACCCTTGTCAATAAAGGAGACAGCAGGATATTTGAAAGCTCCAATATCCCTGTCAATCCACGCGGGACAGCCACCTATTATGACGGCCGTGACCGCATCTATGTAGCCGGAGGTTCAGTCACTGTCACACGAAGCAGTTGGGAAGAGACTGACGGCACAGTGTTTGCTTTGGCATGGGAGGTTTATCCGGTCAAACCCCAAATGATAAAATATATAATGCCCTTTGGAGACGATCTTGTTGCGAGGGGTTATCAAGATTTCAAAAGGGTATTCGCCCTTATTCAGGCTACAAAAAATAATACGGTCGTCACCTTTGATGTCAACAAAGACGGCGTATCAGGCGATACTATTTGTATTACCCATAACAATCCATGCACCACAACTGCAACACAGGTGACTCTCAATCAGGGAGAGGTCTTCCTGCTTGACCGTTTTGCGCCATTTCCGACTACCACAACAGTGTCACTTCAGACCGGAACAGTCATACAGAGCACCGAGACCCTGCAGGTGAATTATATAGTCGGAGACCAGGACGCAAATTTCGAAGCCCGCGGCTTCAGCGCCTTTCCGAGCGGTATGTGGGACAATGAATATTATGCCCCTGTGCCTACTGATGCAGGCGCAAACTTTCCTACACAGCTTTATGTATATAATCCGCATTCAACCGCCCTTATTATAAATTATCAGACCAGCACAACATCAGGTTCATTCAGTGTACCTGCCGGCTCGACCCGCTCATTCTTCGAAATGACAGGAGGGTATTTACCACAAGGTTCCGGAGTTTATCTGAATGCCAGTGATGTGTTCTGGGGCGTCTCGACGATTGACGTCGGAGGCCAATCCCGTGAATGGGGCTATCCGCTTATCCCTTTATTTCTGATCGGAAACGAACATTTTTTCGGCTGGGCGCCGGGGGCTTATCCGCCAAATGTAACCGGAAACGAAGATGACTCCGGAATTTTCATTACCCCGGTTCAGGACAACACCCGTGTGTTTGTTGACAGGAATAATGATGGAACTGTTGATTACACCTATACGCTGAACCGTCTTCAGACCCAATACGTGTATGATGCAACTGACGGTGACATGTCTAATTCCAACGTCTGGGCCACCGGTCCCATCTCGATCGCATACGGCCAAAACCCGGATACCTCTGTTGCCGGACTTCCGTCCATTGATCTGGGCTATCTCTCATTTCCGGGCGGGGATTTTATTGACAAGGTTCTTACAGTTACAAAAACCGCCAACCCTGTCGTGGTCTCAACAACAGCAGGCGCTACATCCGTTTACACACTGACAGTAAACTCACATGATTTTTCTGTTGATGGTATCTCGGTGACGGATTTCCTTCCCGCAGGCTGGCAGTATGTAACCAACAGCAGTAATATCACCCTTGCTGATATGACCACCTTAAGCGGCGCACCTGCTGAGCCACTGAATTCTTCCCCAATGAAATATCGCGACAATTTCGGGACTCAGGTTTACACCAATAATGCCGACAATCTTCCAACCGGAACTAACTGGACGACCAACTGGATTGAAGACGGCGAAGCTACCAATCCTACTGCAGGAAATATTCAGGTTCTTCAGGACGGCGCACTTGCAACATATGCCCTCAGGTTCAATAACAGCGCTCAGGCGATTGCGCGCATGGCCAATCTGCCCAGCAACAAAGGGATTACTCTGAGTTTCGACTATCGCCGTGTTCTGACTGCCGGTGGTCAGTATGTTGATGTACAGGTCTGTCCGATTGCAACAAGCGCAACTCCGATCACTTGTGCAGCGCCAGGCTGGCAGCAGGTCGTTCGTATCACAAGTACACTCGCAACTACAGACAGTCAGTATCTGCATTATCAGGCTGACCTTACTTCATTTTTAACTTCTTCGCCTGTTCCTTCGAACTTTGCTGTTCGCTTTATCGGCAGTGGTGGTGGCACTGTCTGGTTTGATAATATTCAGGTAGCAGCAGACATTATCTGGCCGAGCAGTCTTTTGGGCAGCATGGCTGAAAATCAGACCATTACCATCTCATTTACCGGCCAGACCACCCAGAGCTTCAGTGTGGGAGATATAACAAGAAATATAGTGCAGGCAACCGGCACCAGAACTGTAGCAGGAGCAACCCAGACCTTTGTGACTTCGGACTTTGACTTTAACAGTTACGGTGATCTGACAGTAACAAAGACTTCAAGTGCAACCGACCCTTTATACCCCGGTGACCTGTTTACATATACCGTAACAGTTACAAATCCTGCATCAGCAACAAGTAATCAGACAGGGGTAGCGATTTATGATCCACTGCCGGATGGGGTGAGCTATATAGCAGCCAGCGGGTCAGTGACGTGTGAACGCCTTTTGAACGTGCGTGACGAGTTTGCAACTGTCGCCTACACCAACAACGGTCCGAACAATACTGCGAACTGGGCCGGTGCGTGGGCAGAAACTGACAGTCTGGGTGGCGGTGCAGCGAGTGGATTGGTACTGGTCACAGGGAACCAATTGCGGCTGGGTCAGTCCGAAAACGTCCGCGATGAGTTTGCAACTGTCGCTTACACGAACAACGGCCCTAATAATACGGCAAACTGGGCCAGCAACTGGACAGAAACTGACAGTCTGGCCGGCGGTGCAGCGAGCGGATTGGTACTGGTCACAGGGAACCAATTGCGGCTGGGTCAGTCCGAAAACGTCCGCGATGAGTTTGGAACCGTAGCGTACACGAACAACGGCCCTAATAATACGGCAAACTGGGCCAGCAACTGGACAGAGACGGACCCCGGGCCCGGTGTGGCCGGGGCAACAGCTGGATTCGTTTGGATCACGGCCGGCCAATTGCAGTTCCGGTATCTGACGTCGAATGTGCGTGATGAATTTACAACTAATGGCAGCTATGCCGGAAACAACGGTTCGAGAAATTGGAACGCTGCCTGGACGGAAACCAACGATAACCCTAATGGTTCTGCTGCTACCGGATTTGTTGTTGTCACTGGAAACTACGCCCGGTTCCAGGGCGGGGGAACAGCCCCAGCTAATCGAGCAATCAGCAGGACTGCGACGGTCACCGGCGCCACGAGTGCTACCATCAATTTCACACTTACTGATAATGGAATAGATGCTGGGGAAACAATGGAAGCGCATTACAGCATAGACGGAGGCGCCTATGTACTTATCGGCACGCTTGATGGAGGTACCGGCTGGAGCGGAGCAGTTCTGCCGTTGACTATTGCTTTGAGCGGCAATAATACACTGACTATTCGTTTCCGTGCCCCCCAGGTCTGGAACAGCACCACTAACGACGAAGCACGGGTTGACAATGTTGATATTAGTTTCAATTCCCCTGCCAATGCCGTAGGGTCCCAGATTCAACGGACCGCCAATCTCACCGGCGCCACGAACGCCACACTGAACTTCAGCTACTCTTCCGCTAATCTCGTGGCTGGCGATACGCTGGTGATAGAGGCCAGCAATAACGCAGGAGGGCCTTTTACAACACTTGCAACTTTCACCAGTGGCACTCCCTCTGTTGCACCGCCATACAACCTCACTGCTTACATCTCTGCCACTACTACTATTCAATTCAGGGTCACTGGCGGCTTCAATGCCACTAATAAGACTTTCTCTGTCGATAATGTCGACATCACGTACCAGCGCACTCCCTCGGCTATTCAGCGCACTGCCAATCTCACCGGCGCCACGAACGCCACACTGAACTTCAGCTACACTGCCGCAAATCTCGAGGCAGGCGATACCCTGGTTGTGGAAGCGAGTGCTGCAGCAGGAGGCCCTTTTACGACACTGGCGACCTTTGCCGGAGGCACGCC
>JBGQLV010000023.1:0-32227 GCA_041500225.1 Thermodesulfovibrionia bacterium | reverse complement strand
TCAAGCCTGCCAATACCATTTTCTGCTTCTCTTCTGCACTCCATTTCTTTCTTGCCATCTGCTTCCTCCTTCCGGAGGACTAACTTACCAGTTGTTCCTAATTTCGTTAAACCCTACAACGCCACTTAGAGATGAAAAAGGAGACATCACCCACTTTATAGCAACCGGGAAAGATATTACTCAGCAAAAATTCATGGAAGAGAAGATTAGGTACCTTGCTTATTACGATGCCCTAACAGGTCTTCCAAACAGAAACCTCTTTGTTGATAGGCTTAAACAGGGGTTAGCAAGAACTGATTTTCATAAAAGGTTTGTTGCAGTTTTAGTCATTGATATTGACAGGTTTAAGTTCATAAACGATACATTTGGTCTCGACGTTGGCGATAATGTTTTAAAAGAAGTTGCGGGAAGACTTTCAGGCTCAGTTCGTGAAGGTGATACGGTTGCACGTCTTGAAAGTGACGAATTTGGGATAGTACTAATTGATGTTGCAGAGTCGGAAGATATTATTCCTCTCGTAGAGAAGATTATGGATAATGTCTCTCAACCTATGAAACTTGATAGTGAAGAGATTGTGTTAACCCTCAGTATTGGCGTCTCAATTTATCCTAATGATGGGAAAGATGCCCATGAACTAATGAAAAATGCAGACTTGGCCTTCTCAAAGGCAAAGCAACAGGGAAGGAAAAACTACCAGTTTTTTACTTCAGACATGAATGTTAAGGCATCAGAATTTATTTTGATGGAAAAACACCTTTTCAAAGCCCTTAAAAATGAGGAATTTGTACTTTATTATCAACCTTACTTTGAAATAAATACAAAGACGGCATTAGGGATGGAGGCCCTTATAAGACTGAAAAGTGAGGAACTCGGATTAGTATCTCCGGGAAGGTTTATACCTGTTCTTGAAGAAACAGGTATGATCAAAGAGGTTGGTGAATGGATCTTTAAATCGGCCTGCGGACAGATTAAAAATTGGCAGAATAAGGGTTATCCGGTATTCCCGGTTTCTGTGAATGTTTCATCAGTCCAATTCAGGCATAAAGATCTGCCAGAGATGGTGGAGAGAATCATTAAAGAATTCAGTCTCGATCCAAGACTCCTTACCCTGGAAATAACAGAAAGCACCTTTATGCAGGATATAGAGTTTACGAACTCAGTTCTCAAGAAACTTAAGGAAAGAGGAATTTCGATATCAATTGACGACTTTGGAACCGGCTATTCATCTTTGAGTTACCTTAAGAGATTTCCAGTTGATAACCTGAAGATTGACATATCTTTTATAAGGGATATAGCAACAGATCAGGACACTGCATCAATCGTAACAGCAATCATAGCAATGGCACACACCCTGAATCTAAAAACGATTGCTGAAGGTGTTGAAACAGAGGAACAGTGGAAAATTCTCAGGCTTCTAAGATGTGACATGGCACAAGGTTATTACTTTAGCAAACCTCTGCCTGCGGAAGAGGTTGAAAAATTTCTTATATATCAAAAATAACATCAATCTCCCACATATCATCTATTTTTTCTATCCTGAGTTTATGATATGTAGCTGCCTTAATTAAAAGTTTTCCTTCATGACGTTCTGGATCAAATTCCTCACCTGTAACAGTTGCTACCATTCTGTTGTCTGAAAACTGTTTAATCTCTATTTTTTTACCTATAAAACCATAAGCGTCAAAATTAAAAATCAGCTCATTCAGCCATGAAACAAGAAGTCCATCTAATGATGGACTTCCGACTGAGACATTAATTGTTTTTTTTTCTTTTATCGAATCAAGATTTGTAATAAGGCTGTACATCCCAATAGCAGCATTGATGAATGCCTCATCTATGCTCTTCCCGAAAGCCTTGATGCCAACATCACCTGATATATCAAGAACCTTAAACTTCTCCATAATTAAATATATTTTATGAACCCCGTGATATATCTGCACATATTAATTGTCATTCCGCACTTGTCGGAGCGACTCTCAGCAAAGACTCGCATCGAGATGCGGAATCTATGGGATTTATTGTGTATTAAGCTTCTGGATTCCTGCTTTCGCAGGAATCAACATGAGCCATTGGCTCACAAAGGTTCATGAAAATACTATTAATTCCCCCTTTGGAAAAGGTGGAATTAAGGGGGATTTTAAGAACAAATGGTTGCAGTTATAATTCATAAAATCTCCCCTAACCCCTCTTTATCAAAGAGGGGTATTTTCGGGTCAATGACAGATTAAGTAAAGGTATTTATGAGACACTATAATAGGTTTAAATCCTTTTTCCCTGGTGTCCTTTTGTTTACTGTTTTGGTGCTTTCTTTGGTTCTCCTGCCTGCTCAGGGTTTTCCTGTGTTCCCTCTTTCTTCTCTTCTCCAGAAGAAAGTTTAGAAATTGCCTCTTTGTTTATATCCACTTTGTAACTTTTCTTCAGACTCTCTATATATGAATCGAATACCTCTTTCTGCTTTTCTGCTGAAAGTTGCTGTAAGATAAATTTCCTTACCCTTTCAAATTCGACAACACTTCCTAACTTTTTATCCGTCACCTTAATAATCTGGTATCCAGACTGGGTCTTTATGGGTTCGCTTACTTCGCCTGTTTTCAGTCTGACTGCTACTGCCTCAAGCTCGGAGGTCATCTGGCCTCTCGATAGGTATCCCAGATCTCCACCATTCTTTGCTGAATTAAGGTCAACCGAACTCTTCTTTGCAACCTTGGCAAAGTCTTCTCCTTTGTTCAGTCTTCCTAATATCTTTTTTGCTTCCTCTTCAGTCTTCAGAAGTATAAGGCTCATCCTGATCTGGCTAACAGGAGCAAAATCCTCCTTGTGCTTTTCATAATAATCCTTTACATCCTGATCTGTAACCTTTGCCTTTGACTCTATCTCCTTTTCAAGGAGTTGCCCTATGAGCGTGATTTTCTTAAAGTCTTCGACCTTCTTCAGGTATTCAATATTCTTATCAAGACCCTTTTTTAATGCCTCCTGATATAGAAGCTCTTTTTTAACGAGTTCATTAAGAAACCTTTCCTTTCCGCCGATGCCCGCAAAAAGCTTCTGTGCAAAATCAGGCAGGTTCTTGATCTCTCTTTCAATATCCGCTTGTGTTATTGTTACATTGCCGACCTTTGCAAGGTCTGACCCTTTCTGTCCTCCCTTTTTTGCACATGCAAAAAATGCAAAAAGTAGAGGGACAATCAGTATTAAAACCACAACTTTTCTCATTTAAATCCTCCTGTTTTTATTGTTTGGAAGACATTATATATCAATATAAAAGTTTTTTGACACATAAATATTTTTATGATAAATTAAATTCAGTTTTTACGGGTTTTTTGAGTTTTTCGAGTTTCTCCAACTTACGGAAATGTTAAACTCTATAAACTTAATTCAGATGAAATGGAAAAAATCACATAAGTTATTTAAGAGGGCATGTGAGCTTATCCCCGGAGGTGTCAACAGCCCTGTCCGGGCATTCAGGGCAGTCGGAGGAAACCCGATATTTATTGACAGGGCTAAGGGCTCGAAGATTTATGATGTTGACGGGAATGTCTATATAGACTACGTCCTTTCGTGGGGACCCCTGATACTCGGGCATACTCATCCAAAGGTTATAAACGCGCTTAAGAAGGCCGCAGAAAGGGGCACGAGTTATGGCGCACCTACCTCACTCGAAATCAGACTTGCAGAACTTGTCCTGAAAGCCTACCCATCAATGGATAAAGTAAGGATGGTAAACTCAGGCACAGAGGCTGCAATGAGTGCTATAAGGGTTGCACGCGGATTTACAGGAAGGGATAAGATTATTAAGTTTGAGGGATGCTATCACGGCCATGCCGATGGACTGCTTGTTAAGGCAGGTTCAGGTGCTGCTACCTTTGGAGTTCCTGACAGTGCGGGGGTTCCAAAGTCCTATGCCAAAAATACAATTACGTTACCTTTTAATGACATAACAGAAATAAAAACAGTAATTAATAAGGAGTGGAGATCTATTGCATGCGTGATAATTGAGCCGATTGTTGGAAATATCGGCTGTGTCCTCCCGAAAGCAGGATTTCTGGAGTCTCTAAGAAAGCTGACCAAGGGCTACGGTATCGTCCTCATATTTGATGAGGTAATGACTGGTTTCAGGGTTGCTTATGGAGGTGCACAGGCACACTATGGTATTTCACCT
Organism: Thermodesulfovibrionia bacterium; assembly: GCA_041500225.1. GTDB lineage: Bacteria > Nitrospirota > Thermodesulfovibrionia > Thermodesulfovibrionales > SM23-35 > 0-14-3-00-41-53. The sequence continues at coordinate 28,068 of JBGQLV010000023.1, read as the reverse complement.
GACATGACCTGTCTTGGAAAGGTCATAGGTGGCGGTTTGCCGGTTGGCGCTTATGGCGGGAAAAAGGAGATCATGTCAATGGTCTCACCGGAAGGGCCTGTTTATCAGGCAGGCACATTATCAGGCAATCCCCTCGCAATGACAGCAGGTATTGAAACCCTCAAGATACTTTCAAAAGCTAACACATACAAAAGACTTGAAAACATAGCAGCCCTGTTGGAGAGAGGACTTGTGGATGCAGCGAGTAAGGCAGGTGTAAAGACAAGATTTTACAGGGCAGGCACGATGTTCTGTAATTATTTTACAAATACCAATGTCATCGACTATAAAACAGCAAAAACATCTGATACATCAAGATTCGCAAGGTTTTTTTCAGGTATGCTCAAAAGAGGAATAAATATAGCCCCTTCACAGTTTGAAGCTGGTTTTATATCCCTTGCACATACAGAGAAAGATATAGAAAAAACTATAAAGGCAGCATACGAATCTTTATTAGAAATCAAATAACCAATCTCCCCTTAGTCCCTTCCTCTACGAGTCGCAGACCATCAAGGGAGGGGATATTTAATGTAGCCGACTTTTCACTTATTGAAAGAAGATTTATTGGTTATTTTGGTCTTTGTCTGCTAAAATTTAAATATTAAGGAAAAGATATGCCGGAGAAATCATTATTCAAACAACTCCTGGAGGCAAGCACAGTAGGACTGAATCTTGTACTTGCAACTGCTGTCGGGCTTGCAATGGGCTATGGAATTGACTATGCCATGGACAAGTGGTTTGGTCTTCACACCAGACCCTGGTTTACCATCATCTTTCTAATCATCGGTATCATTTCAGGATTTAGAGACTTGTTCAGGATAGCGAGAAGATCCAATAATGAATCTGACAAAAAGGATTTATAAACAGGCAGCCCTCATTCTTTTGCCGCTGGCCGTCCTTTCAGCATTCATTGAAAAATATATTAATTTGGAAAAGCTTCCTCTCAGTATCATCATCGGCGGCATCCTCGGACTTGTAAACCTCAGGGGTCTTGCCAGGAGTGTTGAAAACCTCGTCGGGACATACAGACTGACTGCGAAGGTCGTCATCTTCAGTATTTTGAGATTGGCTATGCTTGCTGTTATTCTCGTTACTCTTATTGCTCTCAAACTGGTAAGCATAATCGGACTCATGGTAGGATTCACCATTGTTTTCTTTGTGATTATGAAAGAAGGCCTGAGGGAATCAAAGGATTTATAGGAGGTCAGTTCCATGATAGAGCTTAATTTTTCGAATCTGATGGAAGATGTAATCGGCGTTAACGGGCTTTCAAAGGGCGTAATAGAAAATTTCAGGGATAAAGCAGAAAATGCAAACAAGCAGATCAGGGACATGGTATGGCCCGAGCTTGTGTTCATAGACCTCCTTTCTCAGGATACATCCACGATAAAGAGTACAGCAGCACATGTAAGGAAAACATCAGAGAATTTCCTAATACTCGGTATAGGCGGCTCTGCCCTTGGGCCGAGGGCGATACTTGAGGCCATGAGCTCTTTCCACAACCTGCAGAAAAAGCCGCGGGTATTTATATACGACAACGTTGACCCCAGGACTTTAAGACACATATTTTCGCTGATAGATTTAAAAACTACCTCTGTTAATGTCATATCAAAATCAGGCAGTACTGCGGAAACCGCAGCATCGTTCATGATCTTATGGAATAAGATGAAAAAGGTACTCGGAAGAGAAGCATCAAATAGATTTATAGTTACAACAGATCCAGAAAAAGGGAATCTCAGAAAGATCGTTAATGAAGAGGGATTGAGGTCTCTTATTATTCCTCAGGGCGTCGGCGGCAGATATTCTGTATTGAGTTCTGTCGGACTTTTACTCGCAGAGGTTATAGGAATTGACTCAGATGAGATGTTAAGAGGTGCGCTGGATATCCACAAGAGGTGTTCTGAGTCCGAACTCTGGCAAAACCCCGCTTATCTCTTCGGGGCATTGCTTTATTTAATGGATAAGGAAAAACATAGGGGTATTAATGTAATGGTTCCATATGCAGACAGTTTGAAACCTTTCTCTGAATGGTTCTGTCAGCTCTGGGCGGAGAGTCTTGGAAAGGAAACCAAGGGACTTACACCATATCCTTCTTTAGGCACAACAGATCAGCACTCACAACTACAGTTATGGACTGAAGGGCCCCAGGATAAAGTTATTATATTTATCAGGATTAATGAGTATGGTGTTGACATAAAAATACCTGATATTTTCAAGGGTACGGAAGGTTTTAACTACCTCTCAGGCCATACACTATCTGAACTAATAAAGGCTGAAGAAGAAGCCACAGAGCTGGCCCTGGCAAAGGCCGGAAGGCCGAATATGACGATCACAATACCTCAGATTGATGCATACCACCTCGGCCAGTTATTCCACTTCTTTGAAATAGCGACAGCCTTTACAGGGGCCCTCTTCGGTATAAATCCTTTCAACCAGCCCGGCGTTGAAGAGGGCAAAAATCTTACTTATGGCATGATGGGAAAGAAAGGTTTTGAGAAAAAGAGAAAAGAGGTGGAGGAGCACAGGAAAAAGAGAAGGAAGTGGAGGGTTTAAGTTCATCGAGTTAACCCGCCTCTGCCTCACCATGCCTCGATTTTTATACATAAGATATTCCTGAATCAGTAGTTATACAACGTAAGACACAACGTCCCGACAGTGATTGCACGATTCAACGCTATGCCAATATTCCTTATCACAGAATAATTGCAAGTATAATCTCCTAAAATGATATCATATAAAACACTATCGATTATTTTTGAATTGGTCAAAGTGGGATAAATGATCGAGCAATGGATTAAAGATATCAAGATGAGTGCTCATTTTGAAGACCTCGGGATGATTCTCGTTCATAACGGTATAGTTCGGGCTACCTCAAAGGATGGGAAGCCAGTCAAGGGGATGCATCTTAACTATGACAAGAAAAAACTATCTTACCTGTTGGATGAATTAAGGAAAAGAGATGGTATTGTTGAAATAAAAGTCTGGATAAATGAAGGACTCTTGAAAATCGGCGATGACATCATGTATGCATTAGTTGCAGGGAAATTCAGAATATCTGTTATCCCGGTGCTTGAAGAGCTTGTTTCCAGAATAAAAAAAGAGATTGTTTCTGAAAGTGAGATTTTTTAATGTAACACATTTTATTTATTAGATTATGTTTCGATGAACGCTTCATATAGAAAGGTGCGCTTCTGAAATTTTCGCTCCCCGACGAGTACTCACAGGAACAAGCGCTTCTGCCTAACCTGATAATTCTGTGTATTTCTTCTGGGAATTATTACAAGCATATGCATTCCCTCCATCAATGTTTGTCCTTACATTAGAAAAGCACAGCTCAAACTCCCAAAAATTTATCAAATCGCAATAAACAAGCCTGACCCCATTCTTAGTTCCTATGGGTGTTATAGAAGGCAATACGCCAGTTTCAGCAAACGAATGGGAAGAAGCAAGAAAGAAACCCGGGGGTATTGAAAAATGGATTGATGACAATATGAAATATCGCTCGTGTGTCGTTGTTTTAGTCGGAGAAAAAACAGCTAACAGGCCGTTGGTCAAATATGAAATAAAAAAAGCTTGGGAAGATAAAAAAGGGCTTCTCGGAATCTATATACATAATTTAAAAGACCCTAATACTGGAACATGCAAACAAGGCAATAATCCCTTTGACCAGTTCACTTTTAAGTCTGGCGATAAAGTATGCACCATAAAATGCCATAATCCGAAGAGTACCGATGCATACAATGACATAAAAGATAATATCGAAGATTGGATAGAAAAAGCGATCAACTCCAGAAGTTAAAAGGGAAAAACCAAAGTTAATTGATCGAGCATGTCATGACCTTTTTTATTTACTTTTATTTAGACTTTTCATTTTTACGTAAAGTTCCGTATTTTTCTTTGAGGGTTTGTTCCCACCCAAATATTTTCAAAAGACTTTTTTCATGCTCCTGAAATTTCTCCATTAGTTCATTATTAAGTTTTAATCTCTTAAAAGTAACTGGACTATAAATAACAATTCCATTCTCATTACTCATCTTTTCATCTAAATTCCAATGAGCTAGGGCATTTCTTAGTTGTTGAATAAATCTTAAGGAATTCTTAACTTTTGAATATTGTTTTAATTTTTTGAAATATGGAATTTGCTCGTAGAGAGAAATCTTTTTATCAAAACTAAAGTGAGGTGTTTCTATAATATAGTAAAGAAAATCCGAGGCTTGTTGATTAGTTTTAGGAAAAAAATATGTTCTCAGTTTCCAACCCAAAGCTCTTTCTATTACGGTTGCGCCTGAAATTATATTTCCTCTAAACCAACTTAGTTTTTCTCTGATTATTCTTTTATTCATTTAGATTGTTGTAACCATATCAATAGCCTAAAGCTAATTGGTCGAGCATGTCCGGACCTTTTTCTTTGCCAACTTCTTGATAAATACTTAAATTTTCCTCGTAAGTGTAAGATGATAGGGTCAATTCTTTCATATTGACAATTTCTTTTCTATTGATGCCAAAGTTTCCCCAAAAATTTATCCTTTTGTATCCTCTTGCGCAAACGTGTCCTCCCCTGACTTTCGGTGCTATAGTCTACCCTCATAATCCTGCCGATTTCTATACCTGTTACGCCTCCACCCCGATATAATAAATTCATTCTCGTTATAGGGGTCAAATGGTTTTAACATAACTGTGGGTTACCTCCCCTTTCTGCTTTTTTTTCTCCTTATTTCAAGTGGCAACCGGAGATGAGACGTGAACCTCAAAGAACCTCACAGGGATGCGGGGCTCTTAATTCATTACTATATGAAACAGTTAACATCCAGTTACCTCTGAACAGACCCATGATACTGTGTCGCCACTGTCTAGTTTAATTGTGAGCATCCAACAATCTCCAAGCTTATCTTTAGCAGTTATGGTCCCGCAGAGACCATGATTCTTAACACGGTCGCCAATTTTGTATGGACAGTTACACATTGCCTACTCCTTTCCCGCGGCAACGCGGCCTTGATAAAAGTTGATTTCGCTTGTAAATTCCTTTTTGACATAGTCAAGATTCTTATCTGAAACCTTGTCGTAAAGGTCGGCAAGGGCATTAAGTAGTTCCGCCTTCACACGCAGACGGCTTTTTAATAGCTCACGGTTTGCTTGTATTTCGCTCTCGTTGACGGTAGTTGAAGCTTTGGACTGCGAAGAAGATGCCGCGTCTCCAGTTGAGCCCCCACTTTGTTTAGATATGCTTAGAGGCAAGCTTGAATATCCAGACGCCATGGCGCTGGCAATCTGCAAGCCCAGTTTAGCGGTTGCAGCACCGGCTCCGATGATAGGTGTTGGGTCGAAATCAAGGCTCTTCATGTGAAAAACCACCAGTCCTTCTCTAACAAGGACAAACTGCGCATTGCCACAATTAGCGGAAAAGTCAGTATGAACAAAATTGCTCCAGGCAGTATCGTTCTTAGAAATCTTGGATATCAATGGATCAAAGATAGGATACCCCACATATCTTCCTTCGAGTTCAGCGCTCGCTGCAATTCCAGAAGCCATTTGACTTGACTCATATATTTGCGTAAAACCGTCTATATCGCTTGCTTTTAGTTCGCTTTTGAGAGCTTTATTAACCTTGGCAACAAAATTTGAGAAAGGACGAGCTTTAACATATGAATCATAAACTTCGCGCAAAGTGTCATAATCCTCGGCGGACTCGCTTTCAAGCGCTTTCAATGCTGCTGATCTCACCCTTTGTGCGTATTGGTCGACATCTTTCCACTCTTCGTCGATTAACTCTTTGATGCGCACCCAATCTTGATTTGCCCAATTTGTTGCATCAGCTTCTGCCACGGCCCTGCCTTCCTTTTCTTTCGTACGTAAATATGCTTTTGTGTTTCTCTCCAATACTTTCTCTTTAGCATTTTCAATGAAAGTGTTATAGAGTTTTGAACGCTTCTCCTTATCAAACCAGTCTTTTTTAAGTATTGCACTCGTTAAATCAACCGACTTTAAGCCAATTGGATCTTTATAAAGATCGACATCAACCTGGAGAGTTGCACAACCCGAGCACGCAAAAATCAATATTATGGCAAGAATATAAAGTATTCTCATCACTGCACACCCATTCCCTTGATAAATTCACGGATGTCTTTAGAGTTCTGAAATGTACCGATCTTCCCGGCAACGGCGGTGGCCGTTTCACATATCACTGTCTTAACACCATTAGCATCAGGTTTTTCCGGCCAATTTGTCACCTTGTCATTAAGAAGTTTTATAAGAGCCCCTTCATCCTTATTTGAAGCTGATAATTTAGTCTTCAGTGCCTCAGCCTCTTTAATCTTGGGGCCTAACACTATTCGGAGAACGTCTTGCGCGCTATCATTTGACTCTGCAAGTTGCCTAATGGCTTCGGCAAAACGGCTTACATCGGTGGCCACAAATATCACCATGGTCTTGGTGTTTACGTCTATTTCATTTCCTGCACCGTCGAAAAACCTTACCAGTACCTTGGAGTCCGCTGCGATGCGGATTGCCTCCATAGTTGCATACGCAACTCGAAGGTTCGCCATCGCAGCGATCAAGTCACCACTCTTAAGTGCTGCTTCTCCTGCCTCTCTAAGCGTCTTAGCACTATCAATGCTTTGCTGTAACTGTTCTTTTAACTTCTGATTTGTAGCTAATCGTGTTTCATACTGACCAATCAGGTCAGCGATGGACGCATTAATCGTGATCAGTCTTTCTTTCGCAAATTCTTGAGTGTTCACCTTTGCGGCCTGCAAATTGGCGGAAATGTCTTGGAGCTTTTTCCCTGTTGCCTTGTCAAATACTTCAACCTGTGTGGAGAGGAACTCTTGTGAGACGGCAGTTTCGCCGAAAAGACGTTCAACGGCATTTCTGTCATAGAAACCGACGCTGAACTTTGTTTTTGAAAAGGTTGAAACTCCGCTCAGATTGATTCTAAAGTAATTTATTGCTTGGGTCTGCGGATCATATGCCTTTAGGTAATATGTCTCGTGAAGCGTTGACGAGCAACCAAGCGTCAAAAGGCCCATAATTAAGGCAAGTAGCAAGTAAGACGATTTCGTGTATTTGTAAGAAATCCAACATATAATCCTGCTTTTTAACCCCCTTCTATTAAGATTCTTTGACATTTTCTCCCCCCTTTTCTAAATTATTATCGTGCAATTCAACACTTGAAGTATCATGTTATGCACTATTTAAGAGCCTAAACGATCAATTTATTGACCAGTCACTGCCCGATCATGTGATATTTAGCACATCTCAACTCCTTACATAAATCTTAAACTTTTTTTCAACAGATAATAAAATCACCCTTCAAGGAAGAGTGCTGCCGACCCATTATCGCCTCAGTTCGACTTTTTCCTCACGAATGGTCCTATAACCTGATTTGATCTTGGCCTGAATTTGAAATCGTTCATAAGCGCACAATTGTTCGAGTTCTACTGAGATGGTAAGTTTGCCCGCTGAATCAGCGTGGGATATGTCGTTGAAGAGGCGAACCGGTTTGACTTCTATATTTTTCTTTTCCTTCACGAACCCTAAAATCTCGGTCTCCGCTATCGCAGCGCGAGGTAGGCCATCGAACTCGACCTTACCCGTCAGCTTCGCATTATTCTCGCTACCGGTCAATCGGGTTGAGATCGTAGCCGCAGCAGCGGATGACCGATAGGAAAGAATTAAGACAAAGGCAACTGACAGAAGGCTTAATGCGAAGCACACGCCTGCCCAAAAGACAAACCGTCCCCGCCGTCTGATGAGGCTGTTATAGTGATCTTTGACAGAAAAGAGGTCGTTACGGATGACCCTTTCCGAGCGGGGGGTTATCCCCATCATGGCAAGAGCAAGACTAAGACAAGCGAGTGCAAGCGGGATCAGAAGCCAGGGACTGTGCGGTATTGTGGCTACCGTTGCGCCGAATATGCCAAAGCCCGTCAGCAGGGTACCAACGATGGACGCTGTGCTGAAAAGATATTTCCCGTGGCTGTCGAGACGCTCAAGCGATTTGCCAGGAGTCATTTCATCGGCTACTTTTTGCCAGAACAAATCCTCGCTGTTAAGATGTTCTCCAACTGGGCTCATAAATCAGTCCTTCCTTCCCTCCGAGGCCAGTATTCCCCTTCAAACGCGTTCTCATGCCCTTCGTTGCACTTAACAATCACACGCCAGCGACGCTTCTTTGCTTTTTTTCCTTTTGTCGCAATTTTGTATCCTAGAACTGCGGAATAATCAGGTGCGTTACAACCAATAGCTATAGCTTCCTGAACCTTCTTGGTCAGATCTTCTTTGTCATCGCCCCAACAAATATATTTATCGTCTTCCATTTTTTTTGTCTCCTTTCTGGTGCATGGATCTTAACGTTTTCTCAATCGCAACAGTAATGCTTTAACCTTTCATCCAGATGATTTCATGCTTTCTCCCTTTTTGCAAAAAATACTCCAATAGAAGCTCTTACAGATCCCTGAAACAATGACTTTTCCATTATGGCTTCACGCCGATTTTATTGCATAGGCTTTCATTCCCGCCCTTGCAATGTCCTCAGGCGCAGTATTCGAAACGTCAACTTCGCCACCAAGGAAATCCTTTCCTGCTTGTTCGTAGCAGTATCTCACAAAGGCGCTGCAATACATGGCATGATTAGGGTCATTTAGAGGGTTAGGCCGCCATTGTTTGCCGGTAATTATTGCCCACCATGTCCCAAGGAGTTCTTGAATCGGATAAAGCACCTGTTCATCAACAAGCTGGAGCGCAGTAGCTAAAATATTATCTCTCTCGTTATCTGATAACCCAAAGTCTATAATCGCAGCATTTTCCACTTTTTCGACACACCATTTTCCGATCCAGTTTTCCTGAGCGCCGTTACGAACCTGGGGCTTGAAGAGATTTACTTTTAGATCACTCTCAAATATGTAGGGGCTTCTGGTCCTTGTGCCTCCAGATCCTCTCATATCGAGCCTCAAATCACCAATGATAAAGCAGTGGGACCAAAGGGAAGGCTTACGATCCTTGGTTATCAAACTCTGTGCTTCTCTTATAGCCAACCCTATAGCATCATTTGTTCCCACCAAGCCTATAAGCCCGGACTTATAATTTACGGAAAAGAAATCAAGTAGTTTTTCATTCAGATCGTGCATACCTTATACTCCAAAGTCATATTTTATTGCTCAAAGCGGTCTATGCCGCCAAGGATGTTGTCACTCTCATCCTTCACAATGTCATTGCGAGTATCTTGAAAATGGAGATACCTAATCACTACCAGCATGGGAACCTCTTTTAAACTATAAAAGTGCATGTCAATTCTCATTAGAGCACCTTATAATTTGATCAAATCTAAAGTCGATAATCACTTTGGCCCCAGTTGGTAAATACGAGCCTCATTCGCTGAGAGTGCTGCAATCTGTGCATTTGGCGCAGAACTCGATTCTCCATCGGCAATGCAGTTTTCGATCCATGCCCCACAATCTATTAGGGTAAATAAATCGCCTTCATCTGTCTCGTGCACTGCAATGCGCGCGTGGTGCGTGTGCCCGATGACTGCCACTTTTAAATTCATCTGATAATCCGTGTTCGCTTTTATGCAGTAGTTATATGCCGATTCGAGAAATTTGAGGTTCTCTGGAGAAGATGAATCTTTTGTCTGAACATTCCAGCGTTCCGGAATATTGTCTGTCATATCCTCCCGAATAAGACCGACTGTGGCTGGTCTCTGATCTTGGATGTAGGTGCGGTAATTCCTTTTTCCATGGGACTGCCGAATTAATGTTTGCATCTGCCCGAGTCTGTAATCGTTCGGGGATAGATGGGGCGCAAAGAGATAGACAAGTATGTCCTGAATTTTGTCAGGGAACCACTCGACCCAGTCGAAGATGTCACCGTGAAAGAGAACGGTACTTGGGGACTGAAGACTCGTGTCGGGGAGATAGTAACGCCGGTCCCACGAGCTATAATCCGGCCATCTGTAAAGGTCGAAATCGTGATTACCAAGCAAGAAACGTGCTTTGAGCTTCTCGCCCATGAGTGCCAGCACCAGGTCTTCATGGTCATCCTTGATACGTGAAGCAAAATCAAATTGTTCATCCACGCCGGGAGCTTCCCGCCAGAGATCGAGGAAATCTCCGAGCTGGTAGACCACAATGGTTTCGTCATTTGCTTTTTTTGTCTTTAAATCTGTCAGGGCAAGAGCCAGTGAAGTCAGCAACTCCGTATGGTTCGTTGCGAATACAAATCCGCCCTGTTTGCGGCGCTTCTCGCTGATAAGATGAATGTCTGGAATGAAGATACGGAGGTCCTTTTTGTCAGGAAACCCAAGCCTCTCGTCCCGGAGAGAGGCAACCAGCCTGATGTTTGCAACTGACTGAAGAATAGTGAGTAGCCGGTCATGCATATCTTCCCCCTATCTTTTGATTTCGTGAGGAATCGCCTTGACAACAAGAAGTTCTGTTAGTTGCTTATGGCGATGGTAAAAAATCCACCAGTATTTTCCGTCAGTCACCGCAACTGGATCGATGATCGGCGGAGCTTCTTCTCGCGCATCGATAACCTGGCGTATAGGAATGTCCGGAAACCAGTCCTTGAAGGTCTGTTTCTCGGTCAGATCTTGGAGTGAAAGATTTCGTGCATCACTCAGCATATTCAAAAGCTGCGCATAGTGTCTTTCAGCTTCCGGGTCTGCAATCTCGCTGCCTACACGGCTCGTGTCGCCGCCAGCCTTAAGGAAATCTATAAGCCGCTTGCGTGATTCTGTAGTCAGAGGAAGCTTAATTCGTTCGCTTTGCGTTCGTTCACTTCGGAATTTTGCTTCGCGCACGGCCACATAAGGAACCTGGACAGACGAACAACCTATGTTGCTCAGAAGAAGAATTGTGATGAGAAGGAAAGTGACTTTTTTCATCTCCACCCCTTTGACTTTAAATAATCCTTTAGCCCCCCTAAGGGATTATTTAATCAAACAGGAAATCACGGTTAGTATTTCAGACAATTATGCTTATGTCTATAGATTCTGTGCGTTTTATTATGCATTTTGTGCATCTTGGAATTTTTTCTTGATTTTGGTAAGAAATGAAGGCGGAAGTTTGAAAATTGTCGATCGCTATGGAAGGTTCAAGATACTACATTGCGGAAGACGATCTCGGCTGATTCTTCCGGTACGCATTCGGTGAGATCCCATATACCTGCTTGAACACTTTCTCGAAATGAGCAACGCCGCTGTATCCTACTGAAACAGCTACATCCGTAATACTTAAATCAGCGCTCTTGCTGAGGATCTCTGCTGCCTTGCTAACTCTTGTAATATTGACATAGGATTTTACACTCTTGCCGAAATGTTGGTTGAACGCCCTGCTGAATCTGTATTTCTCCATGTGTGCCTTCTCAGCAAGCCCATCACGGGTAAGGTCTTCATTATAATTCTCTTCTATAAAGGCCGCTATGCCCTCCATTATGAACACCTCGCGGCTTTCTACACTTTCTGCAAGTTCTTTAGCCTCTTTCCCTTCAAGAATTTCGGATAACTTCGCCCAGAGGTAAGCAAAGCTCAATGGCTTTTTTATGTAATCCGTCACGCCGGACCTAAAAGCCTTGATCGCCAGGGTATCGGTACTGTATGCGGTCATGAAGATAACCGGCAATCCCGGCTTTGACTCCCTGATCGCTTTCAATACTTCGAATCCGTCACTGTCGGGCAGGTTATAGTCAATGAGGGCAAGGTCGAAAGGCTTCTTGCTCTGCTCTATTGCTTTCGAGCATGTGGCTGCTTCCAGTACGTGGTATTGCCGTTCAAGGCCTTCCTTTATCATAGCCCTTACCACGTCATCGTCTTCCACAAGAAGAATGCTCTTCTTCTCCACACTTCCCCCATAGAGATGTTCTCAGGTTGGACAATCAATGAATAATTATATATATAGCAAGCCCTTAAGAAAATTGCTACACATTTTTGGGGATAGATTGATTTCACTCGAAAAAAGGGAGTAAAGAGGTAAATAAGCTACATGGGGTACATAAGGTAACGCCATGAAGTTCACACCACAGACAGCTTTCCCCGGATGACAAATATGGGACTATAGGATGTCCCTTTCCTGCTCCATTTCATCTTTTGCTTCCTGTTATTCACACTTGTGATATACTGAATAAAGCTGATGATTATATCCAAATCATTAAAATTAATTTAATTAGAGGGACAAAATGAAATGGTATGATGAGATAGCGAGGATTGCGCGTGAACTGTATGAAAAAAGCGGTGGAATTGAAGGTCGTGACCTCGACAACTGGCTTGAAGCAGAGAGAATTGTAATGGAACAATATAAGGAACAAGAAAGGCTTGAAGCAGAATCGTCTTCTTCTACAGAAAAGAAAAATGCATCAACAAATAAAAAAACATAAACAAAACTAAATTAAATATGACAACCATGGGACGTTCTTGACTAATTCAACTTGTCGCTTCTTCTTTTCTCCTCTAACTCTTCCCGAATCTCAAACCGAACAAACTGTTTAGTTTAAGTAGTCAAGAACGCCCCTTTCGCGCTCCACAATGAAGCTATTTTTGACCAAAGCTCTGTATTTTAAAATTGTTAAATTCCTTAAGTTGTTCTATCACTTCTTCTTCAGAAATAGCTCCTATCTGGACTAAAGCTTCTCCAAAGAATATATAGTTGTCTTCTTGTTCTTTTAAAAGCTGTTCTACTTGTCCTTTCGTTAAATATTCTTCTCTTACTGCAATCTCTCCAAATTTATCTCCTGTCTCTTCCTGTATTGCCAATATATTTAGAATATCATCGTTAGTAAGAAAGCCTTTGGCTTGAGCAAGTTCGCCAATCTTACGGTTATTTTTCAACTGAATGAATCTTGCTTTGATGGCATCCATCGCACTTATAATACTCTTTTCGACAAGGTAACTCCCAAAACGTATATGCTGTTTCATATCATTTATAGTCTATAAAATTACAAGAAATTATTATTCAGCGCCAATCGAAAGGGCTTCCATGATTTCCTTTTAACCTCTATGAAAACAGCCTTTCGGCATATTTTCAGTGCCGTAATTAAATCATTGTCAGAGAATACCGCAAGTATTATAATAATCTAAGGTGAATTATGACAGAAGGGAAAAATGCCGACAATATTAAGGCTGGGTTCTTACAGATTCCACTTTTACTCCGATGAACTTAAAGAGCCGCCTCATATTCACGTTGAAACTCCTGATGGTGAATGCAAGTTCTGGTTAGAACCGATCAGGCTTGCCAGGAATAACGGTATTTCTCCACGTATAATTCGGGAAATTGAAAAACTGGTTTTTGAGCATCAAACTCTCTTAAAGGAGAAATATAATGAGTACCATAAGCGCTGAAAAAGAAGTTTCTGTTGAGCCTGCCGCCATAAGAGCATGGGTGGAAAACAGGATGATCTTTGTGGAACTTACAGACGGGCGACTAATAGGGTTCCCTGCTGACCGCTTCAAAATACTTAAGAATGCGACAGATGAACAACTGAAGGAAGTAAAAATCCGTTTAAACGGCTATGCTTTGAGGTGGGAATCCCTTGATGAAGATATCACCGTACCGGGGATTGTTGCCGGTAATTTTCAGTTGCCGTAATTCGCTCTAAGTCACCAGATTACTTGATTTTTGTAGATTTCAAGGTCGCCTGAACTATAATAGTCTATAGACAAATTCATCATAGGTTAATAATGACTAACAATGATATATTGCGACAATTACGGTACGCTCTGAATATTAACGATTCAACAATGATCGAAATATTTAAGCTGGCTGATCATGAAATTGAACAATCCAATTTAACCGGCCTTCTTAAAAAAGAAGACGAAGAAGGCTTTGTTAATTGCAGTGATGATGTTTTGGGGTATTTTTTGGACGGGTTAATTTTACATAAAAGAGGCAGGAAAGAAATTAAACCGGGTGAGACGAGAAAATCGGACTCACGGCTGACAAATAATACCATATTGAAAAAACTAAGAATTGCCATAGAGTTGAAAGAGGATGATATGCTCGGGATTTTAAAACTGGCCGATGTCGACATATCAAAATCTAAACTGACGGCATTATTTAGAAAAGAAGGGCATAAAAACTACAAGGAATGCGGTGATCAGTTTCTCAGGAAATTTTTGAAAGGCCTTTCCATTCGTTATAGAACTTGATAGCTACTCGGAAAATAATTGTATCGGATAAAACAATCGGGCCCGTGATTCTTATGAACCACAGGCCCTTTGGTTAAGTTTCCGCAACCGAGGACTCAGCCTCTTTTTTTAAATTACTGTATGGCTCTATGAAAGTCAATAGTCAAAAGAATTGAATGTCAAATTATTTCCTCAATCTTACAAACCTTGTAAAAAACCGGTTCCGCTCGATCTCTTTTCTGAAGCCCCTCTGCCTGAACATAGCAGCAGTCTTTTGCATGGAAGGTTTTCCCACCTCCATGGCAGGCTCGTATATCGAAAGTATGCCGCCCGTCTTTACGGCCTTGCTGATATTGTCAGCAGCCTTAATCTTATCGCTCACTTCATGGAAACAGTAATACAGAAGGCACACGTCGGCAAACTCTTCTTTCAGACTAATCGATGCTATGTCACCCGGAATAATCGAGACTTTATCGCCGAATTGCAGGATTCTATTCCTCAGTTTTCTTATCATGCCGTCCTGCAGCTCCACGGCATATACTTTTCTTGCGCGTTCTGCAAGAAATTCAGTCAGAAATCCATTGCCTGCTCCAACTTCCAGCACAACCGCATCACGCGTAACACCAGACTCAGTTAGAACCTTCCCCCGGTCGGTAAATGCCTTCCTGACAGGGTTATAGAGGATAAAGGAGAGCCATGAGGGACAAACAGGACTCATTCTATATCGAGTTTCTCTTGTCTTTCAGACATATCATACCGCACAATAGCCGGCTTCCATCGCGTTATTTATTGATAGCCCTGATCGCCTCTTTATCGTCTACAGTTGCAAAGACACAAAGTGAGGTTTTGCCTGTGCCGGCAGTTCCATACATGTAGTTGATATCAACCCCTGCATTAGCTATCTTCTTTGCAACCTTCTGCAATTCACCCGCCTTATTGAGCAATTCCACCGAAATAACATCGTTTTCCGTGACATCAGCTCCCAAAGCGCCGAGGGTTTTTTTTGTCTTTGCATTGCTGTCAGTCACCAACATGAAATATGCCTTGCCTTCCATACCATATGCACAGATCGCATACATATTGACCTTTGCATTTGTGATTGCCGTGCTTATCTCTGAAAGCAATCCCACCTTGTTCCGCATGCTGAAACTTAACTGTTTTGATTTTTTCGCCTTTGCCATATTACACACCTCCATCTATGAGTTTTTAAATTAATTCTATAACATGAATGAGGAAAGTCAAGAAATCTCTTGTTTCCGGCCACATTACCCTTGCATAGGGATGGTTAGCACTCCAGATTGAAACCCTTCACAGTAAAGAGTCTCAAACAGGCATCTACTACCTCAGGGTCATAAAGGGTACCCCTTTTCTGCGAGACTTCTTCAAGAGCTTTATCTAAACCAAGGGCCGGCCGGTAAGGTCTGTGGGAAGCTATTGCTTCGATGACGTCAGCCACGCCTATGATTTTTGCCTCAAGAAGAATATTCTCACCTGACAGACCAAAAGGATATCCGGATCCATCTATCCTTTCGTGATGTTGAACTATAACCTGCGCAATCGGCCATGGAAATTCTACCTTCTTCAATATGTCATAACCGACCTTGGCGTGAGTTTTAATTATGACGAATTCCATTTCGGTTAACTGACCAGGTTTACTGAGAATTTCTGCGGGCACATATATCTTGCCAAGATCATGAATAAAACCAACCATACGAATTCCATTAATCTTTTCTTCTGAAAGACCCATCTCAGTAGCAATTGCACAAGCCAGATTGGTAACTCGCTGCTGATGGCCGGCAGTATATGGATCTCTCTTTTCGACTGTCAATGCCAGGGCATAAATCGTTCCCTCTAAAGCCCTTTGCAATTTCTGATAGCTTTCTTTGAGCGCTCCTTCCGCATGCTTACGCTCGGTAACCTCAACCAGTAACGCTTCGTTGGCAGTCATGAGCTCAGCTGTCCGTTCTTTTACCTTTATCTCCAGTTCCTTGTGCGCTCTACGCAATTTCTCATCTACCCGCTTGCGCTCGGTGATGTCCCTCAAAACCCCATTGATTCCAACGATTCCTCCAGATTTATCGCGTTGGACCTTACCGTATTCCTCTATCCAGTAAACACGCCCTTTCCTATTCTTGATCCGGAATTGACTGATAAATTCTGATCCCTTTATCATAGTTTTTTGGAATTGGAGAAACATTTTCTCTCTATCCTTAGGATGAATGAAATCCAGAAAATTTTGTGAGATCACCTCTTCGGGGTTGAAGCCATATTGTGCGACCTGGGGACCTATATATTTAAAGACTCCTTCAGCATCCAGCAAATAGACTATATCTTTTGTATTTTCGATCAGTATGCGATACCTCTTGTTCTCTTCAAATGTCTCATCTACCGGCTTGAGCTTGGAACCTTTAATGACCTCCATGTTACCTCCCTGCTGAAATTTTTTATCTTTGAAGTTTAATGTTACAACCTGAAAAAAGTTGTTTGTAATAAACAACAGTCGAGAAAAAGTACATATAAAAATATTCCAGATTGTGAAAAAAAGCAAGGCAAAAAATTGCTATGCTATAAGCTTTCAGTAAAGGGTGGAGTTTAGCTGTCATGGATTCGACAAGCTCACCATGACAATGTCATCCTGAGCTTGCCGAAGGATGTCGAAGGGTGCGCCGCTTTTGTGAGCCGCCACGCTTCACTGAATGATTACGCTATGCTGATGAGCGGGTTTGTTTTTTTATGTTATTCGCTTTCCGGAAGTTCCATATGTCTAATCATCTTACCTTTACACAGATAAATAACCATTTCGGCAATGTTAGTTGCATGGTCTGCAATCCTTTCGAGATATTTTGCAATATAGGTTCTCTTCACCGCTAACGGAATAATCTTTGGGTCCTGGATCATGAGACCGAGAAGCTCTTCAAAGTTCCTTACCGTAAGGTCGTCCACCTCGTCATCCCGTTTGATCACTTCGTAGGGCAAACGGGAACATCCCGTGACAAAGGAGTCAAGGGCATCCCTTACCATTGACTGCGCAATTTCCGCCATCTTTGGTATGTTAACAAAAGACTTCAGTTGCGGCTCTTCGTTCAGCTCCATTGCCCTTTCCGCAATATTTACGGCAAAGTCTCCCATCCTTTCGAGGTCTGTAGTTATCTTCATCGCAGTCGTTATGAATCTCAGGTCTCTCGCCATAGGTTGCCTCAGCGCTATCAATCTTACACATTCTTCATCTATCCCTACATCGAGAGCATTAATCAGATGATCCTTCTTAATGACTTCTTTTGAGAGTTCGCTGTCTCTCTCTACGAGCGCTTTTACAGAATCACGTATGGCGTTCTCAACCATGCAGCCGAGTTTCAGTATCTTTTCTTTTAAGGCATTCAATTCCTCATCGAAAATCGCCGTCATCCAAACCTCCCTGTTAAATATTCTTCAGTTAATTTATTCTGGGGATTCACAAATATGGTATCCGTGTCCCCGAATTCGATCAGTTCCCCCAGATACATAAATGCAGTATAGTTCGATATCCTCGCAGCCTGTTGCATGTTATGGGTTACAATGACTATCGTAACAGTTTTCTGCAGTTCCTGGAGCAGATTTTCTATATTTGCAGTCGAGATCGGATCCAGCGCCGAAGTCGGCTCATCAAAGAGGATGACTTCGGGTCCCTGTGCGAGTGAGCGTGCTATACAGAGTCTCTGCATCTGGCCTCCCGAGAGGCTCAGTCCGGATTCGTTGAGTTTATCCTTCACCTCTTTCCATAAACCGGCCCTGATGAGTGCCTTTTCAACGATCTCATCAAGTTCACTTTTCTTCTTTACGCCTCGTATTTTCGGCCCATACGCCACATTTTCATAAACAGAACTCGGGAAAGGATTCGGCTTCTGAAAGACCATCCCGACTCTTCTTCTAAGTTCGATAACGTCAGTATCCCTGTGATATATGTCAACCCCCCGGAAGAGCACCTGGCCGGTGACCCTGCAAGTTATGATCAGGTCATTCATTCTGTTCAATGATCTGAGGAGAGTTGTTTTTCCACAACCGGAGGGCCCTATTATTGCGGTGATTTTGTTGGTCTCTATGTCAAGATTGACATTCTTGACAGCAGTGAAGTCTACATAGTAGATGCTGAAATCCCTTATTCCGAATATGTTCTTCTCTTCTACCATGCCCTTTTCTTCCTTTGCCTCGAACGCAGGATTATACCCAACAGATTCATTCCTAAAACCAGTACGATTAATGTGAGCGCAGTGCCGTATTGTATCGGCCTTGTCTCCTCAATATGCGTACCCGCTGTTGCGAGCACATAAATATGATATGGCAATGCCATTACAGGCTCAAATAATGATCTTGGAACTCCGGGAGTAAAAAAGGCGGCGGCTGTAAACATAATAGGAGCGGTTTCTCCTGAAACCTTTGCTGTCCCCAGAATTACGCCTGTAAGGATTCCCGGCATGGCAGTGGGTAAAACCACCTTTCTGATTGTCTGCCATTTTGTGGCGCCACAGGCAAGGGATGCCTCTTTGAAACTGTACGGTACGGCTTTAATCGCCTCTTCAGAGGTCGAAATGATATATGGCAGAACCATGACTGCGAGGGTGAGAGATCCGGCAAGCAGACTCATGCCGAAATGAAATGCTACGACAAAAACTGCCAACCCGAAAAGTCCGAAGATAACCGACGGCACTCCCGCAAGGGTATATATTGACATCATAACTGTGTGCAAGAGCAACCCCGGCTTTGAATATTCAGCCAGGAAAATAGCTGTAGTAACACCTATTGGTATAACCACGATCATACATAAGGCGGTCAGTAAAATAGTTCCGACAATGACAGGAAAAATCCCTCCCTTTGTCATAGCTTCAACAGGAGGTTGCGTAATAAATTCCCAGTTTAAGATACTTATGCCGTTATAGGCGACAAAGAACAGTATGACAAAGAGCGTCAATGCCCCGGAAAAACCAAACGCCCTTACGAGCGAAAGAAAAAACCCCTGCTTGAGGTTAAACCTTTTCTTGCGGACCAGCTCAAAGGGTTCGTGTATGCTCTCTATATCCCGGCTCATACCTTTTCGCCTATCCTTATAGATCTGTATTTTTTTGATATGAAATCCGAGATAAAACTTAATACAAAAGTGATGAGGAATAAAAGTGCGCCAACCCCGAAAAGTGCGTGATAATGAAGGCTTCCATAAGGGGCTTCCCCCATCTCCGCTGCAATAGCGGCAGGCATAGGCCTGGCAGGGTCGAACATCCAGTGAGGCACAACCGCTGCTCCACCTGCAACCATGAGCACAATCATGGTCTCTCCGATAATCGTTCCGATGCCGAGAATGACCGCAACACTTAATCCTGATACAGAGGCTGGTATCACAACCCTCCAGATGGTCTCCCATTTATCAGCTCCAAGAGAGTATGATGCCTCTCTATAGGTACGCGGTACCGAAGTCAGCGCATCTTCGGCAATGCTTGAAATAACCGGTATAGCCCTTATAGTAAGCATTAAAGCTGCAGTAGTGATATTCAATCCTGACGAGATAAATAATTTGTCATAACAGAACCCGGCAAGGGTAGTCGAAATGAACGGGATGTGTGTGCTTTTCAGTAATTCAGGGAGTTTTTCCGAAAGGATCGGAGAAAGCCAGTTGGATAGGATCGGTGCAATAATCACCATACCAAAGAATCCCAGCACTACCGAGGGAAAACTTGCAAGCATTTCTATCATGGGCTTTAAAAATTCCTTTACCCTGTGATGGGCCACCTCTGCAATATAAACGGCAGTTGCCAGACCTAACGGAATGGCCATAACTGCTGTTAGGATTGTTACGGCAAGAGTACCCATGATAAGCGGGAACATCCCGAAGCTTGGAGGATCATAAGTCGGATACCATTCACTGCCGAAGATGACCTTTAAAACACCTGCCTTATAGAAGATATAAAAAGCCTCTTTAAAGAGAAAGAAGCCTATTAAAAGAAGTACGATTACCGATACAAGGCCAATAGAACTGACAATGATCTCAACAGTCTTTTCTTTCGTCTGCCATTTCATTTACAAATCCTCAGATTAACCCCCCTGTATTTACTTAATACTCACATACTTCACTTCATTCACAATCTTCTGCCCCTCTTTGGAAAGCATGAAATCGATGAATTTAGCTATTACACCAGCGGGTTTCCCATTGGTATACATGAACAATGGTCTTGCAACCAGCCATGATCCATCGCGCACACTCTTTGCAGAAGCAGAGTTACCATTCACCTTAAGGACTTTGATAGATTTATCAATATACCCGATCCCGATATATCCGATCGCAAATTTATTCTGCGCAACAGTCTGAACAGCCTGACCATTGGATGCCACAAGGAGGGCATCGGGTCTTACCCTATCACCTTTGAGGACTTTCTCTTCCCACACCTCGTATGTCCCAGAGCTCGTATCTCTCGAAACTACAGATATGGGTCTGTCAGGCCCGCCGAGTTCTTTCCATCTCTTGATCTTGCCGTTATAAATATCCCTGAGCTGCTCCGTGGTGATATCATTTATCTTCATCGAGGGATGCACGATTGGTACTATCCCATCCAATGCAATCTTATGGCCTGTCAGGGTTATGCCTTTTCCCTTCCCCGAGGCCACTTCTTTATCCTTCGCTTCTCTCGAACTTGTTGCGATATTAGTGGTACCGTCAATAAGAGCCTTGATACCTGTCCCTGAACCGCTTCCTGATACAAAGACTTTTATATTCGGGTTCTTTTTCATAAATACTTCCGCAGCCTTCTGCGCAATCGGTAATACCGTTGTAGAGCCGTCGATCCTCAGGTCTTGAGCATAAGATAAGCCCGCAAGCGAGCATGTAAAAAAAACAGAAAATAGAATAGTGAAAATTTTTTTCATATATTTCTCCTTCTTTTCAAAGAATATCCTTCAATTGTTACAACCGTGTTACATTTTTGTTAAATTTTTATTACATATACCCGGATATTAAAAAGCAACCTGCAGAGTTGCCTGTACTCTTTTGTCGTCTTTCATACCTGTTTGTTTATAGTTCACGGTATCATAATCAAGCAGAATCATATTCTTATGCGGCTTATCAAGGTAATATGCTAAGCCCGCAATATACCTTGTGTTCTCATCAGTTGTATTATCCGTGTTAGGGTCGAAATGATCATAGCGGCCGATTACGCTGAATTTGTTCACTGGGTCTTTGAACATATTGTAGAGTTTCAATTCGGTAAAGAAGGAATAGCCGTCTTTTTTGGTTACGTTCGCGCCGTTCTGCTGACCTTTGCCCCAGTAATATTGACCTGTCAGAACGATGGGCTCGGATTCAAAACTTCCGAAGGCGAGATTGGTGATCCAATTAACTTCGGGATCAGTATTCCCCTTTCCGGTTGTCCCAAAGTAGGTTAACTGGAGCCCGGGAACGACGTCAGGCAATGGCCTTAATGTGAGCCTGCCTTCTAAAACTTTGTTCTTGTTCTTCTCGCTCGCCGCATATCCGCCGCCATTGTATATACCAGCCTGAACGCTTCCGTAGCGTCCCGCATAGTGGCTGTTTACCTGCCCCTGATACTCCTTGGGCATTTCCCCGCTGAGGAGAGAAGTAAAGGTTACACCGACGTCGGCCGAATTGAAGATGCCGTTTCTCTCGATGAACATCGTGTCCTGGCAACGATAGAAATTCAGGTTCTCCTCAAAGTCGAGCCAGGGCATATGGACAACGCCGACCTCGAAGTTGGGTTTGGTCAGAAATCCTATGTCGGGAAGTTTGAATTTACCATATAAGTACTTGATCCTCACCTGGATAGAATCGGACAAGCTGCTGTCCTTTATCGACGCTTGGGTCACGTCCAATGTTATATGGGAATCGAACCACGGCATGAATTCCTTTGTAGCCCTGAAATACCCTCTTTTGACGGCGAATCTATTTCTGTCTATGCCGTCACCTGCGCTTCCGCCTACGTCTTTACCTTCTCCGTTCATATAGGAGAGATACCATAAGAGTCCGAATTTAAACCCTTTCAATGCTTTTACGACACTTTCGATATCCTTTTGAGAAACCTCTTCCTCTGCTGCGAATGCTGTTCCTGCAAGGAATATCAGACAGCAGAGACCTGCAATAACAGCCAATAACCTCTTCTTCATGCTCTCTTTCCTCCTTTTTGGATTTTTTGATGATTACACCTTTAAAGATGTTTATTACACCCCGTAAAAGTTGGTTTAATTTAACTTGTGAATGTTACAGGAATATTAAGGAGAGATGAAGTTTTGGTTAAAACAAAATTAAAAGGATAGAGACAGTATTTGAGCGGATTTTTTTGCTGATAGTCAATTAAATATTTTAAGAAATAAAGAGGCAAAAACCTCGGAGTCCCGATGTATATCGGGATGAGAATGAGCGAAAATGCTGTGTCTTAGCTGTTTTAATACCAATGCTAAATAATATCTGATTCAAGTTATAGGACAAAGAAGATGCACAGTTGTACCTTTACCCTCTGAACTTTCTATCATCATCTCCCATCCATGAGCCTTTACGAGATGTTTGACAATTGCAAGGCCGAGGCCGGTTCCGCCAAGCTCCCTTGAACGCGCTCTATCAACCCTATAAAATCGTTCACCAAGACGGGTCAGATGTTTTTTGGGTATGCCTATACCGGTATCCTCAACGCTGATTTCGATATAAGAGGGACGACGGATGTCCGCTCCGCTTGGACGAGGCACTATTTCGTCCTTCGTCCCTCGTCCTTCGTCCGTCATAGTTTTTTTCACACTTACGGTCACTCCTCCTTTCTCCGTGAACTTAATACCGTTATCGACAAGATTGAGGAGTATCTGGATTAAGCGGTCCCTGTCTGCTTCCATCTCTTTCAGCCCGGAAAGAGTCTCCCTCTTGAGATAAAGCCCCTTGCCCTGCGCCTTCTCCTTCAATGTAGCAAATACTGTATCGATCACTTCATTAAGGTTAACGATTTCCTTTTCTATCTTTATATCTCCGAGTTCGATACCCGACAGCGTAAGAAGATCACTGACTAACGAATTGAGCCGCTCGCTATGGTTCTTTATTGTTTCAAGAAATCTTAGGGCATTCTCTTTGTCATCGATTGCACCTTCGAGAAGTGTCTCCGCAAACCCCTTTATCGCTGTAATTGGTGTTTTTATTTCGTGAGATACGTTCGCCACGAAGTCTTTTCTAACTTCTTCAAGTTTCTTAAGCCGCGTTATGTTGTGAAATGTAAGAACAACTCCTGACGGTTCTCCAACAGGATGGGAGGAATAGAATGGTGTGGCAGCAGCCATAAGGTAGAGTCCTTCTGGACGGCTTATGGCTATCTCCCGTGATACACTATCCCTTCTATGAACTACATTGTCTATTATCTCCATAAGTTCAGTATTCCTCAGGGTCTCCATGATTGTTTTCCCTTCAATATTTGATGCGATACCGAAGAGGTTCAGCGCAGCGGAATTGCTCAAGATTATGCTGCCTCTTGTATCAGTCAGGATCAGTCCATCAGACATATTTCTGAGAATCGCTTCTATCTTGCGTTTTTCGTCTTCACTCTGTTTAAGCCTTGTACTTAATTCTTGTGCCATATTGCTGATATTCTTACCAAGTTCTCCAAGCTCGCCTTTTTCTTTAAGGAAAAGTCTCGTCTTGAAATTCCCTGCTGCGACATCTTTTGAAAAAGCTGCAACCTCTTCAATCGATTTTGTAATCCTCCTTGTCTGTATGAGGCCGATCAGAATGGCTATAGACAGGGCTGAAAGTGATGCGATAATGATCCTTACCCGTATTCTGTTTATTGCTGTTTCGACATCATGAAGGGGCATGGAAAGTCGCAGGAATTTTTTATCGGAATCCTTATTGACTGCAATTGCAAGATAGAGGAGATCCTTCTGAATAGTTTTGCTATAGCGTATGGAGATGCCGACATCGCTGATTTCCGCATCTTTGATTTCGGGCCTGCCCGAATGGTTTTCCATTTTTTCTGAAGGCTCGTCAGAATCACCTATCACACGGCCGGAACCATCAATGATAGTCACCCTTGCTCCAATCTGTTGCTTGTATCTTATGCAAAAATCATCGAGATTATTGGGAAAGGAAGCGGGGATCTGGTCTGCAATCAGACGCGCCTGTATAATCAGGCTTCCTTCAAGTTTCGAAATATAGTCATCCTTTATGACTCTTGAAAGGTAGAGTTCAAGGGATAAAAGAAGTAAAGTCGCTATTATCAGATAGGAAAGTAAAATTCTTCTGAACAGAATCCTTTTCATTACTGTCCATCAAAAAAATAACCTATGCCGCGCATGGTCTTGACGTACCTTGGGTTTGCGGGGTTCTGCTCTATCTGGGCCCTCAGTCTTCTGATGTGCACATCAACCGTCCTTGGTTCGACAAATGCCTCATCACGCCATATTGCATCGAGAAGTTGACCGCGGCTGAACACCTTCCCTTTTCTCTCGGCCAAAAAGAGCAGGAGCTTAAACTCTGTTGCACTCAATTTAACAGGCTTTCCTTTTAAGGAAACCGTATATCTCTCTGTGTCAATTTCAATATCTCCTGTTTTCAGTATCTTTTCATGAACAGGTTTCTCTGTGGATCTTCTGAGGACGGCCTTGACCCTTGCTATAAGCTCCCTCGGACTGAATGGCTTCGTCATATAGTCATCAGCTCCCATTTCAAGGCCGAGTATCCTGTCTACTTCTTCTCCCTTTGCAGTAAGCATAATAATCGGCAGTCTCGCAGTTTTTGAGTCATTTCTTAAAATGCGGCAGAGTTCCATGCCCTGAATTCCCGGAAGCATGAGATCGAGTATGGCAAGGTCATATTTACCTTTCCTGACCTTTGTGAGGGCTGTTTCACCATCAGAGGCTGAATCAACAATGAAGCCATCTTTCCTTAGGTTATAAGAGACAAGCTCAACAAGGTCAGCCTCATCATCAACAACAAGAATATGTTTTGGTGAATTCATATAATACTTATAGCATTATCTTTATTCTTATGCAACCATAGAGAAAACAGATTTTTTGTTGGCAAATAACTAAAGAAAGAATGGTGAAAAAGAAAAAAAACGGATTTAATCAAATAATGCAGTCAGTGTGCTTGTCTTTTCCTCAATATATTTTGTCATCTCCTCTTGTTCGTTCTTCAGTTTGAATAGTTCGTCTGCGATATCCAGTGCAGTTAGGATTGATGCCTTCACAGGAGTAATGTTAGGCGATGAGTTGTAGATTTCCTTAAGCTTATTATCAACATAAGAAGCGAGCTTTCTGATGTGTTCCTCAGGGGCGTCCCCTTTTATATTATACCTCTGGCCTGATATATAGACCTCGACACTACCCATAGTCCTTTACTCCTTTTCGAGTGTCTCAAGCTCATTGAGGAGACCTTCGATCTGGCCTTTGACTATATTCTTTTCCGACCTGAGCTGTTCGACCTCCTGATTTTTTTCATTTAACATTCTCTCGAGCTCTTTTATCCTTTTCTCCATAACTGCTTTTTCTTCCTTAAGAGTTTTTACCCTCTCAATCGTTGCTGCAATTTTATCTTCGAGAATCTTAAGTTTTTCCAATGGAGTACTCTCCTTTCTTAAACTTGAAGAACGTTCCATAATTTGGTTGTCGTCAAAGAGGGTCTTCTTCAAAACCATTGCACCTAAAATAACAGAAAAATTAAGCTAAAGTCTACAATTTTTCGATGGGAATTTCTATCAATCCGTCCTCCGGTGAAGAAATACGCTTATATTCGAAAAATGTAGTTATAACCCTTTTAACATATTCCCTGGTCTCGCTGTAGGGGATGTCTTCAATAAATTCATCTATTGACTTATAGTTTCCTTTTTGGAGCCACTTTCTCACGGTCTCCTCTCCGGCATTATAAGCGGCAAGTGCATAAGAATAAGAACCAAATTCATTAATCAGATTGCTCAGAAGATAAATGCCAAAGTAAAGATTATTTTTAACATCAAACATTTCATGTGAACTATTTATGCCCAGTTTTAAATTATTATCAAGTCGGTATGCAGTCTGGGGCATGACCTGCATAAGGCCGAGCGCCCCTGCGGCAGACCTTGCTTCAGGATCAAATCTGCTTTCCTCCCTCGCAACTGAGAGGACTAAAAGCGGATCTAAATTATACTTCCCTGAAAGACCTCCAACAATATCCCGGTATGCAAGAGGATACCGGAAGCGGTGTAGTTCTTCCATGTATGGCGCTTTTACTGCCAGTCTGACTGAATATTTATATTCCCCCAGTTCCTGAAATTTTGAGCACACATACAGAAGGTCCTCCATTGAGCTAAGGCTTTTTGAAATGTATATCAGCTCTGATAAAGCCTCTTTTGATAAACCAAGGTCTAAGAGAGCCTCTATACGATCATTCCGGGATAGCGCGATAGATCCCATCTTGACCGGGGTTGTAATTCTGAAAAATTTTCTGGTTTCATTAATATTAGATTGTTCAGAAGATCTTTTGGTCTTTATGTATGCCATAATGCTGTAAAAGTCGCGTTCTTTCCCCATAATTGTATGATAAATTTTGAAGACTTCCTCTCCACCTGCCTCGAGGCTGCGCGCCTTCCAGTAAAGGTATTTGGTATCTTTGTAAGTATCATAAAGTTTTGTGAATACATCGGCTGCCTTCTTGTATTCTCCTGTAATGAAGTAGGTCCATCCAATACCCCATAAAGCATCTTCGGTCTCCGAAGGATATTGTTCTATAACATTTTGATACGTCTTTATTGCTTCTTCGATCTTTCCATCTCTCCTTTTATCAGCTGCAACCGAAACAAGAATCGAGCCTGCCCTTTTATCTCTACTTTTAAGAAGTCCCTCGAGAGCAGAATTAACTAACTCTTTTTCTCCTGCGCGATACAGGGAACGCACCTTCCAGTATCCATCACCAGCCTTTTTATATGCCTCTGCAGCCTCACGATATTTTCTCTGTCTGAAAAGAGAAAGACCGAGACCTTTCAGGATTTCATTTTTCAATCTTCCATCGTCTTTCGACATTGCAGACTTAAAAACAGATTCAGCCCCTTTGAAATCCAATCCCTTCATAAGGTTTGAGGCACGTTTAATCATGTCTTCTACACTTATATTAGAGGAACTCAGCTCGCTGTATGCCATACCGGAAAATGGACCTGCATCTACATAAATATCCTTAAATGTTGATTCCGCTATATCTTTTTTGCCATTTTGTTTAAGCCACCGGCCGTACAAATACCTTATCTCTGTATCACCGGGATAGTCCTTCATATAGGATTCGTATGTCTGCTGAATACTTTCTTCAGAAACCTCTTCAGCCTCTTTAATCTCCCTGATGCGTGACTTCTTCCCAAGCGGTGAATGCGGATATCTTTTAAGGAGGGCACGAACTGTCTTCAGGGACTCTTTATGATCTCCGGTTTCATGATAGGCATCAGAAAGCCATAACATGGCATAATCACCCAGCATGGGGAATTCTCTTTCTGCTGCAGATAAACTGGATATGGCATCTTCATATTTCCCGCCCTCGAGTTCATGTTTTCCTTTTTTAAGATACGCCTTCCCATGTATTTCGCAACCATACACAGGTAAACAGTAGGTAATGAATAATAAAAGGAATAAAAAGCACCTCATAAAAATATCATAGCCAAAATACAGTTTTTCGGCAATATGCTGTTTTCCAATGAGTCCCTCCCCTTATCCCCTCCTCTACGAGTCGTAGACCGTCAAGGGAGGGGATAAAATTAATTTTAGATACACTACAGATTACTGAGGATTTTTCATTACCCGAAAAATGCAATTCATTCATTTTAAGGCAGGTATATATGCAGAAAAAGCTTTACCAGCAGCACCTTTGTAAGACACATGATATTCAGAGAGCCTGAATATTTTCATCAGTAACGATTGATAACATTGAATAACCCAATTCTGCTTTG
>JBGQLV010000022.1:0-33897 GCA_041500225.1 Thermodesulfovibrionia bacterium | reverse complement strand
GAGAAAATACCACCGGTGACGAGTGACCGGTGACGAGTGACCAGAAAGTCCCTGTTTTTGTAAAGATGTATATTTTAGATATGATAAGATGCTTAAAAGGAAGAAGAAGGCATAAAGTACATCCTTTCTTTCTGATACCCAGGCAACAGATTCAACATGAAGAGGATGCAATCCAAATAGAAGGCCTGTTACAACTCCAGCAATTATGGATGTGTGGTTCCCCTTTTGAGTAATCCCCCTTAACCCCCCTTCAGTAAAGGGGGGTAGGGGGGGATTAGCATAATTTACTAAACGTGTGATGAGCAGAACAACAAGGAAGGTATTAAGTCCGTGAAGGATTATGCTTGTCAGATGGTGTCCTGTGGGATTCAGTCCCCAAATGGCATAATCTATGGTATGAGAAAGCCAGGTCAAAGGATGCCAGTTTGAAGCATGAAATGTGGTAAACATCCATTTGAAAAATTCAAAATCCATAGACTGGATATAGTGGTTTGTATAGACATATTGGTGGTCATCCCAGTTAACGAAATCATTCTGAAGGGCTGAAAGGTATACAAGAGTAGTTATAAGGGCGACAGTGAAAGCAACTGCCCATACCAGTGTCTTATAAGTAAAAAACTTTGAGTTTAACTTTATATTTAGCATATTGGAAAAAATATCTGCCCTGTGCTCTACGCTATTTGCTATTATACTGTTTTAAATACTGTCTTAGAAGGTCATGATAATACCTGACATTTTTATTATTTGGATTCATGGATAGATATTTCTGGAACATGGCTAATGCATCATTAAAACGATTTTTCTTCATGTGCATTAAACCGAGTGTTTCGTAATATCCCCATGTGGCAGGGGTGTCTATTATGCCCTGTTCACATTCACTGATGACCTCGTCATCCAGTTTTTCTTTAGAGAGTTGATAACGGCGAATAATGTTTTGATTTTCCGACACGTTTTTTAAAAAGATTATGGATTTTCCATCAGCATAAATAAGTTCCCAATCTCTATCCTGATAAAGCATATCCACCAGAGGGATTATATTTCCATTTGAACTAACAGCATTGATTAAAATAAAATTAACATTATAGGCATTTAAAAGTTTTTCCCAAAGAAGTATATTATGTTTATTTCCCTTTTCAGCCTTTAATATCTGATTATAATGGAAGATGGCTGTTTCATTGAGGCAACGACCATCAATAAAGACTCTATAATCCGGGGAAAGACGCCATATAAGATAGCCGCCCCAATTGAATAAATTGAAGATATTTCCAGGGATATTGTTTTTCTGAATAAATGCTACGGCATCAGACGGATAGAGTTTTTCCCGTACATCAAATTTTAATATCTGGCCAGATATGATTGTTGATATCAGAGTTATGAAAAACACAATTGCCAATAATAAGGAAATATACCCTTTTATTTTTAAGAATTTCAGATTATTAAATAACTTTTTTACCGGTCTCCACTCTTTGACCCATGTGCTTGAATTGCTTATTGTATATGCGAGAAAAACGCTTGTCCCCAGGGCAAAGAAAATAATGTATCTTATACTATTTAGTGAAGGTAAAATGACAATAAACGAGAGGAATAATTCAGTAATGTCTAAACTTTTCTTCTTTATTGAAATCAATATATAGATGATTACAAGAACGAGCATAAACCAATATAGATGATATTCGTAGAGCATTGGCTTGTGATACTCTTCTATGTTTGCAAAGAGACTCTGTTGTTGAATTAACGGAAATAGAAAGGTTTTATAGTGGTTTGGGTTTAAAAGGCTGACAGCAACAGAGATAATGGAAAAAATAATTAATATTTTTAGTTTTTCTTTAGAGAGTGAGGAGTTTTTAAATAAGACAGATTTATCTTTAAACAAAACCTTTAATAATTCAGCTAAACTTATTGTTAATATTAATAAAACACCTAAGATAAAACCTCCATGCAGGTTTGCCCAGAGGAGCATAAAAAGAGGGAGAAAGTAAATACTTCTTCCTCCTTTCCTGAAATCATAAAATATGTATAGTACACACGAGAACAAAAGAAAAGAGAGAATCTGTGGCCTTGTAGAATTAAAATCTGCTCCAATAAGCGCGATCAGGCATAGAACAAAGAAAGCACTTGAATAACCAGCTCCCCTTTTGAGCATGGCTAAATAAATGACAAAATAGGTAAAGACAAAGATTATGGATTTGAATATACCAAGCCCCGTAAGTCCACTTAATAAATAGACAATGTAGAAAACTAATTCTGAAAGCCAACTACCCTTAAGGTTTATGAACCAAAACCATTTGTATTTTTCTGATGGTAATTCATCTGGAGGTACCTCATCTTTTCCAATCTTGCTTATATCTTCCGGGATTTCTGTTGTGAAAGAAAAATAATCTTTTTGGGGTAGGGTATGTGTTTCAAATATAAACTGTCCATTCTTCAGGTGCCACCATAGATCAAGGTCATCTGTCCTGTTTGCATAAGTCAGGAAAACAAGTATTAGGAGAGAAGTGATGAGTATATATAGAGAGATCTTTTTAGCTAAATCATTGTTGATGTGCATTGACAAGCTATCTTAATTTTAAATATCTTTCATGTATTTCTTTTAAAAAGGTATTAAAATCGGATAAGTGCTTCTTACCCTTTCTTGAACAACAGCAATCTTTGACTTAATCTCTTCCAATTAGGATTCTCCTTTTAATGTCTCTAAGTTCTTTGATAAATGGCATGAAATCCTGATATTTGTTGTCTAAAGTCACTTCATAGAGGATTCTATTTACAGTGCCAATTTCATAAAGGCATATCCCATTTCTTACAGTGTAATAGGCAAAACTCAAAGAAGCGCCATTCAGGATAACCACATCAACTGCTTTGTGCATCATTTTGCTTATCTCAGAACCTAAGAGTTCAGCTTCCTGAAGCGCTCTAAAGGGGTCTTCTTTATAGAACCTTTCATCGAAGACAAAAGCAAGGTCTATATCCGATTTTGCCTTTTCTTTGCCTTTAGCATAAGAGCCGAATAGATAGATTGCAATTATAGGTTTTTTTTCTATCTCAGACCTTGTTATATTACTTTCCTGTATAATTTTTTTTATTGTTTCAATGTCCATTTGTATCTCCTGAAAACTGTCAATTATACCACTAAATGGTTATCCTGTGCCTCATAAATATTGACACATATTTGTAATCTAATTTAAAGTAAGATATGACTAATAAACTCGGTAACATCTCTGATACAAAGAAAAAAGTGCTGAGCATTATATTAATAGCCACAGTAGCTATTATAATCTATTCAAATAGCTTTTATGCCTCATTTCATTTTGATGACCAGCCTACAATAGTAGAAAACTATACAATCCACAGATTTGATCTGAAAGAGATTTTTTCTACGTCGACGCGCCCTGTTCTGGACATAACTTTTGCATTGAATTACTATTTCGGCAAACTCGATGTCTTTGGCTACCGCCTAATAAACATCATCCTGCATATAGCTAACGGTATAATTTTATATTTTATCTTACTCTGGACAATCACCCCGATGTCCAATACGGTCACGGCGACGATGCCCGTATCGGTTCCGTGCAGCGGTAACGTGACAAAACCGAACGACGTAGCCGAAAGCCGAAACGGGCCTCTTAACCATAGCCCTTACCGTGACCTTAGAATACCTCTGTATGCCAGTTTGATATTCATTGCCCATCCTATCCAGACGCAGGCTGTCACATATATTGTCAGTCGTTCTTCTGTACTCGCAACAACATTTTATCTGCTTGCATTACTTCTTTTTATCAGGGCCTTTAAGCAAAATACGGTAACGGCAACGATGCCCGTATCGGTGACGTCAAACGGTAACGTAAAAAAGCCGAACGACGTGACCGTAAGACGAAACGGGCTTCGTAACCCTAACCTTAGGACGTACATACCAAAGCTTTATTTAATAGGAGCCTTTCTATCCTCCTGTCTTGGAATGGGAACAAAACAGGAGGCAGCTACATTGCCTTTAATGCTGCTTGCTTATGATTATTACTTCATTTCTAAAGGGGACTTAAGGGTACTAAAAAGTCACTATAAAATCCATCTTATTATGTTCTCCACAATCGCTATTGCAGTTTATTTAAGCGGGGGCTTTTCAGGTTTAAAAATGTTTATTTCCTTTGACTATGCAAAGGGGATTCCCATGCCACAGGAAGAACCTGTTACTTCCTTTCAATATTTTCTCACGCAGCTTCATGTTATTCCATACTACATAAGACTGCTCTTTGTCCCTGTAAATCTTAACTTAGACTATGACTGGCCAATAACAAGGAACATTGACTTGCCGACTGTTTTTTTCTTTGTTCTTCTAACTTCATTAATCATTGTAGCTATTATATTATTCCGAAGAGCCCGATTAATGTCCTTTGGCATCATATGGTTTTTCGTGACCTTATCAGTAACATCAAGCTTTATTGTTATATACGATGTTATTTTCGAACACCGTCTTTATTTGCCATCAATAGGATTTGCAATAGTCATGGCATTTTTGATAAGCAGGATATCAGAGCTAAAAATAGCAAGGGGCAAAGGGCTATTAACAAGGGAGACGTCAATCGGTCACGGCAACGATGCCCGTATCGGCGATGTCAAACGGTAACGTGATTGAGCCGAATTACGTAACCGCTGGACGAAACGGGCTTCGTGACCCTAACCGTAGCCGCTTATTCCTTTTAACTCTTTGTTCTGTGCTAATCGCTCTATGCTCGGTGCTTTTTGTTCCCGACAGACTGGATGCCGAGCCGCAGGGTTCGTCGGTGACCTATGTCGACAGTATCACGGAGGATGAAGAAGAAGGCAGGTTGTCTTTCCCTTCTTTCGTGTTCGTAGAACCAGTCAGGAATGAAATTTATGTTATTAGCAAGGGCATGATTATAATTTATACATCGGATTTTTTCCCCATCTTTACCCTTAGCAAAAGGGATGGCATCGAGACACCACAGTGTCTAACTGTTGATGCTGAGGGTAATCTTTATGTTGCTCAGGGTCCGACAAAGAATAACCCCAAGTACAGGATTTCTGTCTTTAATGCATGTCTCAAATGGGAGCGTGATATCTATTTAAAAGGTTTTGAAGAAGCTGATTCGTTTAGCCCTCATCGGTTGGCCACTGATAAAAAAGGCAATATCTATGTAGCCGGATCCTATTACCCTGGCGTTCTAATGTTAAATAATCAAGGCGAATTTTTAGATATAATATCGCCTGAGGAAGAAGGCACAAAGGTAAAATTGAACTATGTGACTCTGGATAAAGCGGGGAGGATATATCTTGTTAGTGAGGGAGAAGGACACATCTATGTCTATGATGAAAATAGAAAATTCCTTTTTAAATTCGGTCAGAAGGGAGGAAGCACCGGCAAGCTCAGCAGGGCTCAGGCAGTAGGTATAGATAATCGCAGCGGGAGAATGTATGTGGTAGATTATATGCGTCATACAATATCCGCCTATGATAAGGATGGTGAATACCTTTTTGAATTTGGCGGCCTGGGCTGGGGAGAAGGATGGTTCCAGCACCCGAGGGATATATATGTTGACTCTGTTGGCAGAATACTGGTCGCAGATACCTTTAATGATAGGATAGAGGTTTTTCAACCCAGAGAGGAGCAAAAATAAATACAGTTAACGGTAACGGTAACGAAGCCCGTATCGGTAAAGGTAAATCGGTAACGGTTACAGAAAAGCCGAAAGACGTGGCCGAAAGACGAAACGGGCCTCGTAACCGTAGCCGTTTATTGCTTTTAGCTCTTTTCTCTTTGCTTGTTTTTGTGACGGGTTGTGCTTCAGTTCAGGAATATATAGAATCCCCGGGGACCTCAAACGGCCAGGTTACTATCTTTCTGAAAGGACCTGATAAAACTTCCATGGATATTACATTTGATCTGCTAACAGTCAATATTATGGCAGAGGATGGAACATACAGGGAGATGATGAATACCCCTCTGAATATAAACTCCATCGCTGTTACAGGACGCCAGATTCTCCTGGGCGAAAAGACTCTACCTGAAGGCAGATACAAGAAACTTCAACTTCTAGTAAAACAGGCGTCAATCAGGAGAAAAGATAAGACAGCAAGTTTGGCTTTACCGCCTGAAGAGATAGCGATAGGTATAGATATTACAGTAAATAAAAACCAGAACACATCGTTATTTTTGAACTGGAATGCGTCTGCGTCTGTTGTTGATGGATACATGTTCAGTCCGGTATTTTCTGTTAAGGGTCAGGTCCCGGAATTAAGTTCCCTCCTTATTTATGTGACCAATGAAGGGTCGAATAATGTCTCTGTGATTAACAGACAATCAGGGGACGTAGTAGCAACCATAATGGTAGGGAAAAAGCCAAAGGGTATTGCAACGAGCCTGGGTAGAGAGCATCAGAGGGTTTATGTAGCAAATTCAGGCTCTAACAGCATCTCTGTAATTGACCCTACTGTTAATAAGGTAGAGCTTGAGATACCAATGAGGTTTGGCAGAGAACCGGAAGGTATAGCAGTAGTCAGGATATCGCCTGAAAAGGAACTTATCTTTGTGACCAATTACGGCTCTAACAACGTGTCTGTTGTTGATGCCTCAACCTATCAGGAGATAGAAAAGATAAAAGTAGGAGAGGGGCCTGTAGCAGTGGCAGTTGACCCCCCGGTAGAGACTCTGTCAGGGACAAGGTTTCTGAGTTTCGATGACATTAATTTTTTAAGAGGTTATAGAGAGAAATTTCTAAATGTTTATACAGTCAATAAAAATTCTAAGGATGTCTCTATGGTACGATTTAACACATTGAGCAACAGGTCTGAAGAGGTTATAAATGTAGGAGTAGAATGGGGTCCTGTGGCACTCGAGGTAAACTATCAGAGAGGTAAGGTCTTTGTAGCAAATTATGGCTTTGACAAACTCTCGGTTATAGATATCCTACAGATTGTTAAAGGTAATAAGACCGGAGCTGTCAGCGCTATTTCTAATATAGGAACCTCTGTCATAGGAGTTGTTTCCGACCCGGATTTTGACAGGATTTATCTTTTGAAGGATATCACCAGCGAGATAATGATTATCAGGCCTTTTTCAGAGGCTTTTAGTACCATGAGAACTACAATGGCCCCTATAATTGGCACAATTGTAGTAGGGAATTCGCCGAGGGCCTTAATCTTAGACCCAGAGGGCAGAAAAATATATGTAGTCAACAGGGGTTCAGAAACCGTCTCAGTAATAGATAAAACTACAGCAAGAGAAGAACAGGTTATCCCTGTGGGCAAAAAACCTTATGGGATAGCAATGTTTCCATTTTAGAAAAGAGCATGGGGCAAAGGGCAATGAGCGAAATAGGGTTAAGGGAACGGTTACGATGCCCGTAACGGTAACGTATAACGGCAAGCTAAAGACGGTAACGGTTAAGGTGACGAAGCCCGTATCGGTAACGTGTAGCGGTTACGTAAAAAAGCCGAATGACGTTGCCGATAGACGAAACGGGCTTCATAACCGTAGCCGTCTATTGCGCTATGCTCTTTGCGCTATGCTCTATGCTCTTTGCCATTTGTTTTTTTGTTTTTCTTCTGCCTTTGCTGAGGGCATTAGTGGATGGCTGAACTTAAATTATAGTAATACAGAACAGTTCGAAGATGGTAAGAAAACAGGAACCTCTGATAGCCTTTTTCAAAATTATTACCTGCGCTTAGATAAATCAATAACCCCTGCACTTTCTTATCAGGTATATTTCAGGACAAGTTTGACGAATTCCCATTCTACTGACTCTCAGGGTAATACCACGACTACTTACCAGAGGGTGGTAGAGCCGGCTATAGATATTTCTCTTCAGAATCCCATGTATGGACTGAATGCAGGTTATCGCCGCCTGGAACAGTGGTCAACTGCACACATAATAGAGAACAGCCGGAGAACCAATGAATTTTATTATTCACGCTTCAATATAACCCCTTATGAATTACCATCCTTATCCCTTCAATTTGACAGACAGAGGAATTATGACCATCTCTCTCCAAGGAGCACTGATAATACTATTACCACATATACTGGAACTTCTGCATATTCACTTCAATATAAGGATTTAAAATTTACATCTAACCTTGCTTATACACAAAATATTAATGAGATGCCGATAAGTATAACATCCAAATCAAAAAATGACAGCTTTAACGGCTCGTATAACTTCAATTACAACAAGGCTTTCTGGAGCGGAAAGGTCAATGTATCAGCGGGGTACCAGGGGAGCTATGTTTGGAGCAAAAGCGAGCAGTTTATAACTCAAACCGGCAGTGTGGCCTTTGAGCGGACACCCTCTTTAGGCCTTTACGGCTCAGGTACACAACTTCAACAAACAGTAGATACATTAGTGTCAACAATTACACTTAGTGATAATATTTACAATACCCCGGCAACTACATCTGCAGGTACGATTAATATTGGTCAGAACGGTAATAAATTCCATAATATTGGTATACAGTTATTTTCATCCGAAAAACCCGTAGATACTCTGATTATTTATGTGCAGAACGCAAATAAAAATATTACATCAGATACAATACTCACAAATCCAGGCAACTGGAAAGTCTACAGGAGTGATTTTAATTTATCTTTTACCTGGACAGAGATAACTATCCAGACTGTAACACTGTCACCGTTTGTTGACCCTGTTAATAACCCGGACAATAATATATATCGTTATGAAATAAAGTTTTCTGCTCCCCAGAATCACTTGTATTTTAGGGCAATAAATATGGATAATGCGTCCGTAAGTGACGTTTTAGTGACAGAAATTGAGGCATTTGGCACGGATGTTATCCCACAGTCAGGAAAACTTGCTGATGAGTCTACATTCTTTACACAAGGTATGAATCTTAATGCAAGTTTAAGGCCAATAAACAATTTAACCTTTTCGTTTAATTATTTTATAAACAGGGCAGACCAGAGCCCTGAATCAGTGTTGGATTCAATCGGTGGTATTTTTGCAAACATGTTTAGTAAATCCACAATAGGGGTGGAAGAGAAGCTGAGGAGCAATATAACAAGAAACTACGGAGCCAGTTCCACATGGCTTGCCCATAGGCTGCTCACTACAACATTACGTCTTCAAAGAAGTGAGGCATTTGACAATAGGAAGGAAACAGATATCAGTTCCAACACATATTCACTGACATTCAGTTCATCCCCTCTGCCTACACTCGAAACAAATCTATCATGGATCAAGAGTTACAGTTACAGT
Organism: Thermodesulfovibrionia bacterium; assembly: GCA_041500225.1. Lineage (GTDB taxonomy): Bacteria > Nitrospirota > Thermodesulfovibrionia > Thermodesulfovibrionales > SM23-35 > 0-14-3-00-41-53. Next base: position 24,673 of record JBGQLV010000022.1, on the reverse strand, counting down.
TTCGGCGAAAAACAATCCCAGAATGATTTATATCTGTTGAGCATCGGGTCGAAGCTTTATAAGGATGTCAATATGATTACTGATATTGGATATACACAATCAAAAACATATCCGGTAAGTCTTCAACCGTCTGCTGCGGATGGCACTCAACCTGCCGCTACGTCGGCCACCGAGTCTTCCACGCGATACATCAGAGGCACACTTGATGCCCGTCTTACCCAAAAACTATCAGGAAACCTCACATACGGTTTTAGCTGGACATCAGGAAGTACATCTTCCAGTTCAAAGGACGGCGGCGTGGCACTTACATATCGGCCCGGACAGTTTATCAATTTTTCCGGTACCTTCAGGATTTCAGATGCTGATGGCAATACATCTACCACTGAGGGATTTTTAGTAGACTGGCTTCCCCTGCCGGTTATAAGGCTGAATTTAAATTATCAGCACAGCAGTACTGAACCAGAATCGGCAACTACTGATTCGCTCGGTGGTTATGCGAGATGGTATATAACGAAGTTTTTAGATGTCCAACTTACATCTACCTACACACGCAGTATGAACGAGAAAAAGACTGAAACTTATAGTTTTGGTGGAAATTTAACTTGCAGGTTCTGGTAATAATAATATATTATACTTTTAGTATAATTTTAATAACTTTATGGTTAATACAGTTGAGAAAAAAAGGCAAAAACCACTTTTTTTTAGCGGTGTGCTTATAGCTTTTAGCTCTTTGCTAATTTTTATTTACGGGTGTGGTCCATCGCACTTTATCCGGTCAAAAACTGATATCAATAACATCAAAAGGGTAGCTGTATTGCCATTTGAAAACTTTACATCTGATGAATATGCAGGTGAGAAGATTAGAAGGTTGGTAATTACTGAGCTACTTTTAAGAGGTATTGATGTGATTGAACCTGGTGAGGTAACAAGGATTTTAAGAGAGTCAAAAGTTAAATCACTTGGTTCTATAAAAATTACAGAAATACAGGACATAGGGAAAACACTGGGTGTAGAAGCAGTGATGACAGGCTCGGTAGAAGCCTTTGGGATAAGCAGGGGGATTTCAGTTACTTATCCAGAAGTCTCTATTCATTTGATATTGCTTGAGGCTTCTTCAGGGAACATTATTTGGTCAATGTGGCATACTACAGGTGGTGCTAATTTCTGGACCAGACACTTTGGTTCAGAGGGTATTTCTCTGAGTGAAGCTGCCAGGAAAGCAGTAAAAGAAGCGGTTGATACGTTGTTTTAAAGATACGGGTCTGATTAGTCTAATTGGTTTTTAAACTAATAAGACTAATCAGACAAATAAGATTTATAAAACTGACTTGAGGAATAATATGAATTTGATGAGAAGATATATATTTGTCGGCATAATCTTCATAATATGTATTAGTTTTGGTTGTGGAGGTAAGGGAACCCCTGCCTTTTATATCAGCCATGATATAGATTTCAGCTTTATTAAAAAGGTAGCAGTATTGCCTCTGGATAATCTGACTAACGAGAGATTTGCTGGTGATACTATAAGACAGGTAGTAATCAGTGAACTTTTGGCATCGGGGCTTGTTGATGTAGCGTGTCCTGGAGATGCAATAGCTGCGATTGAAACCCTCAAGCTTAAACCAGGCCAGCCCCTTAGCGCTGAGCAGATAAAGGCTGTAGGAAAAGTCCTAAAGGTTCAGGCGGTTGTTCTGGGTGCAGTTAATAAGTTCGGAGAGGTTAGAGAAGGGAACGTCTCTGCCCCGGAGGTGGCTATTACCCTGATGATGGCAGATACAAGCTCAGGTAGTATTATCTGGTCAGTTACAAAAACACGCGGCGGTGCTGGTTTCATGGCAAGACATTTTGGGGCACGATCAGAAACTATGAGCGAAACCATGTTGAAAGTGGTAAGAGAGTCCCTTCAGACGCTTTATAAATATTAGTAAAAAGCATGGAGCAAGGAGCAAAGAGTTATCAGCAAAGTGCTAAGAGCTAAATGCAAAGTGCAAAGTACTAAGGGTAGGAATTCTATGCTCTATGCTCTGAGCTCTATGCTAATCATTTTTAGCCTTTTGCCATTTGCTGTTGGTGCAGGTTACGCTGCCCAACCATCACAAAAGGCAAATATAGTCTTATTCCCTTTTGAGAACTTTAGTGAAGATAAAAATGCCCTGACAGTTGTTATGCCTTTGTTGAGAGACCGGTTAGAATCAAGAGGGTTAGAAGTGTTGGATGAGAATAGTCTTAATAGATTTTTGCTTAAAGAAAGAATTAGATCCACTGGTTACATTTCAAAGGATATGGCCCGGAAAATCGGAGAGGAATTGAATGTGCAGGCTGTTTTGGTAGGTTCTATTAATTCATTTTTTCCTGGAGAGAATCCACGAGTCGGATTTTCAGCCCGCCTGATTAATTCTTCAGATGGCACTATCTTATGGGCAAATCATGCATCTGCTACAGGAGAGGATTTCGCAACAGTCTTAGGACTTGGTAAAGTAAAGACTATAGACAGACTTGCCTCCAAAGTCACAGATAAATTACTTGACTCTTTTAGTATCACGCCGCATTACAAAGAGATAGAATCAACCTACAGGATTGCTGTAATGCCGTTTCAAAACAAAAGCAAAATAAAAGATGCAGGCATGATAGCCACTTATATGTTTTTAGTGGAACTATTTAAGAATCAAAAATTTGAACCGGTAGAATATGGTGAAATTAGAAGGTTGACAGTTGATTTAAGGGTAAGGGGTAAGGGAGAGTTAGACCTTAAAAACACGGAAGCTATATCGAAATCATTAGGGGCGGATGGGATTTTAGTGGGGGCAGTGGAGCTTTACAGTGAAGGAGAGGGTAGCCTTGCGCCTGAGGTGATCATTAGTGCCAGATTAATAGATGCACGGAAAAACAGGATTTTGTGGTATGATGGTTGTCAGTACAGCGGCGAGGACGGAATAATTATACTTGATTGGGGAAGGATAAGGTCAGCAGAAAACGTAGCCTATAAGGCAGTATCAAAATTATTAAAGGAAATGAGTAAAGCAAAATGGCACTAAAGATTGCGGTTAAGGCGATGGCAACGATTCCCGTATCGGTAACGTATAACGGAGATGTAAAAGAGCCGAATGACCTTACCGTCAGACGAAACGGGCATCGTTACCGTGGCCGATTATTGTTTTTGCTCTATGCTCTATGCTCCGTGCTAATTTTTGTGGGTGGTTGCGCATCTCTTTTACAAAAAGAAAAGGTGCTGGCTGTTGTTGACGGCGAGCCAATTACTGAAGGAGATCTGGAATATTCATTAAGTATATCTCACCGCAAAGAAGACCTTTCCTCTGCAGGTACCCTGAATTTATCGCAGTATGTTCAAAAGCTGATAGATGATAGATTGATTATTGACGAAGCCCGGCGTATGGGCATTGATCAGTATCCTGAGATACAACAGGCTATTCAGGCATATATCCTGAGAGAATCTGTTGTGAGGCTCCATGATGAGGAGATTATGCAGAAAATGTCGGTAACAGAAAAAGATATTGTTGACTATTATAAGAAAAATTATGAGCAGATTATACTGGGACTTATAGAAGTTGAATCCAAGGAAAAAGCCGAGGAGACATTAGAGCAACTGAAAAAAGGGGGAAATTTCAAGGAGCTCGCCCAGAAATATTCTACACATCCCTCCAAGAAAGACGGCGGTGAGATTGTTTTAAAGCGAATCTCTCTGTCAACTTATATAGAAGAAGCTGTTTTCCATTTGAAACCTGATGAAATCAGCGATGTTATAAAGATAATGGACAAATATTACATAGTAAAGTTAATTAGCAGGAAAGAAGCACCCGATGAGGAACTCGAACGAGAGAGAAGGAATATAGAAAGGGCTGTCAGGAAACTGAAGGAAAAGGAGCGCAGTGATGAATATCTGAAGTTCCTTCGTGAACGGGCAACCATAAAGATTGATCGCGAGCTTCTTTCTACTATTAACCTGAGTGGAGGTAGTGAGGAGACAGAAAAGTGGTCAAAGGATAAAAGACCTCTGGTCGAGATAAATAGTTCGGTTTTAACTGTTGGAGATTTTGTAGCAATAGCTGCCCCCAATACAAGAAAATCAAACGAGGATATCCTTAATAGCTGGATTGATCGTAAGATAATTGACCATGAGGCGCTCAGTCGCCATTACGAAAATAGCCCTGACTTAAAGAAAATGATATATCGTTATGAAAATCAGCTTCTCAAGAACACATTTGTCAAAAAAGTAATTATACCCAGAATTGTAATTTCAGACAAAACATTAGAAGACTACTATTCAAGTCATCAAAAGAGTTTTATCAATCCTGCCCAATTTAGAATCCAGCAGATTACAGTAAAGACAATGGATGAGGCTCAGGATATATTGAACAACTTGCAGAATGGCGCTGATTTTTCATGGTTGGCAAAAAGAAGGTCTGTTGATTCCGCAGCTTCAAAGGGTGGAGATGCCGGATGGCTTATAAGGGCGGAATTACCAGCGCCTGTGAGGGAGATTATAGATACCTTTAAGATAGGAGACATAAGCCCGATAATCAAGATTGATTCCCTCTATAGAATAGTCAGGCTGCAGGCGAAGGCCGAAGAAGGCGTCAAAGAATTCAATGAAGTTAAAGATGCTGTTTACAAGGCCTGGTTTAATGAGCAGCTCAACACCATGTTAGACAAATATGTAAATCAACTGAAAACGGATGCGCAGATAAAAATCTATGACGAGGAAGTCCGGTCGCTCGAAGAGAAATTGCAAAGGTAATTTTTTCCTTGACAGAGGATAATTGTTAAGTGATAATGTATAAAATTAAAAAGAATGATTAAACCAATAATAAATAATATTTTTAGACTTGCCTTTGTACTTTTCGTTTTCAGTATTATTTCCACGTGTGCGCCTGAAACAGTAGTAAGAAGAGGTTTTGAGGCAAAACCATGCCTGGATTGCCACAAAGAGAAATTGAATGAGTTTCAGAAGAAGTATGTTCATTCGCCGATGAGTAAACGTGAATGCGAGGCATGTCATCTCCGTCACGGAAAGATTGCTGTCTTATCTCTTAAGGAAAGGGAAATAAAAAGGCTCTGTTATACCTGCCATACGCAGATGTCTCAAAATATGGATAAGATGGCTAATGTGCATACAGCACTGAAGCAGGGTATGTGTGTCCCGTGCCATAATCCTCATGCCTCGGAAAATAAGTCTCTTCTGAAAAAGACTGGCAGTGAGCAGTGCTTTACCTGTCATAAACAAGCTACTTTTATGCGTGCTAAGCGACACAAACCGCTTGCTGATGGATGTCTTACATGTCATGCGGCTCACGGATCACAGTATAAAGACAGTCTCGTAAAACAGGAAGTTGAACTCTGCCAGTCATGTCATAACTTCACAGCTAATAATTTTAGAAAGGCGCATAAAGACTATCCTGTTCAGAAAGGTAAGTGCACAGGGTGTCACACCCCTCACAGTTCAACAAATGATAAATTGCTCAGGGAATCGGTTCATGCCCCTTTAAATCTGGGGCAATGCGCTTCATGCCATAAGCCGGTGACCGATCCTAATGCACTTGGTGTTATTGCCCCGGATGGCAAGCTGTGTTATACATGTCATAAGAAAGAGGAGAGCGGATTTAAAACAGCATACAGACATCGCCCCCTTGATGAAGGGAAATGTCAGAGCTGTCACAGCCCTCATGCAACAGATTATCCAAAGGTTACCCTTATGGGTAGAAACGACCTGTGCATAAGCTGCCATAAAAATAAGGCAGATACATTAAGGGTGACCAACTTACATGCACCAATAAAAGATAAGGGATGTACTGCCTGCCACAATCCCCATGCCTCTGAAAATACATTTTATTTGAAGGCATCCGAGAGGCAGATCTGTTTTACCTGCCATCCAAAGTTAGAAAGGGAATTAAAAGAAAAGTATACGCATATGCCATTTTCGAAGATTGAATGTAAGAGTTGTCATAACTCCCATGGTAGTAATAACCCGGGTATGATGAAAACGGCTCTAACCGATTTATGTTATACATGCCATAAGAAGGAAGAGAATGAGTTTTTCAAGACATATATTCATACACCTGTGAACAACAGACAATGCGCCGCCTGTCATAAGCCCCATGCCTCTATTTACAAAAGTCTGTTGAATAATTCACCGGACCAGCTCTGCGTGAGCTGCCATGGCAATATGTTTCTTGAGCTTAAAGAAGAAGGTCTACATAAGCCATTTAAAGCAAAGGAATGTATGATCTGTCATAATCCCCATGCGAGTGATTATATTAATAACACAATTAAACCAATGCCTGAATTGTGTTCTGATTGTCATAAAAAAATGGAGACTGATGTAAAGGCCAGTGCCAATAAGCATCTCCCTGTAGAAGAAGGGAAGTGTACAGGATGTCATAGCCCTCATGGAACAAAGATCAGGTATTTTCTTTTAAATAGGCCGAAAGAACTCTGTCTCTCGTGCCATGAAAGAATAGTTACCACCACTGTAAGAAGGGGGCACATAGACATGGAAAAGGGAGACTGTCTTAGCTGTCATATCTCCCATTTTTCTGAATCGAAGTATTTACTAATCGCAAAAGACCCTGCATTATGTATTAAGTGCCATTCAGTCGACACAGAAAGGTTGCTGAAAGTACATATAAAACCTATAGCTAAAATTAACCATTGTGTGAGCTGTCATGAACCGCATGTGACAGAAAAACCAGGCCTGCTCAAAAAATTAAAACATAGTCCATTTGCCAAAGGAGATTGTAAGGTCTGCCATGAATAAGCAAAGAACATGTCAAACGGTTATGGTAACGAGGCCCGTTTCGTCTTACGGTCACGTCCTTCGGCTTTTTCACGTTACCGTTACACGTCACCGATACGGGCATCGTGGCCGTGGCCGATTAACGTCTCCAATGCTAATCGCTTTATGCTTTATGCTAATTTTAGTTTGGAGTGGTTTTGCATATGCCCAGAGCGGCGAGCTTAAAGAAAAAGTCCCTGAGCTCTGCTACAAGTGTCACACAAAACTGAAGGACAACCTGTCACGCAGTTATGTCCATTTCCCATTTAAGGACGGTAAGTGTATTGCCTGTCATAATTCACATACGAGTAATATTAAAGGACTGGTAAAAGAAGGTGGGATTAACTCCTTATGTCTGAGCTGTCACGACGGGATTAAGAGGGCACTCAAGAAAGATTTTGTACATTATGCACTCAAGAAAGGTATTTGCACAGATTGCCATTACGCCCATAGCAGTGACAATAAAGGCCTTTTGGTAAAGGCACAGAAAGATCTCTGCTGGGGTTGTCATGAGACACTGAAAGAGCAATTGAAGAAATCGTTTGTACACCTTCCATTTAAGGAAGGCGAATGTTCATCATGCCATGATCCCCATGCATCTTCAGAGGAGGATCAGATACTTGATGCTCCAAATAAGTTATGCAAAAAATGTCATACCCCGCGTTGTAAGGCAGGCGGAGTCTCCATTACCTTTGCAACGGATAAAATGGACTGCAGTACGTGTCATGGCGGACATGCTTCCAATACCAGCGGTCTCTTAGGTCCTTATGGTCATACAGCCTTTTTAGATAAAAAGTGTGAGCAATGTCATAACCCAATTGCAACTGATGCAAAGATAACTACTAAGGTAGCAGGCAGGGATTTATGCTTTGGTTGCCATAAGAAGGACCCTGCAAAACTTAGAGAAAACGATGTCCACGGAAGTGCTGCAAAAGGTGGCTGTGCTATGTGCCATAATTACCATGCCTCAAAAAAGAAGAGCCTGACAAAGAAAGAATCAGTGGTATGTTTTACCTGCCATGAAAGTACCGAGAAAAGGACAGCTATCATGGAGAAGGCATTAAGGTCCATTAAGTGTGTTCCTGTAAAGGATAGAAAATGTTCTGAATGTCATATACCTCCGCATTCCAATACCCCGCTTTATTTCAGGGCTGATAGTATTCAGACATGCGCAAGATGCCATGTGGAAGAGCATAAGGTTGCTCATCCAATCGGTAAAGACGCAATAGACCCACGCAATGGTCAGCCAATGGCCTGCATTACGTGTCATGGTATGCATTCATCTAAGGCTGAATTCATGCTTCTTTTCGATAGAAAGCGACAGCTCTGCATTCAATGTCATAAGAAGTAAATTACACACTTTATATGCCTATTTACATAATTGTCAGGTTGTGGCATTTCTATTAACATCTTTGATGTAAACATTCAATTGCCCATGTTATATCTGTTATTAGTGCAACCACTTAATAAGTAAAGAGGGAGTCTTTTATAAACTCAATAAAGACAATTTGGGGGCATCTCGTATTTTGCGGTAATACGGACTAAAAGCGACATTCGTATAATATGGGAAATTTGTCTAAAGATGCTCAGGAAAGGCTGCCGGAGTTTTATAAAATCTCCCCTCACCCCTCTTTGCCAAAGAGGGGTACATTACTCTCCTTTTAGAAAAGAAGATTCGAAGAAGGGTTACCTATGACTTCTCCTCATAGTTAAATACCTCAGAAATCTTCAAACTGCGTTATCCGTAATGTGGCTCCGGTTTCACTGATGTTTTTATTGAATTCTTCAATAAAACGTTTTACAGTGAGTTGTTGTTCATCTTGATACACTAAAAACATCCCTATCATTTTATTTTGCTTACAATATCTTGGCTGAACATCTATGCCGAATTTTTCTGCCAGGGGTGTAAGTTCTTTGAGAACTTCAGATACATTCTGATACCGTGCAGACGGTTCTTTCCGTGTTGTTTTTTTCAAGAAGGTGCGCAACTTATCCGGCAAATCAGTAAAATTTGAGCCTGTATCAGGAATATCTTTATATAAGTGCAAGTTTATCAGTGTTCTCAGATCATCTCCTTGAAATGGCTTCTCCCCCGTAATCATCTCGTAAACAGTAATACCGAGCGAGTAGATATCAGTGTGTTCATTAATAGGTTCTCCTTTGATTTGCTCAGGCGAAATATAATGAATGGTCCCGGGGAAAAGCAAATTAGTATCTATACACCCGGGTGGACAGGCCAAACCGAAATCAATAATTTTTACTATACCATCAGATTGAATAAAAATGTTCTGAGGGTTGATATCTTGATGGATTATACCGTGCTTATGCGCGTATTCGAGGCCAAAACATACTTGAATACTTATATCGAGTGCCTTTGGTAGAGAGAGCTTAGGCGTATTTTTTAACATATATTTCAGGGATGTTCCGTCAAGATATTCCATAATAATGAAGATTGTTTGGTAGAGTTCTTCGATATCATATACTTTTACAATATTCGGATGGTTCAATTGTGCTATGATTTTGGCTTCCTTTCGAAATGACTCTCTAAAATCTGGATCCATGGCTATGTCATGTTTTAACATCTTGATGGCAACAGGTATGTTGAGCATGGTGTGAGTGCCTTTGAAAATGATACTTGATCCACCCTGGTTTATTATTTCAGTTATCATGTACTTGCCGATCTTTCTGTCTGATATCACTTTTGAGGTACTCAGTCGATGAGTAATGACTTCGGATAAGAAATTCTTGACTTCCGGATATTCACGTGACAGTACTTCAAACTGTTCTCTCCTCATACTCAATACGTCCATATCGGTCTCGGCATCAACATGAGCGCTGTGACGTTCTCCAATAAAAACTGCTATCTCTCCGACGATATCACCGGCTTTAATTCGTGCTACTTCATGCAGTATATTGTTCTTTTCCAAATGTACAACACATGAACCTTTAAGAATGAGATAAAAATAGTTCCCCTCTTCGCCCTGTTTAATGAATCTTTTGCCTTTCTTGAACTGTTTGAATGTCATATTACGTAAAAAATAATATGTAACTTTTCGAGGAAGAGCATTCACCAGTTCTGAACACAGGGTGAATTCCAAATAAAAGGGGGATTCCTCTTCAGTTTTGGTTAATTCGATCTCCAACTCATAGCAAGAAGTCTGAGTATGGGAAGGTGTTATACGTTTTATATTTCCTTCTAAAGACATTTCTCAGTATCCAATAATTGATGAATGTTCTAAGTGTGCGAAGCCCTCTTGATAAATAATTGGCGCTTTCAATTTAAATTTAATAAAATGTTTTTAACTTCATTTTAAAAGGCGTATTTTTAAAAATGTTTTGAGCATACTATTCTGATTTCATTCATGAAACTATCTGCTGATTCGATCACACCTTTATGGATTTTAAATATGATGTATTTTCCTCTGGCATCTCTTCTGATAAACATAGTATAAGGCACTCGCGGCTCTCCTAATGCCTTATGGGCGGAAAACTTGGGATCAGTTAACAGAGGGTATAAGACTTTATTTTCATTTCTTAAACTTTCTACCTCTGTCATGTTATTACCGATAGCAATGCCGATTACTTTTACCTTGTCTTTTAATTCTAAATCTTTTTGAATCTTTTGATATATCTCATTAAGGATAGGGATATTTTTCTTACAGCTTACGCAATATGTGTTGGTTAATTCGACGACAATAAGGGAGCCGTTAATCTCCTTGAAGGAGAAATATTTCTTTCTTGATATTCCAAGATAGGCTTGTTCATTTTTTGATAAAATATTTTCGAAGGTTAAATCCGGGAAACGTGCGTTAATCCCGATCGGCTTTGTTTCTGCATGAGAATATCTGGAGAAGAGAAATATAAACAAGGGAAAAAAGATAATACAAAATAAAAATATATTTTTATAAAATCTTCCCTTGCCCCTCTTTGCAAAAGAGGGGAATACATATCTCCCTTTATTTCCCAAGCTTTTCCAGTTCTTTAACAAGAACCTCGAGTTTTGGTCTCTGGTTGATATCGTGAACGTCGATATAACGAATTATTCCTTTCTTATCTATCACGAACAAAGCTCTTTCAGATACTCCATTTGACCGCAATACACCATATTTTTTAGCTACTGCGCCATGAGGCCAGAAGTCAGAAAGCACAGGGAACCAGAGATTCCCCATCTCATTAGTCCATGCATATAACGTTGGGATATTGTCTACAGTAATGCCGATCAATATTGCATCATTTTTATCGAAAATACCTTTGGCTATATTATATCCAGGCCATTGGTCAGAACAAACAGGCGTCCAGGCAGCAGGAACAAAAGAAATTACTACATTCTTTTTACCGATATACTGACTGAGAGAAACCTTATCTCCAGACACTGCAGGAAGTTTAAAATCAGGAGCCTTATCCCCGACTTTGAGTTTTGGCACGCTGTCAACAGGTTTAAGTGTCCCCGGGTTGTAGATTTTACCCTTGAATTGTTCAGACAGACTATAGGCTGTTGGAACAGAAAATAGTAATGCTATAATTCCAGATATTGCTATAAAACAAAGATTTCTTTTCTGCAACATATTATCCCTCCTTTTTTAATCCAGACTCTTTAAGTATAAAGTCTAAAAATTGATTTGGATCTTGAATACTACCAGCTTTAGAATAAATAATCTTATTAGACCCATCAGCATTGATTTTAATTACGAAAAAGTATGGGGTCCTGACATTCCCAACGGATTTGTGAACAGAGAAAGATTCATCAGGAAAAAGCAGAAATGGGACATTGTATTGCTTCTTGAATACCTCAACCTCAAAAGGAGTATTACCGGCACCAATCCCTATAATTTTAATCTTATCTTTGAGATATGGGTTGCTATTTATTAATCGATACAATTCATTAACGTTAGGGGCTTCTTTTTGACAATACGGGCAATACATGCTGAATATTTCAAGTATAACCACCTTAGTGCGAATCTGGGATATATTGAAAGTCCCTTTTCCCTTTATCCCGATATAGTCCATTTCGGTTGTGCTTTGTGGTACAGAAAGGGTTATCTCCGGAAGGATGTCCCCTTTTGATGGTATTACGCACTCAACGGCAAGGATTGGCTGAACCAAAAAAATCAGATAAGTTATAATTATCAATAATAATTTCTTTTTCATGTCTCCCCCTTTTTAGCAGTTTACATCTATATTTAACTATAACTATTCTCTTATAGCAAAAACCATTTGTCAAGTTTATAGAAACATCCGAAAAATAGAGATAGAAAACCTGAAACCACCAAAACTCCCCTCCCCTTGTGGGAGGGGATGAAGGAGAGGGGGAATCAATTTGGTTAATTTATCACCCTCACCCTCACCCTTAATGGGAGAGGGAGCATTCTGGGAATTCCATGTCTATTTTTAGGTAATTATGTAAGAATTGAATTTAATATTATTGTAAGTTATTCTATTAAATTCAATTAAACTAAAAATCCTTATCGGGAGGGAATTTTTAATGGCAAAGAAGGCTAAAAAAGGAATCAAAAAATATGTTTACTTTTTCGGTGGAGGGAAGGCTGATGGAATAGGAGACATGAAAGACCTTCTCGGAGGAAAGGGCGCTGGACTTGCAGAGATGACCAATCTTAAAATTCCAGTCCCTGCTGGTTTTACAGTTACCACAGAGGCCTGCAATGAATATTTCAAGGCGGGTAAGAAATATCCACCCGGTATGTGGGAACAAGTACTTGAGAACCTTAAAAAGGTGGAAAAGGCAATGGGGATAAAATTTGGTGATTCTGTTAATCCTCTTTTAATTTCTGTACGCTCAGGGGCAAAATTCTCCATGCCTGGCATGATGGATACAGTCCTCAACCTTGGACTTAACGAGACGACAATGAATGCACTTATAAAAAAGACAGGAAATGAACGGTTTGTATACGATGCATACAGAAGGCTTATTACAATGTTCGGCAGTATTGTTATGGGCGTTGAAAGGCAGAAGTTTGAAAAAGCCCTTGAAGAGATGAAGGAAAAGAAAGGAGTTCGTCTTGATACAGACCTTACAGTAAATGATTTGAAAAACCTTGTTGAAGAATTTAAGATTATTTATAAAAAAGGCACTGGAGGGGATTTTCCAACTGACCCGGTTGAACAGCTTAGAAAGTCTATAAGTGCAGTATTTGGTTCATGGTTTGGAGACAGGGCAGTTAAATACAGAAAGCTGAACGATATACCTGATAATCTTGGTACAGCATGTAATGTTCAGTCAATGGTATTTGGAAACCTGGGTGAAAATTCCGGCACAGGAGTCGGCTTTACGAGAGATCCGTCCACAGGTCGGAATAGGTTCTTTGCAGAATGTCTCATCAACGCACAAGGTGAGGATGTGGTTGCAGGCATCAGGACGCCACTTCATATAGAAGAGCTAAAGAAGCGGCTTCCAGCGGCTTATAGAGAACTTGACAGGATATACAAAAAGCTCGAAAAACATTATAAGGATATGCTGGATATTGAATTCACTGTTCAGGAAGGCAAACTCTATATGCTTCAGACAAGGGTTGGGAAGAGGACGGCAGCATCAGCCCTTAAAATAGCCATTGATATGGTAAAAGAGAGATTGATAGATAAAAAGACAGCAATCTTAAGAATTGACCCCCAGCAGCTTGACCAGTTACTTCATCCAATGATAGACCCGAAAGCTCAGGTTAAGGTAATTGCAAAAGGTCTCCCTGCTTCACCTGGTGCTGCAGTTGGAACAGTAGTATTCACAGCAGAGGATGCAGAAAGGGCTGCGGAAAAAGGTAAAAAGGTTATCCTTGTCAGGACTGAAACCTCACCTGAGGATATTGGTGGCATGGATGCTGCCCGGGGTATCCTTACAGCAAGAGGAGGTATGACATCCCATGCAGCGGTTGTTGCGAGGGGAATGGGCAAATGCTGTGTTGCAGGATGCGGTGCAATAAATATAAATGAAATCCAGAGGTATTTTACAGTTAATGATCTTGTTGTTAAGGAAGGCGAATATATAACCCTTAACGGTACAACAGGTGAGGTCATGCTGGGTGAGGCACCACTTGTAACAGCAGCACTCACAAGCGATTTCAGTACTTTTATGAAATGGGTTGATGAATTCAAGAAGATTGGCGTGAGGACAAATGCTGATACTCCACACGATTCAGAAGTGGCAAGGAATTTTGGTGCTGAGGGGATTGGTCTATGCAGGACAGAGCATATGTTTTTTGCCCCGGAGAGGATAAGTGCTGTAAGAGAGATGATACTCGCTGATGATGTAGAGGGAAGGGAAAAGGCTCTTGCCAAGCTCCTTCCTATGCAAAAAAGTGACTTTATAGGAATATTTAAGGCAATGAAAGGTCTTCCTGTTACCATACGGCTTCTTGATCCGCCACTTCATGAATTCCTTCCGCATACAGATGAAGAATTAAAGGCTTTAGCTGTTACAATGGAAGTTCCTTTTGAGAAACTGAAGGCGAGGAATAGGGTATTACATGAATTTAATCCAATGCTCGGGCACAGGGGCTGCAGACTTGGTATAACATATCCTGAGATTTATGAGATGCAGGTTCAGGCTATAATGGAGGCTGCATGTGAGTTGTCAAAACAGAAGATTAAAGTAATACCTGAAATAATGATACCATTGGTCGGCCATGTAAATGAACTTAAGATGATGAGAGAACTGACTGTTAAAGCAGCGGAAGAGGTCCAGAAAGACTATAAAACAAAGGTCAACTATACTGTTGGGACAATGATAGAGCTTCCAAGGGCTGCAATAACGGCTGATGAGATAGCTACGCAGGCAGACTTTTATTCTTTTGGCACAAATGACCTTACACAAACAACCTTTGGACTTTCAAGGGATGATGCGGGTAGGTTCCTTCCATATTATGTTGAAAAGGGGATACTCGATTACGATCCGTTCATAACACTTGACCAGGGCGGTACAGGGCTCCTTATGAAGATAGCTGTAGAAAAGGGCAGGAAGATAAAGAAGAACCTGAAAATGGGAATCTGCGGCGAACACGGCGGGGATCCAAAATCTGTTGAGTTCTGCCATAAGATAGGTCTGGACTATGTTAGCTGTTCGCCTTACAGGGTTCCTATTGCAAGACTTGCAGCAGCACAAGCAGCGCTTAAAGAGAAAACTAAAAAAGATTTAAGTAAGTCAACTGTGTAAGACAAACATTGCGAAAACAAATAGGGCGGTATTGTTTGAGAATGTAAAGTCGGAGTATTTCTTGAATACCTCGTATCAATACTATTTGAATTTTTTTTTGTATACTGGTAAAGTGATTTTAGAAGTTATGATATCTATGATCCCCAGGAAAAGAGAGTTAAAATTGAGGCAGACCATTCTCAGAGGTGTTTATGAGGACAATCTGAGAATTATCGGAAAAGAGCATGACACTATCTTGGGGAAAGTACCTTTCACTTTCAAAAAAATGTTCCTGTTTTTTTCAGTAGCGCTACTGGCTATTTTAGGACAGGGAAATTACCTGAATCTCCCGTTATTTCAGGAAAGGCAGATGACAGCAAGTCTTACAACACAAAAATCTTTTCTTCTGCCTGCTCAATATCCTGGTAGTCCTTCGGGTTACGGAGCTTTTTTCAAGATCCCTGACCAAGAATCTTTTCTTTTGCCTGCTGAAGACCTTGTCAGTCCTTCAGGCTATAAGGCTTTTCTTAACTTACCTAAATCATCCCTGAGCCGCGTGTTTGGTTTAGAGGTAAAGACAATTATGATAGATCCAGGGCATGGTGGCTCTGCGTCTGGTTCTATAGGAAAAATGGGGACGAAAGAAAAAGATATTACACTTGATATAGCAAAAAGGCTGAGGGATCGACTTAAAAAGTACGGCAAATACAATGTCATGATGACCCGCGAAAACGATATCTCGGTGCCTCTTAACAAACGTGTAGAATTAGCCCGTTCAAGCAAGACAGACCTCTTTGTTTCTGTACATATCAATTACCTGCCATCCAGACCAATAAATATTATCGAGACATATTATTTTGGCCCGTCTTCTGATGATAAGACACTGAGGCTTGCTGAACACGAAAATTCAGGCTCACGATACGGATTGAGTGACTTTAAGGAAATAATTGAGAAGATCGGTGATACATTAAAATATCAGGAATCTAAAGCACTTGCGGCTTCTATACAGAAAAATCTTTTTTTAAATATCAAAAAACAGGATGTAAATGTTCAAAATTTTGGTGTAAAAAGGGCACCATTTCTTGTGCTGCTGGGTGTTGATGTACCTGCTGTCCTGGCAGAGGTTTCCTGCCTTAGTAACAGAGAGGAAGAGATTGAACTCAACACCGAAAGCTACAGGGAAAATATTGCACATTATCTGGAGGCCGGCATATTAGACTATCTAAATAAAGGAGAGGTAAGCTATGAAGCAAAAAGAAGATAACATTTCATTTGTTGGAATTGACCTCGGGACATCAAGGAGTTCAATATGTGCAAGTAATGGTACAAGAGAATGGTTTGAGAGTTATGTCGGCTGGCCTAAGGACTTTATATCTTTAAAAGTAATGGGCAAGCCTGTCCTCTTTGGTGAAGAAGCCCTTAAAAACAGACTCTCGCTCGACATCTGCAGACCGCTCGAGCATGGAATAATAAAAGAAGGTATTGACAGAAGTGAAGAGGCAGTTAGAGAAATTATCAAACACCTGATTGAACGTGCAAGACCTGTACCTGAACAGAAGATATATGCAGTTGTAGGGGTACCTGCTGACACACTGAAGACAAACAAACTTGCGATCAGAAAGGCTGTATCAGAATTTGTGCATTCATTAATGGTTGTATCAGAACCTTTTGCAGTAGCTTACGGCATGAACTTACTGAACAATGCACTGGTGATAGATATAGGTGCAGGCACAACTGATTTCTGTATTATGCATGGCAGTATCCCCACAGAGGAAGACCAGAAAACTATACTGACTGCCGGAGATTATATTGATGATCAGCTCTATAGCTATCTGAATGAAAAGTATCCTAACTCAAAGTTCAATAAAAATATGGTTCGCCAGTTCAAAGAACAATATAGTTTTGCAGGAAAAATACCAGGTAATATTAGTGTAGAAATTCCTGTTGACGGAAAACCTGTGATGCACGATATTACAAATGAGATTAAACGTGCCTGTGAAAGCATATTACCTGCACTAATAGAAACAACCACTGAGATGATAGCAAGATTTGACCCTGAGTTCCAGGTAAAGATTAAAAACAACGTTGTACTTGCAGGTGGAGGCAGCCTGATCAGAGGCATACGTGAATATTTGCAAGATGCACTGAAAGAGCATGGTCCGTATACTATAATGCGTGTTGATGACCCTCTGTTCGCGGGTTCAGACGGTGCCCTCAAACTTGCACAGGATATGCCTACAAAATACTGGGAGCCGTTATGAGATTATTTAAAACCAGAAATCTATTATTTAAGAGTGATTCATTATGACAAGCAAGACGATTCTTATAGTTGATACTGATACAGATACAATACAAAAGATTATGTCAACACTTGAATCTGAAGATTATCTTGTTTTTACAGCCTCGGAGAGAGATGTCAGTATTCAGATGGCAAAAAAGGTAAATCCTTCATTAATATTTATAAATATTGGGATGAGTGGAGCAAGTGGCCTCGAGATATGCAAGACGATCCACGATACTGAAACACTAAAAAACGTACCTATTGTTATCATTACACCACATGGTGGAGCAATAGATTCACGGTATACCGCCCTTTATGGTATCGTTGATTTCCTTAAAAAACCTTTTACCTCTGAAGAACTTATTTCAAAAACAAATAATATGCTTGCTATAGAATTAGTTGAAGCGCAGCCTATCGAAGAAACTGTAGCACAACCTATTGAAGAAGTAACGACACAACCGGTTGAAGAAGAAATTGATGTGAAGCTTTTTGAGGAAGAAGGTATCAGAGCGAAACCTACTGAAGAAGAGATGGAAGTAAGGTCTGTTGAAGATGAGGCTGAAGCACAACTTGTTGAGGAAGAATGGATGGTAGAAGAGCCTGTTAAGGAAAAGATGGAGGCAAAACCTATTAAAGAAGAGACTGAAGTAAAGCCTGCTGAAGATGAGCTTGATGCACTGCTTATGGAAGAAGAAATTGAATCAGGCAAAGGTAAGGAACCCGGAATACCAGAAAAAATTCCAGATGTTCAAAAGGGGGTTCCTGAGGAATTCGTTTCTGATAAAAGTGAATTAGGACAAATGCGGGGGGAGATAAAAGAAGAAACAACCGGACAAATTCCTTCAGAAGAACCCGAAGAAACTTTATCAGGTTCAACTGTTGTCTCTGAAGAAGCCGGTAAGACTAATATATCTAAAAAAAGAATAAGAGAAAGGGGTAGGAGAAGCAGTTTATTAATACCAATTGTTGTTTTAGTATTAATAACAATCGCAGCAGGAGGATATTTTATTTACACAGGCTTATGGCAAGAAGCAAAGGTTCAAATACCATTTTTAGCTAAATCAGTAAAACCAGTTCAACAACAGCCTCCAAAAGTTGAACCATCTAAGGAACAACAGATATCCCCGAAAGCAGTTGAAGAGAGTAAACCTGCACCTGTTCCCGCACCTGCGCAAGAAAAAAAGCCAAAAGTAAAACCAGAAGTTAAACCGATTTACTCTGTTCAAATCGGTGTATTTAAAAATGAAGCTAATGCAGCGGCTATTGTAAGGAAGTATAAAGAAAAGGGCTACGATGCTTTTACACGCAAAAGCACAGCAAAAGATAAGGGTATACTTTACAGGGTATTAATCGGCAATTTCGCTAATAAGAAAAAAGTTGCTAAATTGGCTAACAGTGTCCGTGAAAAAGAAAATATCAATGTAATTATTTTTCATGAATAAGGATATCTCTAATAATCTCATCCTTTGACAGGTCATTAAAACATTTTAAGAAAGTCATTCCTGATTTGAAAAGATTCGAGAATCAGAAACTGTTACTTTAAACTATTGTTGAGGAATCGATCCACGCCTCTAAATGTTGTTTTGATAATGCGCCTGTCATTTCACTGAGCTTAGTCCCGTTTCTGAAAATGAAAAACATAGGAGTTGCTGTTACACTAAAGCACGCTCCCAGTGAAGGCTCATTATCAACGTTGACCTTGACCACCTTTAAGAGCCCTGCTTTCTCGTGTGCTAACCCATCCACTACCGGAGCTATCATGCGGCAATGACCGCACCACGGAGCCCAAAATTCTACAAGCACAACACCTGGCCATGCTAAAACTTCATGGTCAAAAATTGCCGCTGTTACATCAATTGGTCTCACAGGAATTTCTAAAGAAGCTTTGCATTTCCCGCATTTTGGATTGTCCTTCAATTTATCCACAGGTACTCGATTGACTGTTTCACATTTATTACAGCGTAATAGGACATCGTTTCCCGCCATACAAACTCCTTTTATATTAATCCTTAGCTCTCTACTTGAATTCTAACAAAAATAAATATAAATGCAATTACCTGGCGAAGGTAAATAAAGGTTATCTATCATCTTTATGATAAAATTATCAGAGTCATGCTTGGTAATTTAAAAGAACGATCCAACAATCTTACCATGGGAAACCTCTGGGTTAACATCTGGCAGCTTTCATGGCCCATGTTTCTAATTATGCTCTTTAATTTCTTTGTAGGTTTTACTGATATCTATGTGGCAGGATTTATCAACCCGGAGGTTCAGGCAGCGGTTGGTTTTGTTGGTCAGATCTATTTCCTGATCATTATTATCGCCAATGCTGTCAGTATTGGAACGTTGGCGATGGTCTCAAGGGCAATTGGTTCGGGTAACTCACAAAGGGCTATTGAAATTGCCAAACAATCCCTTATCTTCAGTATCATAGTCGCCATAGGGCTGACGATTCCCGGTCTTGTCTTATATAAGGAGATAATCTCTATAGCAGGGTTTCCTTTGAAAATCAGGGAGATATCGGAAAATTTCTTGAAAGTATTTGCCTTGGCACTTGGACCGAGTTACATATTAATCATTTCTAATGCCATATTTCGTGCCAGCGGTGAGGTGAAAAAACCCCTTTTGACCATGTTCATAGTCAGTGTCATTAATATTATAGGAGACTTTGTTCTTGTCTTCGGCATTTTCCCATTCCCTAAAATGGGATATATCGGCATAGCCTTCTCTACAGCGGCTTCTGTAACGATTGGAATGCTCATTAATCTTGTTTTTTTCTCCCTTATCCGGTGGAGGTCTATCTATACAAATCCATGGACCATATCTGCGACTATAACAAAAATGATTATAAATCTTAGCTGGCCTGCAGCTTTACTGCAAATCGCATGGAACGCTGGAAGTATTGTTCTGTATAACATACTTGGCCGGCTTGGAAATGCAAGCGTTACAGCACTCGCCTCTATCACGAATGGCCTCAGGATAGAGGCTATAATCTATCTCCCCGCATTTGCCCTGAATATGGCTGCATCAGTTCTCGTAGGGCAGAACTTAGGTGCAGGAAATACAAACAGGGCTGAAAATTTAGGATGGAAGATTGTTTTGTCAGGAGTGATCCTTATGAGTCTAATGGCTGTTGTAACCTTTATCTGGGCCGAAAAATTTGCTGCGATTTTAACGAAAAATCCGGAAGTCCTTGAAGAGACAACACGCTATCTCAGGATTAATATGTTATCAGAGCCTTTTATGGCATTAAGCGTTGTTTTAGCAGGCGGTCTCCAGGGAGCTGGAGATACAAAAGGTACGATGTGGGTTATAATTATTGCTATGTGGGTTATCAGGCTACCACTCGCCTATTTCTTTTCACTTATACTGAATTATGGTGCAACAGGGGTCTGGGTGGCAATGGTTATCTCCATGACCGTTCAGGGCATACTTATGACCTGGAGGTTCCATAAGGGACATTGGAAAGAATTGAAGGCGGATTAAAAGTGAAGGTGTAATCTATGTTGAGACTCTTTAATACATTAGGGGAAAAAAACGAGACATTTCATCCGGTAAATAAAAAAGTAGTCAACATATTTACATGTGGTCCCTCAGTCTATCAGAGAAGCCATATAGGTAATTTCAGAACATTTTTATTTGAAGATATACTGGTACGATATCTGGAATATTCAGGATATAAAGTTCAGAGAGGCATGAACTTAACTGACATTGAGGATAAGGTGCTTAAGGAGGCTGAAAAGAAAAGGATAAGCGTTAAACGTCTTACAGAGAAAAATATCAAAGAATTCATCAAGGAGATGAACCTTTTAAAAATGAAGCCTCCGGATTATCTACCTAAGGCTTCTGAGAGTGTTGATGAAGCCGTTAGTATTATTGAGCATCTCCTCAACATTAAGACCGCCCACTGGTATAAGGGAAATGTTTACTTCGATCCATTAAAATTTCAAGGATTTGGAAAACTTTATGGCCTCGATATGTCCAAATGGCCTGGAGAGAAGAAGAGATTCCATAAGGATACTTATCCTGGAATGCAGTGGAACCTTGGGGATTTTATCCTCTGGCATGGATATAAAAAGGGAGATAAGTATTATTGGCATACAAGAATTGGAAATGGGAGACCATCCTGGAACGTTCAGGACCCGAGTATGATAAGCAGGCATTTTAATGAGACCCTATCGATTTATTGTGGCGGCATCGACAACCTTTTTCGTCACCATGACTATACACTTGCAATCCTCGAATCTGTAAGACCGTATCCTATGGCAAGGTTCTGGCTCCATTGCCATAACTTGTATATGAATGGCCGGAAGATGTCTAAAAGTAAAGGGAACATTTACTATATAGATATGCTTCTAAAACAGGGCTACGACACAAATGAAATAAGGTTTTTTCTAATATATGGACATTATCGTGAGAGAATAAATTATTCAAAAAAACAGATACGCTTGACAGTGGATAAACTGAGGGTATTTAAAAGGCTTGTTAAGAAAATTGAAGGAAGGTTAATTCAGAAAACTAACAATGGGGAAAGGGGCGCTTATAGGTTGAAAAAGACCTTTGCAGAGAAAATGGGCAATGATCTGGACGTGAGAGGGGCTTTTGACGGGCTATTTAAAATAATATCCGATATAAAGGTCGAGAAACTGAAGCCCGGTGAGACTTCAGAGATCATAAAGGTATTGAAGGAAATAGACGAGGTTCTCAAGGTTATTTTTTAGATTGATTTTAGATTAATTTTCAGGAGGAATAAATGGCTCGGGGATTCGAAGACGCAGCTTCTTGCTGGAAGGCAATAATGTCTGATGTTCATAAAAACAGAGGATTGCTGTCAGTTATAGAAAAATTTGCAAGAGAAAATACAAAGCCAGCAAATATAGTATTTGGTACCTCAGGATGGCGTGGGGAAATAGGCTCTGACTTCACATTTAACAATGTACGTATAGTAACCTCAGCCATTATCGAGATGTTCAAAGGCAATGATAGTTCTGTCATGCAGGCGATGGGAGTATCCGGCTTTAAAGAGATAATAAAACGCGGGGTTATTGTCGGTCATGACAATCGGTTCCTCGGCCCGGATTTCGCCGGAGAGGTTATAGGACTTCTTCAAAAAGAAGGAATAAGGACTTGGTATGCAGGCGAGGCAACCACACCGGAATTTTCAGCAGGCATTGAGATGTTAAAAGCTGCATGTTCCATCAACCTTACCCCATCCCACAACCCGGCAAATTTTGCAGGGTTCAAGTTTAATCCTTCAGACGGAGGACCTGCAGGGTCTGAGATTACAACAAAAATAGAAGAAATAGCCAACAGGATGATGTCGGATATCCGCCGGGGCGGAAAGGAATCCCTTGTTCTTCAGCCGGTAAAAGCTGAAAGTATTGAAAAAATAGATCTTACATCCCTTTATATTAAATTCATAACAGAGAGAAAGACATTAGATATCGAAAGAATCCGTGACTTTGTAAACAGGGAAAATTGTATTATCTGTATTGATAATGTACACGGGTCAACAAGGGGACGCATTGAAAGGATTCTCGGTAACAGCAATAAAATAAGATATCTAAGAACTGAGGATGATTTTCTTTTCGGTGGTGTAGCTCCGGAGCCATCTGAAAAAAATATGCAGGGAGTCGAAAAAGTCTTAAAGGAAAGCAATGCTAAATTTAAGCTCGGTGTTATTATGGACCCTGACGGCGATCGTATCAGACACACTGATAG
Organism: Thermodesulfovibrionia bacterium; assembly: GCA_041500225.1. Taxonomy (GTDB): domain Bacteria; phylum Nitrospirota; class Thermodesulfovibrionia; order Thermodesulfovibrionales; family SM23-35; genus 0-14-3-00-41-53. Next base: position 1,741 of record JBGQLV010000022.1, on the reverse strand, counting down.
CGTCATGCAGATACCAATGAACTACTTTGGAGCAATGGCATTTCATTTCCTCCATGTTCATAAAGGGATTAACGGTATTGCAGTAAAGTCAGTTGGTACAAGCAATCTTGTAAATGCTATAGCAGAGAAACTCGGGATGCCGGTAAAGGAAACGAAGGTTGGCTTCAAGAACTTCAGACCTTATATGTTAAGTACATCCCGTGAAAGGGCGATAGTTGCATTCGAAGAGTCAGATGGCATATCTGCGTATAACCATACGCTCGAAAAGGATGCTATTTATGGTGCGCTTCTTGCCATAGAGATGGTGGCTGTTACAGGCAAAAACCTTAACGAATATCTTAAAGACATAATGGATGAATTCGGATACTACTATCCTGACCGTTCAGGCATAGCAGTGGATCCAACCCTTGTCGGAGAATCTCTGATAAAGAGGCTTTCAAATATCAAGGAACATTATAAAAAGGGGACTGTAATTAATATTGGGAAAAAGAGCAGGACCGTCAAGGACGTTATAACTGTGGATGGTACAAAGCTGGTCTTTGATGACGGTTCATGGCTTATGATAAGGCCGTCAGGTACAGAGCCAAAGGTCAGATTTTATATAGAAGCAAGAACAGAAGAAGGGAAAAAGGCGGTATTTAAGACAGCAAAGAAAATGACCAGAGAAGCTCTCAAGACAGAGTAGGGTGGTTAACCAGTTTTCCTGATAGAAAAAAGAGGCTCTTGTATTAATTCACTTCGGCACACAGGACATTTCCCCGGTTTTTTAAGCCTGTCCCTTTTTCTGAATACAAAACCGCATTTCTTACATACAGCAGGCGCAAGAATAAAAATATGTTCACTTTTATTAAGTGTCCTCTGAATATGTTCAAGATGCTCATATATCTCTTTCTCAGAGATTCTAACATCTGCTGATATATCTTTTGCTGAGAGGGTCCGGCCTTCAAGTACAGATATTATTTTTTGACGAATCGTCTCATGCCTTTCAACAGGTATAAATGGCTCTTTAGATTTCTTTTTCATGTAGATTTCCCTCAAAATATTCTATAACATTCTAACTTTTAAGCGCCATCTTATATATTTGCCTAAATGCCACTTTTTGTGTATAGTTTTATTAAAGCATGGCATGGCAATTACTAAAATTGCCTTTATCTATTAGGTTTGGAATATTAATTGTTTGGAGGAGCAAATGGCAGATGAACATTCCTTTGACATTGTAAGCAAGGTTGACATGCAGGAGGTATTAAACTCTGTCCAGCACGCGACAAAAGAGCTGAACCAGAGATTTGATTTTAAAGGAAGTAAAAGCAATATAGAGCTTAACAAAGATAAAGGCGAGATAACTCTTATTTCTGATAATGAGCAAAAGCTTAAAAGCGTTATCGAGTTACTCCAGTCAAAACTTGTCAAGCGCAATGTTCCTCTTAAATCGCTTCAGTATGGGAAGATTGAACCTTCATCAGGTGGAACTGTAAGGCAGGTTATCACACTTCAGCAGGGCATAGCTCAGGAAAAGGCAAAGGAGATTGTTAAGTTAATTAAGAGTACAAAACTCAAGGTTCAGGCAGAAATACAAAAAGATCAGCTTAGGGTCAGGGCAAAAAAGAAAGATGACTTACAGGCAGTTATAAGTATGTTAAGAGAAAAAGATTTAGGAATACATATGGAATTTGTAAACTATAGATAATTAATCGCATGCTATAAAATAGATTTTTTCGATAATATAGATGTAACTTTTTCT
>JBGQLV010000021.1:0-33952 GCA_041500225.1 Thermodesulfovibrionia bacterium | reverse complement strand
TTTTCCCGGAAAATCTGCCGGGCGTTGAGGAGAATAATCTTGCGGCCGATATCGAGAAAATCATGCTCGACTTCATAGCCATTGAACACGGTATCATGGGGAAGGATTTCCTCAAAGAGTACCCGCAGCTTGGGAATGTCCCATTGTCGGTTACCGAGGTCGTAGATGAAATTCCCGATCGTTTCCTCGGGCGTTACTTTGAAGGTATCGTAGAAGCGGTGGTTGACTGTGAGAATCTTCAGGTCGGAATTCAGCACCACAAGTGGCTCGCGCACGGTTTCTACAATGTTCTCGGCATATTCCCGGGCATCCTGGATTTCCGCTTCCAACTGCTTGCGTTCGGTTGCTTCTGCTTCCAAATCCTCAATACGCTGATGCAGTTCTGCTAATTCATTTATAAGTTGCTCTTTTGTTTTGTCTTTATATTTCATGTTTTATTTTTTTATCAAAATATTGATTGTTTGTCAATACGATTTTGTCAATTTTATAAGGATTTTCTTACCTGACCACTTTCAAAGAAACTTGATGGGATTGCCCCAAACCATGAACCGTAATGAATTAAACTTCAAATGTAATCTTCTGACAGCTTGACAGTCATTTGACGTGCACACCCTTGTGTGATACCTTTAAATCAAGATTTACAAATTGAATGGAGGCTGAGATGCGCAGAAAGGGCCAGACTTTTTTGTGGGCAGTCAGCATAGTATTCCTCTCATGAATGCGATGAAGAAAAAAGTCCTTTTTATCCTTGGTGGCGTTGCCGCAGCCCTTGTTCTTGCAGTAGTCGTTTTCACCCTCACCTTCAACATAAATTACTACAGGCCCCGCATCGAGGCCGCTGCCTCCGGGGCGACCGGCCTGGAGGTCAGGATCAACGGTAGGATGGGGCTCTCTTTCTTTCCCTTTGGCGTATCGGCTAAGGATATCCACGTCACCAACAAGGGAGGCGAAATCATTTCTCTCGAAAACCTCAAGCTGGGGGCGGAGTTGATGCCCCTGCTGAAGAAGCAACTCAAAGTCACCAGTTGCGAGCTTGTCAAACCTGCCGTCACCATCGTGAAGGACGCCGATGGGAAATATAATTTTGAAAGCACTGAAAAGAAATCGACTAAAGGGCAGCCGGGAGCATCCTTCAGTTTGAATGATCTCAAGCTGTCCAAAGGGGTACTTGTCTATCTGGACAAGAAGACTGGGGAAAAGACGGAGTTTAAAGATTTCAATCTGGCTATCAAGGACCTTTCGGTAGTGGATACCTCAGGGGAAATCATAAGGAACATCGCATTCAGGGGAAACCTGGACTGCAAGGAGGTACGGAAAAAGAACCTCAAGATCGACAATGTCAAGAGTCCTATAAAAGTGGAGAAGGGAGTAATCTACCTCACACTCCTTACCATGGATATCTTCGGCGCGAAGGCTGCGGGAGATGCCACGGCAGACAAGTCTGAAGTCGATGCTGTGTATAAAATCAATTTGAAGGTATCGAAGCTGGACTTCGAAAAAATTCAGGAGTCCTTCGGCACAAAAAAGGTTATCGGCGGGAAGGGTGATCTTTATGCTTCCCTGACGATGGAAGAAAAAGGAAGCCGCAATCTGATGAGCAGCATGGACGGTACTTTTTCTCTCCGGGGTGATAATCTCGTCATGTATACTATGGACCTCGACAAGGTCCTCTCATCTTTTGAAACAAGCCAGAAGTTCAACCTCGTCGACCTCGGCGCTTTCTTCATCGCCGGCCCTCTCAGTACCGTTGCGCTCAAGGGGTACTGTTATGGGGACGTTTACAACCAGACCCGGGGAGGGCAGGGCACCATCACACAGTTCATCTCCCACTGGAAGATCAAGGACGGTGTGGCAGACGCTACGGACTGCGCCCTTGCGACGCACCATAATCGAGTTGCTCTTAAAGGCAAGCTCGATCTTGTCAGCGAACGATATGATAATGTAATAGTGGCGCTTCTCGATGACAAGGGATGCGCAAAATTCAAACAAAGCATCAGCGGTTTCTTCGGCAGTCCCCAGGTCGGCGCGGTGAGCGCGGTCGAGTCCCTTGCCGGCCCAATCTCCAATCTTTACAGGAAGGCAAAACGCTTTGTTCAAGGCGGCAAATGCGAGGTCTTTTATAACGGCTCTGTGCAGCAACCTCCAAAATAATTCTCTTCTTGTGATGGGCTTTGTTTTTGTTGCTCGTTCCGGATTTGCCTCAATGTGCCTTCTTTGAGTGCAGCGTCATAGGGTTGGAGTGTTGGAGTGTCCAGACACTTACTGAAGACCCGTTCCGATCGACCGCTGGAGTATCACCTGGTTCATATGCTCCTTTGTCTTGAATGTGAGGTAGTCCTTCTTGTCCAGATCGAAGAGCTGCTTCCTGTAGCGGGTCGTAAGATCATACCACTCGCTGATCCTCATGCTGAAACGACTTTTTTCGGGATAGCGCAACGTATTTATGAAGGACTGGATCGCGAAATAGTACCGGACAGCGTTGCGCTCAATCGTACCGCGAGGCCCGCCGATATAGACGGGTTTGCCGTTTCTGTCTTTTCCGGTCACCGTGAACCCTACCTTGCCCCAACCGAGTGTCGCAAAATAGACCTTTTCCGCGAGGCGAAGTGCAACACTATCGCTGTATGCATAACTGACGTGGACAAAAGTCCTTCCCCCATCAAGGGGCAGGGCCTCGAACCTCATCCTGTGGTCCTTCGTGCCGAAAGGGCCTGTATCGGCAGTGAGAATGATATCCAGATACCCCTGCTGCTGATCAACGTTCCGGTAATGGTAAATGACTTGACGCGTGTCTTCCGGAGGTTGATAGACTTTACGGCCGATGTAAAAGGTCAGCAGCCAGGCGCCCGGCAGTTCCCTGTAGGTGCACGCCTTGACATTAGGATGGAGGGATACGATATCGCACCAGTTTGCCGGAACCTTGAGCACGTTGACAACGCTGCTGAAGGGATAATCGAAGATCCCGTAGACATCCACATGCACTCTGTCGTCTCGCTCAAAAGACTCCAGAAAGAGAGGAAGGCCGAAGCTGTTTGTCTCCAATTTGGCCATGTTCCTGTGATAGATATCGAGCAGTATGTCTTCGCCCTGCCGAGGCTTTTCGACAGCTGAAGCGAAACCGGCAGAAAAAAGAATCGCAGCTGCGACCATGAACAGGAAGAATTTCGGAAGGTTTCTGATCTTATGCATCTGATTCACATGATTCACTTTTACTGTAATAAACCGATCTTCGACGATGTTTTACAACCAATGGGCAAATAAGTGCGCAAACCACTCCCTGATTCTGGGTAACAATGGTCGTTCTTTCCATTCTTCCCATTTAATCTGATCGGACTCCGCGATATCTTTAGCAAACATCTTCTCCATTTCAATGGCGAACTCGCGGCTCAGGATAACCGCATTCACCTCGTCATCGCTTAAAAAGCTCCAGAAGTCCATGTTGGTTGAACCGACCGTGGACCAGACTTCGTCAATCACCGCAGTTTTCGCATGCAGCAGGGCGTTGCGGCGTTCGTATATCTTCACCCCCGCTTTTAAAAGCTCGGAATAATTATACCGCTGTGCATGTAATGCCAGTTTCGAATCGGTTTTTGCGGGAACTATAATCTTTACGTCAACGCCGCGCCTGGCAGCATCAGTGAAGGCATCCAGTATCTGGTCGTCGGGGATAAAATAGGCATTCGTCAGATGAACCGAATGCTCTGCAAAAGTGATGGCGGACACATAGACGATAAAAGTGATCCTGTTGCTCTGTCCCGGCGTGCTGCCGACCACCCGCACCAGGGCATTACCCTCTTCTTTCAGATCAGGGAAATAGTTTCGCTCCGAGAGTTCCGGTCCCTGCTGCTTCTGCCAGGTGTCAAGGAAGAGCTTTTGGAATTCAGCCACCGCAGGGCCTTCAATTTGAACGTCGGTGTCACGCCAGGGCAGTGGCGCTCCTTCGACTTTTCTCCTTCCGGAAAGCCTGCTTGAATAAACCGAACTGATATTGATACCCCCTGCAATGGCGACTTTGCCGTCGATGATCAAAATCTTGCGGTGGTCCGGATGCGCCAGGAGCCAGTGCCCGTGGGCCTTGAACGGATTTACCGGATTGAATTCGACCACCTGAATTCCCCCGTCCCGCAAGCGCTGAAAAAAGGCAGTAGGGGTACTGTAACTGCCAACGCTGTCAAAAATGAGATTTACCTGGACACCTTCCGCCTGTTTTTGCAGCAACAGATCGGCAAATTTGCGGCCCACTTCATCATCTTCAATGATAAAGGTTTCAAGGTTGATATGGTCTCCGGCATTCTGTATGGCTTTGAACATTGCGGCATAAGCAGCCTGACCATCGGCGAGCAGAGTGACTTTGTTCCCCTTCGTCAGCGGGCTTTCGGTGACCGATTCTACCACTACAGTGTGGCGTTCCAGAATGTCCGTCGGGTCGACCGATCGCTTCAGCCGTTCCATAATGGCCTTGCTTTTTTCGGGAGATAAAAGTCCTTTGACCGATACTATTTGACGATGTTCCTGGGCAGTCGGCGCCTCATCAATCATTTCAGAAACGTTTGGTAAGGTCGCACATCCCACGCTGAGGCTCAAGATGGAAACCGACAGAAAGAACAAAAAAAATTGCCTTGTGATTGTCATATTTTTATTTTATCAAGAAATAATCTCCTTTGCTATGTCTCAAGTATCCAACAGTTAAAAAGGTTTTCGTCCCTGAATGATTCTAATCAACACCACAACGATTGCGATGACAAGCAAAATATGAATGAATCCACCAATCGTGTGACCGCTGATTAGTCCCAACAGTTTAACAACTATATTAATAATGCTATTTCTTCACAAACATTACTACTTATAATATGCAATTATTTTCAAAATCTCACCTTTTTGTAAAATACCTTCTTTAACACCTCGGCTGAGATGATGTATAGGGCCACGATTATTCCCATTAATACAAGAAAAGAAAGCGGCAAGGCTGTAAATCCGAAGAGCTTTCTTCCAACTGAAATGAAAGGCAAAACAAGCGTAACGCTGATGACCAGTAGTGTTGCTGTTAACAGATATTTCCCGGGAATGCTCTTAAAAAAGGGCATCCTTGTACGCACAACAAGAACAACCAATGATGCTGAGATGACAGACTCCAGAAACCAACCGGCTCTGAATTCCTCTGGTGAGGCATGCAGGATGAAAAACAGTACTCCAAAGGTGAGATAGTCAAACACAGAACTTAAAAGGCCGAAAGTCATCATAAAGTTGCGTATGAAAGATATGTTCCATCGGCGAGGTTTTTCAACTAATTCTTTGTCCACATTATCAGTGGCAATTGTCATCTCCGGAAAATCCGTGAGCAAATTGGTAAGCAGGATCTGTTTTGGAAGGAGAGGGAGAAAGGGGAGAAAAAGAGATGCTCCTGCCATACTGAACATATTGCCAAAATTAGCGCTTGTAGCCATAAATACATACTTGAGGGTGTTGGCAAAAGTCATTCTTCCTTCCCGTACGCCCTGCACAAGAACAGCAAGATTTTTTTCCAGGAGTACGATATCAGCTGCGTCTTTTGCCACATCAACGGCGCTATCCACAGATATGCCGACGTCAGCTGCATGAAGCGCTGAAGCATCGTTTATGCCATCTCCCATATAACCCACAACATTTTTTGCCTTTTTCAGCGCAAGGATGATGCGCTCCTTCTGATTAGGTTCGACTTCCGCGAAAACATCTGCTTCATTTACCCGTTTGAGCAGCGCTTCATCGCTCATCCGGCGAAGATCCGGACCTGTAAGAATTCTTGTATTCGATAAGCCAACCTGCTGACTAAGGTGAGAAGCAACCAGACGGTTGTCCCCGGTAATAATCTTGAGTGATATTCCGAGGCGACGGAGTTCTGTGATGGTTTCAATGATTCCAGATTTGACTGGATCAAAAAGAACAAGGAATCCTAAGAACGTCATGTCAGCTTCATGATCTTTTGTAATTTGCGAAGCAGATCCTACATCCCTGTAGGCAACACCTATCGTGCGCAGGCCTTGACTGCTGAGTTCCTCAAAGCGGTGTTGTATCTCTTCGCGAACTCCTGCTATATCCACAATTGCTCCACTTGAATTTTCTGCTGTTGAGCATGCATCAAGTACATTTCGTAACGCTCCTTTCGTAATCATAAGATGTGCGTTACCTTTAGAGACCAGGATGCTCAATCGCTTACGAACAAAGTCATACGGTTCTTCATCGAGCTTCTGATAGTCTGATATGTCAAACTGGCGATAGGAGCATATAGCTTCATCAATCGGGTTTGTGAATCCCTTCTCGTAAAAAGAATTGAGATAGCCGAAGAGCAGGACTTTTTCGCTCTCATTCCCATCAACATCAAGAGTAGATTTCAAATGTACCACCCCTTCGGTTAGAGTGCCGGTCTTATCAGAGCAAAGGACATTCATGCTGCCGAAGTTTTCAATAGAGGCAAGGCGTTTAACAATTACCTTTTTGAGTGCCATGTATTTTGCACCGTGGGCAAGGTTGACACTGATAATAGCAGGCAGCAGTTGCGGGGTTAATCCTACAGCAAGTGCCAAAGAAAAGAGAAATGAATCCAAAACCGGGCGCGCCAGGTATACATTGACTGCAAAAATGATAATTACCAACAGCAATGTAACCTCCATGAGGAAGTAGCCGAATCTCCTGACACCACGCTCAAATTCAGTCTCAGATGGTCTGAGCGCCAACCGTTCAGAAACCCTGCCGAATTCAGTTTCCTTGCCTGTGTGGACAACCAGTGCTTTCGCGCTGCCACTGACTACATGTGTTCCCATAAAAAGAGTGTTCGTCCGCTGAGCAAGAGGAGTTTCTTCCGGCAATATCCCGGATATTTTATCTTCAGGATATGTTTCACCGGTCAGCGCGGCTTCATCCACAAAGAGATCTTTGGATTCGATAATCAGGCAGTCTCCCGGAATAACGTCTCCGGCGTTGAGTATGACGATATCTCCAGGCACTATCTCCTCAACAGGAATTTCCCTTATAGCACCATCGCGTAGCACCTCAGCTTTTATTTGTACGATGGATAGCAATTTTTCGATTGCATTTGCTGCTCCCCGTTCTTGCCAGAAACCGAGAAGACCGCTTACTAAGACAATTGTTAGGATGATGCCGGCATTGACAGGATCGTGCAAGAAAAATGACAATCCAACTGCAAAGATGAGGATAAGGATGAGCGGGCTTTTAAATTGAGAAAGCAGAAGAGTAAGTGTGTTTGATCTCTTTTTGGGCTTCAGAAGATTAGCACCGTAGCGGATAAAGCGCTGCCGTGCTTCATCATTTGTCAGTCCCTGTGGAGTTGTTTGCAGTTGCTGAAGAAGTTCAGCAGCGGGACTGCTCCAAAATGCCGGTTGAGGGTCCAAATTTAATTGCTTGCCTTGTTAAAAAGGTTAAATTTAATAAGAGTACTATTTAGTATTTGCGTTATCGATTACCAGTTATAATAACCACTATTATAACAGATTTCAAAGACGCAACTTGAGGAAGAGGTCCACGATAGGCTGATCATAATCTATGAATCTTTCACTCCATTGAATGGATATTATGAATCTATAGTATTTTTACATTCGAATCTCATAATAATTGCCCCTTAAAAGTTCGATATTTTTAGTATATAATTAACACATCACTATTTAAAATAATCTTTAAACGAGGAGATTAAATCAAATGATAGGAACAGATGAAGGAAAAAGAAAAGAATTGCTGAAATTTCTTAATCAAAAAGTATTCGACCCCATTCTGCGGGCTTTACCTGAAGATTATAAAAGTGAAGATCTCAAAGGAAAGCTTAGTAATGTGAAAAGACGTACCGAAAGCGAGAAACACCTATTTCATGAATTTCAAACCGCAGACGAGATTAAAAAAAATTATCTTACTGACATGGACTTTAGAACAGCTAAAAAGATAGATCACGAATTAGATGAACTCAAATTGCCGTCTTTGACGAAAGTAAAAGAAGAATTTCTTAGATTATGCGAAGAGTTGAGTGTATAGTGAGGATCCCTCTGCGTCAGATAGCCCTTATGTTTTGACAATTACGAGGTTTTATGGATAAATCGTCTAACTATATCAGGATGTGTGAAAGTATAGAAGAGATACAAGAGCAGTGGCAACCTGAGTTTGGAGACTTTTATGTCTCGATGTCATTAGGCATAACTTCACCATGTCAACCAATTACAAGTGATCTTGAGAAGAAGTTGTCTTATTTAAAAACAATAAAGGCTGTTTGGCTTCCAAGACAAGACCAACTGCAAGAGATGGTAATTGAAAATTATGCAATGCCCTGGGATTTAGCCATAGCATTCAGTAATGTCTTAATGGGTGAAAATGCATCATACTTCGAAAAATTTGATAGTATGGAAAAACTATGGCTTGCTTTTATCATGCTTGAAAAATACAAGAGGAAATGGAAAGAGAGAGAATGGGTTTAAAAGAATTTCCCAATTAGCATCATGTTTCAAAACCTGAGAGCCCCACAAAAGAAAATCCCGGGGATACATAACAATTTGATCCAAGCCCTGCCCCACGTTTCTAACTCATTTGTGTTAAAATAAAAGACTTCGATATTGATCCTCGATTGAATATGACAAAAAACATACGTAATTTTTCCATCATAGCCCACATAGACCATGGGAAGTCTACACTTGCAGACAGACTTCTTGAATATACCGGTGCTTTGAGTGCAAGAGAAATGACTGAACAGGTTCTGGATTCAATGGACCTTGAAAAAGAAAGAGGCATTACCATAAAGGCCCATTCAGTGAGACTTATATATAAAGCCGATGATGGTATTGATTATATCCTTAACCTTATTGACACCCCAGGACATGTTGATTTTTCATATGAGGTTTCAAGGAGTCTCGCTTCCTGTGAGGGTGCTCTACTTGTGGTTGACGCTTCACAGGGGGTTGAAGCACAAACGCTTGCTAATGCATATCTTGCATTAGAGCATAATCTTGAAATAATTCCGGTTATAAATAAGATAGACCTGCCTGCTGCAAATTCTGAAAAAACAAAGGAACAGATAGAAGATGCAATCGGTATTGATTGTTCTGATGCCATACTTGCAAGCGCAAAAGAAGGGATAGGAACCAGGGAAATCCTTGAGGCTATTGTAAATAAAATTCCATCTCCGGCAGGAGATGATAATAATCCTTTAAAAGCCTTAATATTCGACTCATGGTTTGATAACTATCAGGGTGTTATCGTTCTTGTCAGGGTATTTGACGGGAAAGTAATGCCTGGCAAAAAGATAAAACTGATGGCAACGGAGAATGTCTTTGAAGTATCTCAGGTTGGAATCTTTTCGCCTAAAATGGAGTCTGCTGAGGAGCTGTCTTCAGGGGAAGTAGGCTACATAATATCAGGCATAAAAAGCGTTACTGATACAAAAATAGGTGACACTATAACCGATGTTGATAACCCTGCACAAGAGCCATGCCCTGGATATAAAGATATAAAACCGATGGTTTTCTGTGGTCTTTATCCAACCCAATCACATCAATATGAAAATCTCAGGGATGCACTGAATAAATTAAGACTTAATGATTCTTCTTTCAATTATGAGCCGGAGACATCTTTGGCACTCGGCTTTGGTTTCAGGTGCGGTTTCTTGGGACTGCTTCACCTGGAGATCGTAAAGGAAAGACTTGAACGGGAATTTGACCTGTCACTCTTAAGCACGGCGCCAACAGTTGTTTACAAGGTAACAAAAACAGGTGGAGATATTTTATATATCGAAAATCCGGCACTACTGCCGGAAAAATACGAGATTATAGAAGAGCCTTTTGTTGTTGCAACTATTTTAATGCCTAAAGATTTTATCGGTCCAATATTGGACTTGTGTCAGGAAAAAAGAGGTTTTCAGAAAAGTTTCACGTTCATTGGAAAAGACAGGATAAAGGTTGAGTATGAGCTACCTTTAAATGAAATCCTCTGGGATTTTTATGACAAATTAAAATCATTATCAAAAGGCTATGCATCCATGGACTATGATTTCATCGGATTCAGAGAATCAAACCTTGTTAAGCTCAATATACTAATCAATGGTGAAGTTGTTGATGCGCTTTCTTTGATAGTTCATAAAGACAAGGCATATTATAAAGGGAAGGAGCTTACCGAGAAGCTGAGAGAAATCATACAAAGGCAGATGTTTGAGGTTGTAATACAGGCTGCAATCGGCAATAAGATTATATCGAGGGAAAGTGTGAGAGCGCTCAGAAAAGATGTCATTGCCAAGTGTTATGGCGGTGATATAACCCGGAAGAGGAAGCTGCTTGAAAAACAAAAAGAGGGCAAGAAAAGGATGAAACAGGTAGGAAAGGTTGAACTTCCGCAGGAGGCATTTCTTGCAGTCCTTAAAGTAAAATGATTAGAGATGCCATTTTAGTTTCTGACAAGCAGGACAAGCTTACACTTGCTGAGGTCTTTGATGGCAGGGCATAGTGCTTTCGCTCATTCTCGGTCTTCGACCTCCGAGGATTTTGCCTCTTTATTAATATTTGTATAGATACTCTCGGACTATCGGCAAAATAAGCCGCTCAAGCACCATACCCTGCCTTTTTAAATTTACAATTTGCGAATGAAGACTGATTTCCTATATATCCACATTCCGTTCTGCATAAGAAAGTGCATTTACTGCGATTTCTTTTCTGTGCTATATGATGAGTCAGTCGCAAAGACATACATTGATGCTCTCCGCCAAGAACTTTACCTTAAAAAAGATTTCTCTACGACATTGAAATCAATTTATATAGGAGGCGGCACACCCTCTCTTCTTCCCAATGATTGTTTCAGACAACTATTTAATTGCCTTAGAAATAATTTCAATTTTTCCTCTTCTGCCGAAATAACAGTCGAGGCAAATCCCGGAACAATAAATGAATCTAAAATAAATACAGTGCTTTCTCTGGGGGTTAACAGGCTTAGCATTGGAATACAATCATTTAATAATGACGAACTTAAAACACTTGGGAGGATTCATTCATCAGAAGATGCTTCAAGATCAATTGAGATAATTAAAAAAGAAGGCATAAATAATTTTTCAGTTGATTTAATGTATGGAATCCCAGGACAGACAATGGACTCATGGCATAATTCTATCTCAACGGCAGTTGGATTATCACCAACCCATATTTCTGCTTATGAACTTACACCTGAAGAAAATACGCCGCTTTACAAATTAATAAAATCTCATAAAATTGATATGCCTGATGAAGATCTAATCCTTGAAATGTACAACCACGCAATAGATTATTTTGCAAGCTGTGGATATGAACACTACGAGATATCCAACTTTGCATTACCAGGATTCAAATGTATGCACAATCTCAATTATTGGGATAGAGGGGAATATATCGGAGTTGGTACAGGAGCCCACTCTTTTATCAATGGAATACGTTCAAACAATACTAAAGACATTACCAGATATATAGAAGATTTAAACAACGGGATAATCCCTGAGATAGAATCAGCTAAGCCTACATCTGCAGAAGCCCTTAAAGAATTCATATTTCTCGGACTGAGAAAGACAGAAGGGATAAACATTAATGAACTACCCCCCTTCCTTCCCCCCTTGCCAAGGGGAGATATACACACATCAATTCCCCACTTAACAAGGGGGGATATAGGGGGGTATAACAGTCTTCTCGATGCATCAAAAGAACTAATTGATGAAGGTTATCTTGAGATTAATAGAGGCTATCTCGCGCTTACAAGAAAAGGGATAGTTATATCAAACACAATTATAGTGAAGTTGTTTGAAAGATTAGGGATTGATTGATTTTTCTCTCGGACTCCCGTTAAAAGCTATAACCTTCATTTTTAATCTCCTTTACGATATAGTATGATTATAACAAAATTAAAGTCAGCATAATGGACAATCTTACAAAATGAGCTTATAATAAGTCAATTTGTTCAGGCTGCAAAAAGATCTTTTTTGCAGAGGGAGTAAAAATAATTTTTTGAAGAAAGGATGTTAAATGAAATTACAATTGATAGCAGTTTTAGGTTTTGTGCTATTAGTAAGTCAGGTTAGTGCGGAGGAAAAGCCGGTACTAAAAGATCAGAAGGACAAGGTCAGTTACAGTATAGGAATGAATATTGGTAACAATCTAAAAAAACAAGCGATTGATGTTAATCCAGATGCTCTTGTATCTGGAATCAAGGATGCATTTTCTGGCGGCAAGGCATTAATGACCGAGCAAGAAGTTAACGATACCTTGATGGCTTTTCAGAAGGAAATGGCTTCTAAACAGTCCGAGCGTTTAAAGGAACTCGGTGAGAAAAACAAGAAAGAAGGGGAGGCATTCCTTGCTGAGAACAAGAAAAAGGAAGGTGTAATAACCTTGCCGAGCGGTTTGCAATACAAGGTAATCAAGGAAGGCACTGGCGAGACGCCCAAGTTAACCGATACGGTAACTACAAATTATCGCGGTACCTTAATTGATGGAACCGAGTTTGACAGCTCTTACCGCCGAGAACAACCGGCAACCTTTCCGGTAAAAGGTGTAATTGCTGGTTGGACCGAAGCCTTGCAACTGATGAAGGTTGGTTCAAAGTGGCAGTTGTTTACTCCCTCTAATCTTGCCTACGGAGAACGTGGGGCCGGGCGTGATATCGGACCAAATGCAGCTTTGATTTTTGATGTCGAACTGCTCTCAATTAAGGAAGGTGCAAAACCCTGACAGGTTAGTACAAAGCAATATCCAGGAGGAAAAAGATATCTATAGCTTATTCATCACTTAGATGAATGTCTTTTAAACCACTTCACGGCATCAAGCGTAGAAACTTTACCATTAGCAATATTGAGAGTGAATTGTTCAAGTTCTTTCTGTGTGGTTTTTAGAGCGTAGCCGTTTCTTTTAAGAAAAATACCTGCAGATGTTATAGCAGTTCGCTTATTTCCGTCAATAAAGGGTCGGTTCTTAATAAGGGATTCAATAAGAAGAGCAGCAGCAGCCTTATGAAAAACATCAGGATAAAATTCTTTGCCACCAAAGGTTGTCTTGGCTCTTAAGACGCCGGATTGAAGAAGTCCTAAATCCCTGATGCCGTGAGAACCACCGGTCTTATCTATCAACTTGCTGTGAATAAAAAGCACCTGTTCTGCTGTTAAATGTTTCATTTCTTGGCAAGCTCTTTAAGCGCAGGACTGTACTTTTTGATAAAGTTATTTACTTGCGATACAAATTCCCTGTCTACGCTTTTTGGATATTTCCTTTTTCTCACAGGCTCAATCACTATCCTTGAGCTTGCCTCATCAAGTTTAATGTCTACCTCAGAACCAACAGACAGGTCAAGCTTTTCGAGTATATCAACCGGAATTGATACTCCACGACTATTGCCTATGGAACAAACCTTTCTATACATTAATACCTACAAGTAAATGTCATAAACAGATTATAACGAAAAACTATCAGAATTTTATAACAATCATTGTCTTATTTATAAAATTTATAACCCCTCCCCTTTTAAATTTAACCTAAATGTTGCAAAAATTGTTTCGATACGGGAGGCAGATGTGCTGAAAAATGCCTGCCAGCGACACCGCAAAGCCCTTTAACGAGGTCAGCCAGCCTTATTGCAAAATTCACTTGCCGTGAGATTTGCAGTCATGTATATCACAATAAATTCCTGTCGCTTTGACGGGGTTTTTTCCCGAAAGCTTTCGGGATCTGCCCTGTCTTTTTTGCAACGGTTAGGTTAATATATAAACAAATTTATGGAAGCACATATTGCGTAAGATTATTTTCCTTTTAACTATAATTCTTATATTTTTTACAGCAGCAAATTCGTTTGCCTTTGTTACAAAAGGGCAGGACTGTTCAAAATGTCATAACCTGAAAAAAGATGAGGCATCGGCTTTGTTGAAAGAACTTATACCAGGCGTGAAGATACTAACCATCAGGACTATTCCTGTTAGAAGCATGTGGGAGGTAGTTTTACAGACAAACGGCAGGAAAGAGCTGGTGTATATTGATTTTTCTAAAAAATATTTATTATCAGGATCGCTAATTGATATTAAGGGGAAAAAGAATCTTTCGCAGGATCGGCTTGCAGATATTAATAAGGTAAATGTATCACAGATACCTCTAAAAGATGCCCTTGTGATGGGCGACAAAAATGCCAAACATAAGGTTATTGTCTTTGACGACCCTGAGTGACCATTCTGTGCAAAACTTCATCAGGAGATGAAGAAGGTTATAAAAGGAAGAAAAGATATTGCTTTTTTTATAAAGATGTTTCCACTAAAGGTGCATACCGGGGCATATGATAAAGCTAAAGCCATAGTCTGCGAAAAATCACTTGCCCTTCTTGAGGATGCCTTTGAGAAGAAAGAGTTGCCCAAGCCGAAATGTAAGACATCCGTTGTTGATGAAAATATAAAACTCGCTGAAAAACTCGGCATCTCAGCTGCGCCTACTTTGATTATGCCGGATGGCAGGGTAATTGCAGGATATAAAGATGCAAATGCCTTAAAGGAAATTATAGATAAACGATGAGAGGTTATTTCTAAAGTAGACAAAAAGAAGGAGCTAAGAAAATGCGTGACTGGCTTTTAGCATTAGGTATTTTGGTTATATGGCTGGTTTTGCAGTTTATAGTTTTCCCACGGCTTGGTATTCGTACATGAGCTACAAACCGTAAGGGGTCGGGAACCCCTAAGAAAAAATGCTGACATTATTTAAGTCATCGTACCGTGAAACTTCTCGTTTCACTTGAACCTATATTACCTTCTTCATCTATCGCAATTACCCTCCAGTATACAGCACCAAATTTCTGGCTTATTTTTCCAAGTTTCTTCCATTCTTTGTCAGTTGGGGTATATAGTGTCTCAGATATCCATTTGTTGTTATTTGGGTAGGATATTTTATTGCTTTTAAAACTTACATCTGAAGAAAATTGTACCCTGAACCCATCGTAACCAACACTCTCCCAGTCAAAGGGCACAGATCCTGATAAGACTTTCCCATTTTCAGGACTGAGGAGTTTAAGGAACTTTATTCCATCATTAGTAACGTTGATTTCATATGTGTGCTGGCTGGATATGTTCCCAACAGGCACATCTTTTGCCAAAATGAGCGTATTCTCACCATCTATAATCCTTAAGGTATATGTATCTTCAGGATTTGCGCCAGGCTCAGGAAACACCAAAATGGTATAGTTACCGGTTCCATGAAGGGGAATGATTATCTTATCATCTAAACTGCCATCACCATTAAAGTCTTGTTCAAGATATTGAGCACCCCATATTTCACTTCTAAACTTATCTACAATTCTTCCATTAGGGCCTATAACCTGGATATCCACAGGACAGTCAACAAGAAATTCAAGATATTGAGGGCTTCCCTGGTAACCATAAACTCTCAGTTCATCAATCAAACCCCTACAGTGGTTACCGACACCAGCACCGGTATTGCCAATCTGAAAGTTAGCTGGCATAACAGTTGTAGGAAGACCTCCTGTATAGCTTAACCCTCCATTTTCTGAATAGCTTGCCTCTTTATCATCTATATAAATATGCATTCCATCAGGCCCCCATGTGCAGACAATATGATACCAGTCCCAATCAGTCAAGCCGGTAGTCTTTAAGGTATGTGAAGTACCACCTATTATAATAGTAAAATTTAAGGTATCCATATCTACTTTGATAAAAGCTTTATTGGAATCATCAATGTAATACGAAAACAAATGTTTTAAAGAATCTGCATTGCCTTCAATACTAAAGGAAGGGCTGTACCAAAGGTCTATGGTGTCTTCTACAGGATTAAGATTGGTAGTGGGAAAATTTACGACACCATTATTTGTTGCTGAAAATCGCGCACCATTTCCCTGTTGACCGGCTGCATGACCAACACTACCTCCTTCACTCCCTCCACTCCCTTTTATTGGTGTAGTTATCTCACTGGCTGAACCCATTTTGCTGAATAGGGTAATATCACCTTCAAAATTCTGATACTGATATCCGTATATCTTAAAGTCATCTATAATCCCACTGGCTGGAAGAGCACTATCATAACGTCTTCCAATATAGAAGTTACTCGCAGTTTGGTTTATTCCGCCGTAGTAATTCAGTCCGCCACTTGTAGAATAAGAAGGTTCGTACCTATCCAAATACATACGCATTCCTTGAGATGGACCCCAGGTACATACGATATGATGCACACTACCTGCTGTCCAGGTTAATCCATTGGTAGTCAGGATGCGACCAGCACTACTGCCAGCAATTGTTATCCGAAAATCAAGAGTATTGTTTACAACTCGAATCCTGATGAAATTATTTGCATCATCGTAGTAGTCAAACAGGAATCTTGTAGTTGTATTTCCAGAGAAATTGAAATTAGGTACATACCAAAAATCAATAGTTTCGCCATAATACTCGTCATTGCTATTTATATTACTGGAAGGAAATTGGCAACCCTGAGTACCACTTGTAATACTAAGTCCAGTTTCTGTTACTCCGTATCTATCATATGATGTAAAAGTTCCTCCAAGAAAAGTACCACCGGTACCATATGTAGGGTTTGTAACATCTGTTTGTGAATTGAGCTTTGTCCAGAATCTTGGAGTTTCTGGAGGACGTGCACCTAAATGGTAATAGTATTTAAAATTGGGACTGTTAGGAGTCTGATGGCACATGCTGAAGCAGTTAAGATCCCCTCCTGGATTACCCCATTCCCCGCTCTCAAAATAACCAAATAAACCTGTTACATCTCTTTTATGGATAATCCCAAGATCCTGACGGGTCATAGATATAGTTGCCTGGTTGTTATAGTCTTTACCATGTGGGTTGTGACATGAAGGACATGATATACCTGAATCATACATTGGACTGGTCTCACCGCTTCTGTCTGAATCCCAATATTTTGTTGTTATATTAAGATGCTCTCGGTGGAGGTTATTTTGAGAAATATCAAGAAGATCAGAAAAATCTGTTAAAAGAGGATTTACATCATAAATTGCACCTTCATCATGACATGAATAACATAAGCGGAATTGATTGGCATTATATGTACTTGGATTTCTTGGTATTAACATAGGGGTATTACCATAAATAAGCTTTAATCTGTATCCTTGTGTATAATCAAGTGTAGTTCCATATGTCCAATCATAATCATCGATATGAACAAGTTGCGGGTCGTGGCAAGTTGTACAAGTTACATCATATTTACCATGACCGCTTATAAAATATCCATAAGCAATATTATTTCCGCTGACATTATCTGCAGTTCTTCCATTGATAATTGGTGCAGCATCATCATGACATGTAGTGCACCATTGTTCTTTTCCTGTTTGGAGGTTCTCATAATTTGTGCCTGTGTAGACACCGCTGTCCCAGTTGGCCTTCGCACCAAACGTTGCATCATTTACACCGTCAAATGCACCATTGGGACTGTGGCAGCTATTGCAAGCGCTGGTTTCTGAAAAGACTTTGCCATCATTAAATAAGACCGGATCTTCATGGTGTAAGGTATTATCAAGGTGACAACTATCGCATGTTAAAGGAAAAGAACCATTCCATAAATTTGGGCCTCTGTCATCCCACCAATGTACAACATGAGAACGACCAAATGGGGCCGAAAAGGCGATAGGGGGCAGAACCATATACATTAATAAAAATGATGCAACAGTGAATGGTAATAATCTAATTATCCACTTATACATAGAGATTTTAGTATTAGTACCTATACTCATAGTATATAAAATATAATGCAAAAATTATACCTGTTCAATAAGACTCTTAAATACACCACCCATAGTATTCCTCTCAAGAGGCTAAGACATTAAATTTGCTGGAAAATATACGAATAGCAAGGTCAAAGCTAAAATTATTATTACTCATACGTTATACAAATTATGTAAGTAAGTACATACCAATTATAATATCTTGAAAAGTGCCTTTACCTCGTTTTTCCCTATTTCATTGTGATAAAGTATATATCTTAAAGAAATGAAAACTAACCATGTTCGTTATTTTTTATTATTTATTCTGATTATAGCTCTGATTTCCTGCGCACGTGAACCAGAGATAAAGAAACCGAATGCCATAACAGTCGGCTCTCTTGCAGATGCAAAAAGATTACTCCCTCTTCTCGCCTCTGACAGTGCATCAGGAGATATAAGTGGATGGATTTACAATGGCCTGACAAAATATGACAAAAACATAAAAATTACAGGTGACCTCGCTAAATCATGGGAGGTTTCCACTGATGGCCTTCAGATAATCTTTCATTTAAGAAAGGGTGTTTTGTGGCATGATGGAGTGGAGTTCACAGCAGATGATGTTATTTTTACTTATAACACAGTGATTAATCCGAAAGTTCCAACACCGTACAGCAGTACTTATGGGCCTGTTGAAAAGGTCGAGGCATTAGACAGATACACGGTAAAGGTGATTTACAAAGAGCCTTATGCTCCTGCGATTGAGTCATGGGGTATGGGTATAATACCTAAACATATACTTGAAGGAAAAGATATAACAAATGAATATTACAGTAGAAATCCTGTTGGAACAGGGCCGTATAAATTAAAGGAATGGGTAACGGGTCAGAAGATAGTTCTTGAGGCATTTGATAATTATTTTGAGGGCAGGCCAAAGATAGATAAATATATAGCACGGGTCATCCCTGATACAGCAACAATGTTTCTTGAGCTTAAATTCGGAGGTATAGACTTTATGGGTCTAACACCTCCTCAGTATAAACTTCAGGCAGGTAAAGAATTCTTCAATAAATACTTCCAGAAATTCAGATATCCTTCTTTTGGATATACATATTTAGGTTATAACCTACTTGACCAGAGATTTTCGGACAGAAGGATAAGACAGGCTATAACTCATGCAATTAATAAAGACGATATTATTGCCGGAGTTCTGCTCGGTTATGGAACACCGTGCACTGGTCCATTCCCTCCGGAATCATGGGCATATAATCCTGAAGTCAAAGACCTTGGATATAATCCTGAAAAATCAAGGCAGCTTTTTGAAGAGGCAGGCTGGAAAAAAGGACAGAGCGGTTTACTTGAAAAAGACGGTAAACCATTTGAATTTACTGTGCTCGTAAATCAGGGGAATGAGGCAAGGCTTAAGACTGCTCAGATAATAAAGGAAAATCTTAAAAAGATCGGGATTAAAATGAATATTAAGGTTCTTGAATGGCAGGCAATGCTTCATGAATTTATAGATAAGAAGCGTTTTGAGTCTGTTATTATGGGCTGGGCACTTTCAAGGGACCCTGATATATTTGATATATGGCATTCTTCAAAAACAAAAGAAGGTGAATTTAATTTCTTTTCTTATAAAAACGAAGAAGTGGATAACCTTCTGCTTGAGGGAAGACGCACCTTTGATTATGAGAAGAGGAAAAAGATATATCATAGGATTCATGAAATCCTGGTTGATGAGCAGCCATGTACATTTCTTTACGTCCCTGACGCCCTGCCCGTACTTCATAAGAGGTTTAAAGGGGTAGAAAAAGCGCCACTTGGCATATGGTATGATTTTATACACTGGCACGCGCCAAAGAATAAGATTGAGTGGTACAGATAGCATGCCAATAATCAAAGTAGAAAATCTAATAAAAAGATTCGGCAATATCACTGCTGTTAATGATATTTCTTTCGAAGTAAAAGAAGGCACAATCTTTGGCTTTCTCGGTCCAAATGGAGCCGGAAAGACAACTACGATAAATATCCTTTGCACACTCCTTTCCCCTACTTCCGGCAAAGCCTCTATTGCAGGACACGACTGTATGAAAGAGCCTTCAGAGGTTAGAAAAGCTATTGGTATAGTCTTTCAGGATACAACCCTTGATAAAGACCTGACTGCCTATGAAAACCTTATATTTCATGCTTATCTTTACAATGTAGCAAAAAATGAAATAAAGCTGCGCGTTGATGATGCCCTAAGGTTTGTGGACTTATACGAGAGAAAGAATGACCTCGTTAAGAAATTTTCAGGGGGTATGAAACGCAGGCTTGAGGTTGCGAGAGGACTTATACATAGGCCGAGGGTTCTTTTTCTTGATGAACCTACACTCGGGCTTGATCCTCAGAGCAGAACTAAACTGTGGGAATTCATATCAGAACTTCCAGAAAAACATAATGTAACCATCTTTATGACCACTCATTACATGGAAGAGGCAGAAGTCTGTGACAGGATTGCGATCATTGATAATGGAAAAATAATCTCGATGGGTAGTCCGGATGAATTAAAAAAGGCTATTGGAGGAGACGTTATCTATATAAGGACGACCGATAATACAAGTGCAAAAAAAGAGATCGAAAAATTGTTTAAATTCGAAGTGTCGGAGAAGGATAGTGAGCTTTATATGACATGTGCTATGGGTGATACGTGTATTCCTGAAGTAATAAGAACAATTGGAGAAAAGGTCCTTTCAGTCAGGCTTCAGAGGCCTACCCTGAATGATGTGTTTTTAAAGCTCACGGGTAAGACAATAAGAGAAGAAGATGCATCCTCGGGTGATTCTGTAAGAGAATCTGTACGTGCATACAGAAGAAGGGACAGGGGTTATTAGAGGAAGAAAAACATCATATGTTACGAGGTTTGCTTACAAAAGGAAATTATTGAGAGGAGGGATTCCAAATGTCTGAAGGTACTGACAATAAAAAAAATATATCGAGGCATATATTGCCAACATCTTCAAATTTGTTAGGGCTATGCTTTGTAATACTTAGCTTTATAAAATTCTGGACAAAAGGCGGAATAGAAACTATTATTGACGATTTAGTTGGATGTGCAACCATTCTCTTTCTTATTTCCAGTGTTTTATCGTATACATCCATGCGCTCTAAGAAAAAATCAGATTTTTTTGAAAAGATTGCAGACATGGTTTTTCTGTTCGGATTGTTTTTTCTAACTGTAATTTCATTTCTGATCATTTATGTTGAGGTAATATAGTGGAATTTAATGTAGTCTATGTAATAGTCGCCAGAGAATTCAAGAAATTTGTAAGGGAGAGGAGCCGCCTCTTTTCGACAATCGCAAGACCACTTTTGTGGTTATTTATTGTTGGTGCAGGAATGTCCCGACTCGTATCGCCTGATACCGGTGTGCCATATATCCAGTTTATTTTCCCGGGTATACTCGGAATGACAATCCTCTTCAGTTCTATCTTTTCATCCATATCCATAATATGGGATAAGGAATTCGGGTTTATGAAGGAGATCCTCGTTGCCCCTGTATCAAGGTTCTCTATTGTTATTGGCAAGGCATTGAGCGGCACAGTTGTATCAACCATACAAGCAGCAATTATCCTTGCCCTTTTTCCATTCATAGGTTTTAAGCTCGGCATATTACAACTCATATGGGTCATTATTATATGCGCCTCTATATCATTTTCTATATCTGCTTTCGGGATTGTCCTTGCAACATTCTATGATAGTTACGAAAGTTTCAGTGTAATAATGAACTTTATTATCATGCCAATGTTCTTTCTTTCAGGGGCGATGTACCCTGTAAAGCTCCTGCCGGATATTTTAAAGATAGTTTCAAAGATAAATCCCCTAACTTATGGAGTGGATGCCATAAAGCACGTAATCTTTCCTTTTAAGGCAGGTAAAATGAGTCCCGATTTTCCGTTTATAACAGATATAATAATAATTATTCTTACCTCTATTATCTTTGTTCTAATAGCTGGTAAGTCTTTTGAGCGGAAAGGATAGGAGGATATATGACGATTACGGAGAAGATTCTTGCTGCACATTCAGGTAAGAAAAAGGTTTCGCCTGGTGATTTAATAAATGCAAAGGTCGACCTTATACTTGCAAACGATATAACTGCGCCTATTGCAATATCAGAATTCAAAAAGATCGGGGCAAAGGATGTCTTTGATAAAAACAGGATCGCATTCATCCCCGACCACTTCGCACCACAGAAAGATATAAAGGCAGCAGAGCAGTGCAAGATGCTCAGGGAGTTTTCCAGAGAATATAACCTCGGCCTCTATTTTGAAGTAGGAAGGATGGGTATTGAACATGCCCTTCTTCCGGAAGAGGGGCTTGTTGTGCCGGGAGATTTAATCATCGGCGCCGACAGCCATACATGCACCTACGGCGCACTCGGGGCTTTCTCAACAGGTGTTGGTTCAACGGATGTTGCTGCCTCAATGGCAACCGGGGAATGCTGGTTCAAGGTGCCTGAATCAATGAAATTTATATATTACGGTAAACTCAATAAATGGGTCGGCGGCAAAGACCTGATACTTTATACAATCGGAGATATAGGCGTTGACGGTGCGCTTTACATGGCAATGGAATTAGAAGGAGAAACTATAAAGAACCTTCCAATGCATGGAAGGCTTACTATGTGTAACATGGCTATTGAGGCTGGGGGCAAGAGCGGAATAATCGTTCCTGATAAAACAACAAAATCATATGTAAAAAACAGGGCTAAAAGGCCATCTAAGTTTTACAAATCTGATAAAGATGCAAGATATGCTGACATTCGTGATTATGACTGTTCAAAGATCCCTCTTACTGTTTCATGTCCTCATCTTCCATCAAATACAAGACCCGCAGCAGAGCTATTTGAGGTTTTTATTGATCAGGTTGTTATAGGCTCATGTACAAACGGCCGGCTTGAAGATTTAAGAGATGCTGCAATGGTTATAAAAGGCAGGAAGGTGAACCCTAATGTCAGGATGATTGTGATACCTGCAACCCAGAAGATATACAGACAGGCAATGAAAAAAGGGCTGCTGGATATATTTGTTGAAGCTGAGGCTGTAGTTTCCACTCCAACATGCGGCCCATGTCTCGGAGGACATATGGGAATACTTGCAAAGGGTGAAAAAGCTATTGCGACAACAAATAGAAACTTTGTCGGCAGGATGGGTCATCCTGAAAGTGAGGTATATTTATCAAACCCGGCAGTTGCTGCTGCATCAGCAGTGCTTGGAAGGATTGGAATACCGGAGGAATTGGGATTATGATGTCACCTGAAGATAAACTTAAAAAACTCGGGATAGAGCTTCCGAAAGCTCCTTCACCTCTCGGCTCATATATTCCTATAGTGAGAACAGGAAATCTTGTCTTTCTCAGCGGGATATTACCCTTAATAAAAGGGAAACTTCTAAGACAAGGAAGGGTTGGCGAATCTGTATCTTTAGATGAGGCAAGGGATGATGCAAGGACTGCTGCAATAAATGCCTTATCAGTTTTGAAGGCGAATATTGGAAGTCTTAATAAGGTTAAAAGATGCGTTAAGATTACAGGTTATGTTGCTTCAGCACCTGATTTTACAGAACAGCCAAAGGTATTAAATGCTGCATCAGATTTAATGTTCGAAATCTTTGGTGAGGCAGGTAGACATGCCAGGGCTGCAATCGGTGTAAATGTTCTTCCCCTTAATTCCCCTGTCGAGATAGAGTTTATCTTCGAGGTTTAAATGTCTGAATACCCGGATTGTAGAGATCTTCAGATATATAACCATGTTTCTCTATATTTAACAGAATCCTTTAACCAATATGCATATAAATTCAAAACGGTCAAGGAACTTGCACGAAAAATAAAAGAGGGAATCGAGGAAATGAACCCCTTTATACAAAAAAATACCCAGACAGTTTGCCCTAATTGTAAGGAAGTGTGCTGTATCAGCAAGCACGGTTATTATAACTATGAAGACCTTGTATATATCCATGCCCTCGGCTTGAGACCACCTGACAATGAGTTCGGGAGAAAGGATTCAGAGCCATGTCAGTTTCTCAATGAAAACGGTTGTTCTATGGAGCGCTCGTTTCGGCCTTCGGGATGCAACTGGTATTTCTGTGATCCACTCCTTGATTACATGGAAAAACAGCCCGACTATCAAGAATTCGATATGGCTATGACTAATTTGGCAGAACTCTGGTTAAAGCTTTTAGAAGAATTTTCCCTCCTCACAAATTCCTCTCATTCTGAATTGTTTTAAATAGAGTCTGTTTATAAACTAACGTATACTCTCTGTCATTCCGGCAGTCCTTAAGCCGGAATCCAATGTTTTTAATAGGTTCTGGATTCCTGCCTCCGCAGGAATGACAGAAAATATGAGTTTATGTACAGACACTAAATAATCAATTCCAATTTAGTGTAAAATCAAACCTATGCCAAAACCTATTGTAGTAATAGTCGGAAGACCGAATGTTGGCAAGTCCACCCTGTTTAACAGAATGACGGGGTCACATGCAGCGATTGTTGAGGATATACCCGGTGTTACAAGGGACAGGAACTATCTCGATGCAGAATGGGAAGGCAAAAATTTTATTGTTGTTGATACAGGAGGTTTTTACCCAGAACCTCCAGAGGATATATTCCTTCAAATTAAGGAACATGCTATGTTTGCTATTGAGGAGGGAGACGTTATAATCCATTTACTCGACGGAAAGGACGGCCTAACCCCGTCTGATATGGACCTCGCAAGATTGCTCAGGGCATCAGGCAAAAAAGTTCTCTGGGCAGTAAATAAGATTGACGGCCCAACACGTGAGGAGAGGCTCCATGATTTTTATCCGATAGGTGCAGAGGAATTATGGCCTGTTTCTGCTGCAACCGGATATGGGTATGATGACTTTATGGACAAGCTAATTTCTATATTACCATTATATGTGGAGGAAAAAATTGATTATCCTAAGATTGCAGTTGTAGGAAGACCAAATGTAGGGAAATCCACTTTAATTAATACCCTTCTCAGTAAGAAGAGGATGATAGTGAGTCCCGTCCCGGGAACAACGAGAGACTCTATAGACAGTATATGTACTTATTATGGCAGGAAATATCTATTAATAGATACAGCAGGGCTCAAGAGAAAAGACAAGGTTGGTTACTCAATTGATAGGTTCTCAATGGTCAGGGCGATCAGGAGCATAGAGAGATGCGATATAGCACTGATTGTCATAGATGCAAATAGTGCTATAGCAGAGCAAGACCAGAAAATAGCAGGTATTGTTGAGGGATACGGCAAGAGTGCAATCTTTCTTCTGAACAAATGGGATCTTGTTGATAAACCTGAGGAGGCATATAAAATATTGGTAGATAAACTGAGCAGGAAGATGTGGTTTATGCCCTATGTGCCTGTTCTGACTGTATCAGCTCTGGAGAAGAAACGCATTACAAACATTTTTCCAATGATTGACGAGATAATAAAAGAAAGGGGGAAAAGGATACCAACAGCAGATCTAAATAGGTTTTTCAGAGAGGCTTTGTCAGGCGCATATTTATCTGTGAAAGGTAAGACTATGAAATTTTACTATATAACACAGGTCAAGACAGAGCCGCCTGCTTTTGTAGTTTTTGCTAATCATCCTTCTGTTTTAAAAGATGCACACATACGATTTATAGAAAAAGGGTTAAGAGAAAGGTTTTCGTTTAAAGGGACGCCGATAAGGATTTATGTTAAACCCAAAGAAAGGGGAAAAAAGGTTGAAAGATGATTTTTATATGAAATATCCATGTCGACTGAATGGCACAAGGGGAAGAGGATTTCGGACTGATTCCCGACAAGGATAGAACAAGAGCCGAAATGACAGAAAAGTGTAGGGGTATCTTCAGATGAAATATATAAAAATCATAATAAGGAGTTTTATAGATTTTTTTAAAGACGGCGGGATTATGCTTGCAGGCTCAATTTCTTATTTTACTATGATGGCGCTTGTGCCATTCAGTCTTTTCCTGATAACCATATTTGGATATCTACTCGGACACTATCACGGATTCTACCAATTTTTCTTTAATAAGCTTGTAAATTTTTTCCCTGATATAACATCTGAGATTACAAAGCAACTGGAAAAACTCATCACATTCAAAGGCATTGGTGAATTAAGCCTGGCGCTTTACGGAATCCTTTCCTTACCGGTTTTCTCATCCATTGAGAATGCATTAAATGTAATATTCAAGGTCAAAAAGAAACGGGCATTTTTCTGGTCGATCATCCTGTCATTGATTATTGTTACGCTTATTATCATTATGCTTATCGTTTCTTTTGCAGCAACATCGTTGATCCCCCTCCTAAGGGCGTTAAAGGAAGTTTTTCCAGAATTAAGGATAGGTATGATAACAGTCTTTCTTATACGGTATGTGGTGCCATTTTTCATGGTTCTTTTTACCATTACAATAATCTATATTTTTTCCCCTAAAACCAGGGTTAGAATCTCACACGCATTTATTGGAGCACTTTTTACAACAGTATTCCTTGAGATTGCAAAGCATATCTTTACCTGGTATGTTGGAACAGTTGTAAAGTTCGGCACAATATACGGCCCGTTGACTGCTTTTGTTATGTTTCTTCTGTGGATGTTTTATTTTTCGTGCATCTTTCTGATTGGCGCTGAGATAGTGCATAATCAGGCCAGTTATAAGAAGTAGAGGTGAGTGGATATTGCTGATGCAATAGGTTAAAATAACAAAATTTTATCCCTCTTAAGGAGAAAAAGAGCGAAATGAAAAGCATAAAAATATTGATGCTTTCTTTTTTTACTTTTCACATGTTTTTCCTATCCTCCACTGTCTATGCCCAAATCGAAGAAGAGAAAAAATTCCTCCTCATGTATTTCAAAGAGGAAGAGCTTGAAGTAATATCTGCCACAAGAAGCCTTCAATCTATCACACGGGTTGCAGAGAATGTTTCGGTAGTTACGGCAGAGGATATAGAGCTGATGAATGCTCATACACTGACAGATGTTCTGAATACAATAACCGGCGTGCAGGTCGACATCAGGGGCGGATTAGGCAATTTGACCTCACCTTCTATTCAGGGATCATTTTATAATCATGTTGTTGTATTTATAGATGGGATATCCATCACTTCACCGTCTGAAAACTCTACAATTACCGGGGAATTTCCTGTTCAATTCATAGAGAAGATTGAGATTATCAAGGGGCCTGCTTCTTCAACATGGGGCTCATCACTGGGAGGTGTGGTAAATGTTATCACGAAATCTCCCGGCAAAGAAGAAAAGATAAAAGGTACGCTTTATGCCTCATACGGCGAAGATAATACCGGTGATTTCAGGGCAGAGGTATACGGCAGGAAGAATAATTTTGGTTATTATCTTTATGCAGGCAGATTGCAGGCGGATGGACTGCCCGGGCTGAGGGATAACATGGATTTTTCGGGTAATAATATTTATGCAAAATTGTCTTATGACATATCAAAAAATACTACAGCGCTTTTTACCGTTTTATACAACAAAAATAAACGAGGAGACGGCAATTTTCCTGAATATGATTTTTCTGACAGCGACAAGACTTCAAATTTTTTAACAAGCCTTTCTTTAAACACATCTTTAAACGATAATCTAGATCTGAGTTTTTCTTTAAGAAGAACTAAATTAGACTATGATTTTGAATCTGAGACATTAAGTACAGGAGATATTTTTAAGATAAGGGTGTATGACGATACATATGGAGCAAGCATAAAACTCACATATAAATATAAGAAGCACAATATAGTTGTCGGAAGCGATTATGATAACGATACAGCAGAATATACCTCAAACGAAAAGAGATTAAGAAAATTTGCAGTTTTTGCCAATGATACGATAATACTCGACAGATTTTCAGTTATTCCAGGCATAAGATATGATGATGTAAATATAACAGGGGGATTTGTAAGTCCAAGCCTTGGTATTACTTATAAGATTTCAGACAACACGATCTTAAGAGTTTTTGTAGCAAGAGGTTTCAGTATCCCGATTCTCAGCGCCGCTATAACCAATGAAAATTTTTCTTACATAGGAAATTCCGACCTTGATGTCGAGAAAGTCTGGTCTTATCAATTAGGCGTTGAAACAAGCGCTTTAAAATATTTATGGTTAAAAATCTCTGCCTTCAGGCATGATATAAGTGATGTTATTGTAGACAAGATTATATCTGAAGAGCCATTATTATGGACAAAAATAAATAAAGATGATCAGAGGCGGCAGGGGATAGAAATAGAGATAAAAACCGTTCCCTTTTATAACACGACATTTTCTGCAGGAACAACCTTTATAGAAATATCGGGATCAAGTACAGATTTAACAATGCCGAAATATACGTATGACTTAGGTCTCGAATATAATGATAAAAAATCCTTGAGGGCTGTTTTAAAAGGCCATTATATCTGGTGGATTAATACATTCGATGGTGACTATAACTCTTTTGTCTTCGATCTCAACGTAATTAAGAGTATATATAAAAAAGAAGATCATACATTAGAGGCATTTCTCACCGCTCATAATATCTTTAACTCCTCTCAATATGCAATTGGTGACTATAAGAATCCTAAAAGATGGATTGAGGGAGGGTTGAGGTACAAGTTTTAAGTTAAATGCTTGCAAATATTTTCAAAGTTCGTTAGAGTTTACTTAGGTAAAGGAGCGATAAGCGATATAATGGAAAATCGCATCATAGTTTTAAACAGCGGTGTTGATAAAAAAGAAATAGCCGACACAACCTGCTGCCCCACTAAAGTTGCCAGGGTAGCAGGCGAATAGCTGTTAAGAGGAAAGGGCCTCGTTCTTCCTCGGTTTTTGATCCACCATAAAAATATGGTGATCTCTAAATACTGCAAGATATTTCCTCACAAAAAAAATCCTGACTCATATATCCTTTTTTCAACCAAAAAGGCATCTTCTGTTCTTATATCCAAATCAGTACTCGAGGATATTGAAAAAGACAATCTATCTTCTGAGGAAAAAGAGACACTTTTAAAACTTGGATTCCTTGTACAGGATGAAGATGCAGAAAAAGAGGAAATGCTCAATTTCATTGATGAGCTGAATGCTATCAACAAGAAATTCAAGGCTATTGTTGTATTAAATCTCGACTGTAATCTCGCCTGTAAATACTGTTTTGAAGGAAAAAGAAAAGGTAAGTTTTACATGACTCGTGAGACAGCAGACCTGTTTATAGATTTTGTAAAAAACAATGTCCTTTCAAATAAACAAGAAATAAAAATTACATTTTATGGCGGAGAGCCTCTTCTCAGCACTGAGCTTATTATTTATATATCAGAGAGACTAAAATCGCCGGCTGAAGCTAATGAAATCAAATACAGCTTCTCTCTCATAACCAATGGGACCCTTCTTTCTGCAGATATAATAAAGAAACTTAAGCTGTTTGGATTAACAAGCGCAGACATTACACTCGACGGCCCTGAGAATATCCATAACAGTTTCCGACCTTTCAAGTCCGGAAGGGGAACCTTTGATATGATTGTCAGGAATATAAAAGATGTTTGTGACATGATAAATATTCATATAGGCGGGAACTACACAAAAGATAACTACAGTGAATTTCCCTCACTCCTTGACTATCTTATGGATAATGGACTAACGCCTGACAGGATTTCATCCTTAAATTTCTATCCTGTAATAAAGGAAAGCCCTGAGTTTGCATTGCCGGATTTCACAGGCGGATGTGTCTCAATTAACGAACCATGGCTCTTTGATGCAGGTATATTTTTAAGGGGAGAGATTTTAAAGCGGGGATACGGTACACAGAAGATTATACCTTCACCATGTATGATAGAACTCAGAGACAGTCTGGTAGTGAATTATGACGGAGCCTTTTATAAATGTCCTGGGCTGATAGGCAGGGAAGGATTCCGAGTCGGTGATTTAAATACTGGCATAGCAGATTATAGTCTGTCCCACAATCTTGACAACTGGAAGAATGAGGAGTGTCCGAATTGCAGTTACCTGCCTTTATGCTTCGGCGGATGCAGGTATATGAAGCTGGTGCGTGATGGGGATATAAATGGTGTAGATTGTAAAAGACCGTACCTTGATGCAACTCTGGAGAGGCTTATTTATCAGGACATTGAACTCACCCACAGCAAGCAGCCTGTCCCATAAATGTAGCCGCAGGCTGACATCTCTCCGGAAGCCTACCAATTTTAGTAGTACCTTATTTCTTTATATTCCTTTATATTTCCTTAGAAAAATTATACATTAATGAAGGAATTATGTTATTAATCTCCCAATATCTTAAAAGTTGCTTGGGATTTCTTGCTTTTTTCGTCATTCCGCACTTGTCGGAGCGACTCTCAGCGAAGTCGGTACGACTCGATTCCGAGACTCGTATCGAGATGCGGAATCCAGGAGCTACATGCACGTAAAACTTCTGGATTCCCGCTGGAGTTTACCCTCATGAAAATGGGGGCGAGAATGACAGCAATAGTACTGGAGTTCGCTATAAATTGATGTATAACATATATCAACAACCTCATATCAATAAACACCACACTCTACTTGTACTAATCACTATATTTTTCTTGATCTCCATCTTTGCTTCAGCAGACGCTTTCGAGGTCGTTGCAGTCAAAAGCTCTGAGTTAAAACCTTACAATGATGCCCTCGAGGGCTTTAGAAAGGCTTGTAACTGCACGGTAATAGAAATTACAGAAGTTGAAGGACAGAGCCTTCCAAAACAGATTTCCCGGATATCTCCTGTTGCAGTCCTTGCAATCGGAACAGATGCCTTCAAAAAGGTAAAGTCAATTAAAGACCTGCCTGTGATATACACAATGGTAATACCTTCAGAGGTTGATATCCTATTGCAAAAAAATATATCAGGCGTGAGTATGGACATATCACCAGAGACCTGTCTAAACGCCATGATAGAGATATTTCCCGCGTCGAAACGGATCGGACTAATATACGATCCACAACGCACAGGTTCATTCGTTAAAGAAGCAGTAGGGGTTTCCCGTAACAGGGGAGTTAAGATAGTTTCTAAAATAGCCCATAATTTAGGTGATATACCAACTCTAATAGATGAGATGAAAGATAAAATAGATATATTCTGGATGTTGCCTGATCCGACTGTGGTAAACCCTGAGACTTTTAATTATATGTTACTTTTTTCATTTCAAAATAGTGTGCCTGTTTTCACCTTTTCCAGAAAATATGTTGAAATGGGTGCACTGGCAGCCTTAAATATAGACCCCTTCGATATGGGAGTTCAGGCCGGAGAAATAGCAAGAAGGCTTTCCGAAGGCCACGAAGGCACCATAAGGGTTTATGCAAGAAAGAAGGTACTTATAATAAACAATAAAATTGCAAAGAAGCTTGGTATAACTATTAACAATGAAATACTAAGGAGAGCTGAAGTCATTGAATAAAAAAACCGGCATGAGATTTAAAGAGGGCTTTGGTTTCAAATTACTCAAAGCCTTTATAGCTGTTATTTTTATTTTGTCATTCGTATTTACTTCTTACACTGTTTACCACGAGTACAGAAAGTATAAGGAACACTTTTTATATAACGGTAAAGTACTCACAGGACTCTTGGCGCACAGCTCTAAGATAGGGATATTTTCAGAAAATAAGGAATTGCTGAAAGATATCTCCCAGGGCATCTTAAATCATAAGGATATCATAACAGTCTCAATCTATAATGCTGATTTGAAAGTTCTGTATATTGCAAACAAGAACTTTTCAAGAAAGCAGCCCGATCAGGCTGAAGGAGATTTAAGGAGAGATATAACTCAAAGACTAATAACCCCACAGTCACTTGAAGTCGTCGAAACAGGGAACACCTTTGAATTCACAAGGCCTGTGTTCATGGAAATAGCTCCAAACATTGAAGAAAAGCTTTATTTCGACTATAAAGGGTCGGCGAAAACCGAGAAAATAATCGGGTATGTAAAGATTGTATTTGACAAGGATTGTCTTCATAAGGAAATGATATCTATCCTGCTGAGAAATGCAATCATGGTTCTGATACTTATATTATCCAGTGCCGCTATCATCTATATTGCTGTGAGGAGAGTCACAAAGCCCCTTGAGAGACTGACAGAAGGTGTAAGAAGACTGGGCATGGAGGAAAATTTTGAAAAAATATCTATCGAGTCAAAGGATGAAATCGGCAGGATAGCATCCACTTTCAATGAGATGGCTGAAAATTTAAGAAAAAGAGAAAGAGAAAAAAGGCTGCTCGAAGAGCATCTTGCTCAGGCAAAAAAGATGGAAACAGTGGGAACGCTGGCAAGGGGAATCGCCCATGACTTTAACACCATTCTTGGTATTATTAAAGGGAACATATACATGTTAACAAAGAAGATCGGCGATGACAGTCCTTTACAGAAGTATATACTGGATATAAACAACTCAATCACGAGAGCAAAAGACTTGATACAGGCAATGCTTGTCTTCAGCAAAACACAAAAGATTTATTCAGCCCCTGTGGACGTCAACACACTTATAAAAGAAATGAATCCAATATTTTCATCTGCTATCAATGAAAATATTGAATATATCGAGACCCTTACAGATGAACCTCTTATAGTGATGGCTGACCGTTTGAAGATGGAACAGGTTATAACGAACATTATCGCCAATGCATTATATGCCATGCCGGAAGGAGGGCGGCTTCTTATAAAAACAGAGGTTGCACATATTGAGGCGGAGGATTTCCAAAAAGGAACTTTTAAAAAGCCCGGGAGATATGCTCTAATTTCAATCTCAGATACAGGTACTGGAATAAGCAAAGAGATAAAAGAAAGGATTTATGAACCCTTTTTCACCACAAAAGAAGTTGGAAAGGGAACAGGCCTCGGACTATCCATAGTGTACGGAATAATAGGTGAGCATAGTGGATATATTGATGTTGATACAAAGGAAGGGGAAGGAACTACATTTAAGATATACCTTCCCTTAGCATAACAACAGGAGGATATGGATGCAAAAAATACTGATAGTTGATGATGAAGATGCTTTCAGGGCTATAGTCAAAGAAATATTGATAGATGAAGAGTTCAGTGCGGCAGAGGCATCAAACGGATTGAATGCAATAAAAATATTTAAAAATAATTCTTTCGATGCCGTACTCCTTGATTTGAGGATGCCCCAAATGGATGGCATCAAAACCATGCAAAAACTTAAAAAGATAGACTCTCACGTTCCAATCATCATCCTGACCGCTTTCGGAGATATCCCTACTGCTGTTGAAGCTGTTAAACAGGGTGCATATGATTTCATTACTAAACCTCCGGAATTCGATAAGCTTATTACTATTATTAAAAGAGCTGTGGAAGTGCGAAGGCCAAAGATGGAAGCTATGAAAAGGGAAACTCCTGTGTTGTCCAATCGGGAAAAAGAGATCCTGAAGTGGCTGAAAGAAGGTAAAAGAAGTTGGGATATATCAAGAATACTCCATATAAGCAGAAATACGGTTAATTTTCACATCAAAAACCTGTTCCGAAAACTCGATGTGATTAATAGAACTCAGGCCGTATCTGAAGCATTCAGGCGAGGGATTATTTCAGACGAATAATATTTCTGCAGATTACTTTATAAATTTTTTGATAGTATCTTTTAATTGTCGTGAAGTAAACGGTTTGTTAATCCATTCGCTTACACCCGCCTGTTTTGCTTCCTGCTTCTTCGATTCATGGAGCTCTGTTGTCATTAATACTACAGGGATAGATCTGTACATAGAGGTTCCACGCATTTGTTTAACAAATTCAATACCGTTCATCACAGGCATATTGAGGTCAGTTATCACAATGTCTACATTCGCATCGTTGAGTCCATTGAGTCTATTCAACGCATCTTTCCCGTTTTCTGCCATAACGACATCATATCCTGCATTTTTTAAAATAAAGGAAATAAACTCTCTTAAAGTAGTTGAATCATCTACTACCAATACGGTTTTCACCTTAGTTTTCAATCTCTTTATAGCGGATGTGTTTGCTTTTATTCATAAAAAGCACATATTAATTTAAAAGGTATTACGAAATAAAACACCTACCAAAATTAGTAGGTAAAAAAGCATGTCAGCTTTAGGAGGATACTTTATCTAAAAACTTACCTTAACCCAAAAAAAGCAATTCATTCATTTTAAGGCAGGCATATATGCAGAAAAAGCTTTACCAGCAGCACCTTTGTAAGACATATGATATTCAGAGAGCCTGAATATTTTCATCAGTAACGATTGATAACATTGAATAACC